>NZ_JADHVT010000026.1 GCF_016783915.1 Acidovorax sp.
CACCTGCGCGAGCAGCGTGGCCCGGGCCAGCAGCACATGGTCGGCAATGGGCGTAAAAGGTTTGGCGGGCAGGGCCACCGTGCCGTTCCAGGCGTGGTGAAAGGTCAGCGCCGCACCATGGTCGATGAGCCAGGGCTGGCGGTGCCACATCAGCAGATTGGTGTTGCGCGCAGTGCGGTCCACATTGCCCACCAGGGCATCGAACCACACGAGGCGCGAGGCAAAATCATCCGACACCACATCCACCGCCGGGTCGAAATTGAGCGCGCCCGAGAGGTAATCCAGCCCCACGTTCAGGCCACCGCTGGCGCGCACCAGGTCCTGGATTTCGGGGTCGGGCTCGGTCTGCGCCAGGGCGGGGTCGAGCTGGGCCAGCACGATCTCGGGCACGGGCAGGCCCAGCGCACGGGCGATGCCGCCCGCAATGATCTCGGCCAGCAGTGCGCGCACGCCCTGCCCTGCGCCACGGAACTTGAGCACGTAGGTGCCTAGGTCGTCGCCCTCGACGATGGCGGGCATGGAGCCACCTTCACGCAGCGGCGTGACGTAGCGATTGACGGTGATGGTTCTCACAAGGTCTCCCTCGATCCGATGGAATGCGGGATGGTACGGCCCGCAGGGCCCAAGATGGCCTGCCATGCAGCCTGCAGCGCATCTTGTGCGGCGGGCGCCAGCACCCCCAGGCGCACGGTGCCGGGCAGGCCGAATGACGCCGCATCGCGCAGCTTGATGCCGCCGGCGCGCAGCGCAGCCAGATCGCTCTGCAACGTGTGGGTAGCAGGCTGCACGCAGAAATAGTTGGCCAGGCTGCCCGCGTGCACAGCCCAGCCCAGATCGGTGCACAGCGTCTGCTGGCGCGCCTTCCAATCGCCCAGGGTGCGCAGGCTGTGCACCAGCCATTGCTGCACGGTGGCCTGCGTCCACGCCTGCAGCAGTGCCACGCCGTGGGCACCCACGGGCCAGGAAGACGCCAGGGCCGTCAGCCCCAGTGCCTGCTCTTCACAGTCTGGCGGCGCAATCGCATAGGCGGCACGTACACCCGTCAGCCCCAGGGCCTTGTTGGGGGTCCAGAGCTGCCAGCAGGCCGAGGGCATGAGTGGCGACGGCGCACCAACCCATGCGCCCTCCGCGCCGAGCCTCAGGGGGACATACGCGCAGTCGAGCACACGCCAGGCAACGTCGGCATCGCTTTGTCGCCAACCGCGCAACGAGGGATCTTCCACACCCAGAGGGCTGGAGGGCTCGCATGCCCATTGCAGGCCCGCTGCGGCGCCGCCGCCCCGCAGCACCTCCAGCCCGCGCACCTGCGCGGCCTGGGCGTAGTCGCCATAGCTGTGTGGCGGCACGGCCACCTGCACCGCGCCCTGCTGTGCGGCCAGCGCGGTGATGCGGTGGATGAACTCGCTGGCACTGGCCGCCAGCACGATGCGCCCTGGCGATACGCCGTGGAAGGCGCCCAGGGCCTCGCGCAGCGCCGTGTAGGCCGGGTCGGGGTAGCGCGTGGCGTCGGCCGCCTGCACGGCGTGCAGCGCCTCGGGGCATGGCCCGCAGGCGTTGCTGTTGGTCGAGAAATCAAACACCGGAACGCCCGCGGCGTCCGGGCCACCGTGCAACGGCGTGGGCGCAGAGAAACGACGCGGCGAGCTCATGCATGCGCCCAAGCAAACACCACCAGCACCAGCAACTGCAGGCCCGCCACCACGGGCACCATGGCCAGCACCACCTGCGTGCCCAGGCGTGCAGCGCGCCGCGTATCGAGCGGCCCCGCCCGGCGGCCCTTGCTGTGCAGCGTGTACACCCCGGGCTTGGCCAGGCGCACGTTCAACGCCAGTGCCATGGCCGCCATGGGCCAGCCGCTGTTGGGCGATGGCGTCTTGCGCGCCTGGCGGGCCAGCGTGGAAAACGGCAGTCCCCTGGCGACCACCGCCAGCAACAAGGCGGTGATGCGGGCCGGCACCCAAGACAGCACATCGTCCGCCCGCGCCGCCCACTTGCCCGCCCATTGCCAGTAGCGCCCGCTGCGCATGCCGGGGTAGCCCCACATGGCGTCGGCCGTATTGGCCATGCGGTACAGCGCAGCCCCCGGCAGACCCAGCAGCGCAAACCAGAACAGCGGCGCCACCACGGAATCGTTGAGGTTCTCGGCCAGCGACTCGATGGCCGACTCGCGCACCTGCACGGCGGTGAGAGCGCTCACGTCCCGGCTCACCAAGCGAGCCAGCTGCGCGCGCCCGGCGGGCAGCGACTGGCCCAGCGCCACCTCCACCGCCAGCACCTCGTCGTGCAGCATGCGCCAGGCCAGCAGGGGCTTGAGCAGCAGCGCCAGCATGCCGAGGGCAAGCCAACCCATCAGCGTCAACGCCAGGTGCTGCAACCACCAGGAAACTATCAAAACAATAGCAGCCAAGGCAATCCACACTATCGCCCCCAGCCAAAAACGCCGAAAGTCCTGTGCCACAGGCGTCAGCGGGGCCACCCGCTCGCCTCCCCAGTGCAAGGCCGTGCCCATCCACACCACCGGGTGCCAGCGGGCGGGCGGCTCCCCCAACCACCAGTCAATGGCCAGTGCCAGCAGCGGCACGCCCATCCACACCGCTGCCGCAGGCCAGCCCAGGCCAGGGAGCAGTAGCAAGGACCAGTGCTCGGACACAGTGGCTCAGTCTTCGATGCCGCGCTGCGCGGGAATGCCCGCCTTGAACGCGTGCTTGATCAGCTGCATCTCGGTCACGGTGTCGGCCAGCTCGATGATCTCGGGGGGGCAGCGGCGGCCGGTGAGGCACACGTGCACGTCCTTGGGCCGATCGCGCAGGGTCTGCAACACGCCGTCGAGCGGCAGCCAGCCGTAGATCAGCGGGTAGGTGATCTCGTCCAGCACCACCAGGAAATGCTCGCCCGACAGGATGGCGGCGCGCGCCTTTTCCCAGCCGTCGCGCGCGAGCTGGGCCGAGTGCTCCAGGTCCTTGCTCTTCCAGCTGAAGCCGTCGCCCAGGCCTTCGATGGGCAGGCCTATCTGCTCGAACATGCGGTGCTCGCCAAATCGCGCCGTGGGCACTTTCATGAACTGGAAGATCTTCACGGCCTTGCCCCGGCCATGGGCGCGGAGCGCCAGGCCAAAGGCGGCCGTGCTTTTGCCCTTGCCGTCGCCGGTGTTGACGATGACAAGGCCCCGGCGTTCGCCCTCGGGCTTTTCGTAGCGTTTTTCGGTGGGCGGGGTTTCGATCTGCATGGTGTCGATTCTTTCAGAGAGACCGGGCATCACACGCCGGCCGGTTGCAGCGGGGAAGACAACGAGGACGGACGGCGCGCCTGCCACGCGGCGCCCGCCATCGCCACCAGGGCCATGACCAGCAGGGCCACGATGCCGGCCATGCGCTCCACGGGGCTGGGCTCTTTGACGGCGTCGGGGGCTTTGCGCTCGGGCTGCCGCTCCAGTAACACGCCCATGGTAGGCACGGCGGGCGCGGAGGGTGGTGCTTCTGCCTGGGCGGGCGGCGCGGGCAGGTCAGCGGCGGGGGGCGCAGGCTGTGGCGCTGCCAGGGCTGGCGACTGCGGCGCCGCAATGGCCATACCTGCAGGCGGGGTCAGCTCTACGGACTCACCACGAGCCGCTCGCTCCACCCAGCGGCGCACGCTGGGCAGCTCGGCCGCCAGCGGCGCGGCACGCGTCAGCTCCTGGTACATCTGCGCCAGTTGTTTTTGCGTG
This sequence comes from Acidovorax sp., assembly GCF_016783915.1. Classification (GTDB taxonomy): domain Bacteria; phylum Pseudomonadota; class Gammaproteobacteria; order Burkholderiales; family Burkholderiaceae_C; genus Acidovorax. Next base: position 3,704 of record NZ_JADHVT010000026.1, read on the forward strand.
TCGGCATCGGCCTGCCAATAGCCCTGGCGCTGCGCCTGCACCAGGCGCTCCAGCGACTGGGCATAAGCCTGCGGATGCTCTTTGAGCCACTCGGGCAGGCCCAGCTGGTGCTTGTCGCGCACCAGCACGTCGTAGAAGCTCTGCCAATGGTCGCTGCGCACCGTGTCGGGCGCGACGGCCTGCCAGCCCCAGGCGAACTGCACGGCCTTGAGCACCTGCAGCGTGCCCGAATAGCCCTCGGCCTTCTGCGCCTGGAGCCAGCCCGGGTGCAGGTAGCGCGACTGCATCTCCAGCGCAATGGCGCGCTGCGCGGTCTCGGTAGTGGGCTCGCCTGCATCCTGCAGCTGGGCCACATGCAGCTCCAGCCCCTGCGCTCGCCCCGCCACGCGGGCTGCGGCCGACAGGCCGCCCAGGTACTGGAACGGATCGTCCGAGCTGACCATGGCATACAGGTGCGAGCTGCGCGACAGGATGGCGGCATCGGCGCGGCGCAGGTGGGCACCCAATGCCTGAGCCGCCACACCGCCCGCCACGCCGGTCACCGGCTCGCCCGCCAGATAAGGCTGGCTCATGCGTTCGAGGAACATCTGGCCCAGGCGCGCATCGTTGGTTTGCAGCCCGTCGCTTTGCACCGCGTCCGACAGGCCGGTGCCGTAGTCGCCCACCGCATTGCCGAACGAGCGCACGCGCGCCAGTTGCTCGGCCTGCGCGCGGGGCACGCCCTGCTTGCGCAGTTCCTGGTCGATCTGCGCGGTATTGCGAGCGATCACGTTGCCGGGCTCGGCCGTGGCGGCCTGGGCCACCGCACGGTCCAGCAGCGCCATCAGCCCGGGGAACTGGTCACGGTACGAGCCGGTGATGCTCATGAGCACATCGACGCGCGGGCGTTTCAGCTCATCGGCGGGGATGGTCTCGACCCGCGCCGGGCGGCCCGAGTCGTCCCACACCGGGCGCATGCCCAGCGCCACGAGCGCCTGCGCTTCCATGATGCCCTGGTGGCGCAGCGTTTCGCCCGCCCACAGCGACAACGCCAACCGCTGCGGCGCCTGGCCACCATGGCGCGCCTGGTAGTCCTTGAACCAGTCGTTGAACAGCGTCTGCGCCACGGCATAGGCCTGGCGCGTGGGCAGGCGGCTCGGGTCCAGCCCCGTGAGGTTGCGGCCTGTGGGCAGGCTGTCGGGGTTGCGGATGGGGTCGCCACCGTACGCAGCGGGCAGGTAGCGCCCTTCCAGCGCAGCCAGCAAGCCGGGTAGCTCGCCTTCCGTGGCCAGCAGGCGCTCCAGCTCTTGCGCGCGCTGTGCCAGTTGCAGCAGCGCGGGCGTATCGATGGGTTGGCGCGCTGCGCGGTTGGGCACATGGTCTTGGGCGCGCACCAAGCCGTCCTGTGCTGGCGGTGCATCGGGCAGCGCGGGGCGCAGGTCCAGCACGCTGGCTGCCTGCGCATCGGTCAGCGCCACTTCGAGCCAGCGCGCGGGGCGTGCAGCCAGCACCGCATCGTGCTTGATCAGGAAGGCTTCGTCGATGTCTTCGCCCAGCGCCTCGATCAGCGGCTTGCGCAGCGCCTGCAGGACGGTCTCGCGCCGCTGCTCGGGCGCGGGTACGCGGCCGAACACGGCCAGGCCCTTGGGCTGCGAGCTTTGCGCGAGCTGGTCCAGGTAGGGGTGCAGGATTTCAAGAAAGCCGTGGAAGTCGGCCGCGATGCGCTCGGCGCTCCAGCCCAGGTCGTGGTGCAGCTGGTGCTCCACAAACTGCGCCACCAGCTGCTTTTCGAGCGCGCGGCGCGTGGGGCCTTCGTCCACGGTTTCCCATTCGTGCATCACCTCGTGCATGTGTGCCATGCGCGCCTCGAAGCCGGCCGGAGCGAACACGGGCGTGCGGTGGCTCACCAGCACAGCGCGGCCCCGGCGCTTGGCCGTGAGGGCCTCACCCAGGTTGTCCACGATGTAGGGATAGACCACGGGCAGGTCACCGAGCGGCAGCAGCGCGTCGTCGTGCACATCCAGCGCACGGGCTTTGCCACCGGCCCATTCCTGCGTGCCGTGGGTGCCGAAGTGGATGAGCGCATCGGCCTCCAGCTGCGCCCACAGGTACACGGCCAGGTAGTGGTGCGACAGCGGCGCCTTGGACTTGTGCATGAACGGGTTCTGGCCCAGGCGCAGGGTTTCTTCGCGCGGGGGCTGGGGCAGCACCGAAAGGTGACCCACCTGCAGGCGTGGGATGGCGAACACCTTTTCGCCCTGCCAATTGACCACGTAGCGGCTCCTTTCGGGAGTGCCCCAGTGCGCGTTCATGCGCTCGCGCACGGCCTTGGGCAAGGTGGCCAGATGCTGCTCATAGCGCGCCAGCGGCAGCGCGGCGGCCTGTCCGTTTTGCAGCAGCGCGCGCACATCGGCGCCGGGGTAATACGCGGCGAGCAGCGGCTTGAGCCCATCGATCCAGCCCTGCTCGGGCACCTGCTGCGTGCGGTAGCCTGCCTGGGCCAAGCCGCCAGAGACCTGCTCCAGGCTGCGCGGCACGTTGAGGAACGAGGCGCCAAAGTTGGTGCCGCCCGGGGGGTAGTTGTAGACCATGGCCACCAGGCGCTTGTCGGCGGCAGGTTGGGTCTGCAGCGCGATCAGGCGCCGTGCCTTGGCGACCACGGCCTGGGCCTGGCGTTCGATGAGGCGGAAGTCTTGCCCCTCGGCGCCGTGGGCAGCGACCAGGACCGGGTCGATGGCACCCGCCGCCTCAGGCTGCGCCAGATAGAACGGAACATCGGACAGCGACAGGCCCGTGTCGCTGACCTCCCACGCGGCGGCATCGCCTGCGCGGTAGGGCTGCGTGCCGAGCAGCGGCACGCCCCAGCGGGCCAGCAGCGGCTGCAGCGCGGCGGCCTGGGGCACGAGCTGGTGCAGCACCAGGACAGAGGCGTGCAGGCGGCCGGGTCCGGTGCCGCTCTCGGGGGGCAGCTCCAGCACCTCGGCCAGCGTCTGCGCCGTGACCTGCTGCCCAAAGGCGGCATAGGCGAACAGGCCTTGCTGGCGGAAGGTGCGCAGCCAGGCATCGAGCCATTCGGTACTGCCATCCACAAAATGGTGGCGGTGCACCAGCACGGCCACGGCGGGCAGGCTGCGCAGCGCGGGCTGGCCCTGGCGCCAGGCCTCCAGCGCGGCGGCGTTGGGGAGCAGGCGGGGCGCGTCGGGGTGGTAGATACCCCGGGGGGGCAGGATGTCGGGCGCGGGCAAGGCAGGCATGGCAGCACCCGCCACGGTGGCACGCGCCAGGGCAATGGCGTTCTTCAGGTTGCGCGGGCCACCGGCCTGCAGGTAGGCCACCATACGGGCGGGCGCATCCAGCGCAGACAGGTCGACGGCGGGCGTGCCCGCAGGCACCCAGACCACGCGGCCAGGGGTGCGCACAGCACGCGCATCGAGTTGCGGCCCCGCCATGCGGCGCAAGCGCGCCTCCACGCTGGCATGCGGTGCATCCACCCACACCATGGCGGCGCCTGCCAGTGCGCGCTCCAGCTTCTGGGCCTGGGCCGCGTCGAGCACCGCCGGGCCGGCCAGCGGGTAATCGATGTGCACAAAGCCCAGGCCCGCGTCGGAGGCCAGGCGCTGCACCATGGCCGTGCGTGGGGCGGTGGTGATGTCAGAGGTTAGCCAGAGCAACACGGGCGCAGACTGCGCGGCCTGCACCAGCGGCGCAGCCAGCAGCAGGCACCACAGTGCCGTGCGCAGGATCAGCGCCTTCATGGCTTGGCGGGGTCGGCCGCGCCAGCGCCCGCGTCTGCAGGCGCCACACCGGTTTCGGGGATGTAGACGATGTTACCGTCTTCGAGCTTGTAGGCAACGCCCGCACGCACGCCCTGCCCTTGCGCTGCGCTGCCAGCGCCCTTGAAGCGCACTTCCTTGCCCTGCTCGCGCACGACCACTTCCATGTCGGGCTGGCCGGGGTTGCGGATGATGGTGACGCTCTCATGAGCGCTGGTCTGGGTCTGCACGGCCACGGCCGTGAGCAACGCCACGACCAGCACCAGGAACACGTCCACCAGGTTCACGGCGGACAGCATCGGATCGTCGTCGTCCTCGGCCAAGACGTTCAAGTGGCGCAAGCTCATTGCGCCACCCCGCGCTCCTTGCGCACCACCAGCAGCTCGGCCAGCAGCCAGCGGCGGCGCACCGAGTACACCACCAGGCCCACCGACGCGGCGGCCAGCGCCAGCACCACACCCGCAAAGGCGCCGCTGAACACCGCCAGCGCCTGCTGGCCGTTGCCCGCCGCCACGCTCTGCAGCGCAGGGCCCAGCGGGATCATCGTGGCGATCAGCCCCAGCATGGGCGACAGGCGGCTGAGCAAGCGCACGGGCTCCACCTGGCGCACCAGTTGCAGCTCCAGCTCTTCCATCGACAAACCCGGCGCCACGCGCAGCGAACGGTACTGCGGCTGGCGCCAGCGCTGCCACGCCTCCATGAGCGTGGCGCCGCCCGACCACAGCGCGTAGACAAACGCCAGCCCCACCAGCACCAGCACCGGCCACAGCAACGACTGCGCGACCTGCGAAAAACCCGATTCGATGTTCATGCTTCCACTCCCTCAATCCATGTGTTGTTTCATTGGCTGTGCTTGCGCTGCATCGATGGCAGCGCCATCCACATGCCATCCAGATGCCGCACGTGGATGCGGTGGTCAAACACGCTCTCCAGCGCCGCGTGCGTGGCGGGTGCATCGCAGGCGCCCTGGTGCAGCACGCGGCCCTGTGCCATCACCACCATGTCGTCGGACTGCAGTGCCAGCGACACCTCGTGCAGCACGCTGACCACCGTGCCCCCCGCATCGACCAATGCACGCATGGTGTGCAGCCAGTCGGTCTGGTGCGGCGGGTCGAGGTTGGCCAGGGGCTCGTCCATCAGCAGCACCTGCGCCTGCACCGCCAGGGCGCGGGCCAGCAGCACGCGCTGGCGTTCGCCGCCCGACAGCTGCGACAGCGGGCGGTGGCGCCAGTCCCAGGCCTGCGTGGTGCGCAGCGCCTGCTCCACCGCTGCGTGGTCGGCCGCACCCGGCGGTGCCAGCCAGGCCTGGTGCGGCAGCCGGCCGAGCATGGCCACGTCATAACTGGTCAGGTCGTCAGCCGAGCCTTCGTTCTGCCCCAGCCAGGCGAGCTGGCGGGCGCGTTCGCGCGCAGGAATCTGCGCCAGCGGGCGGCCGAGCAACAACACGTCGCCCTGCACCGCCACACGCGGCAGCAGGCCCGCCAGCACCTTGAGCAGGGTGGACTTGCCCGCTCCGTTGGGGCCGACGATGCTCGTCCAGCGCCCGGCGGGCAATTGCAGGTCAATGCCCTGCAATATCGAGCGATTCCCGATGCTGGCGCTTATCCCATTTGCACTGATAGCTATTGATTTCATAGTGCGCCCCCGTGCGAGGTGCGCCGGTGCATGAGCCACAGCAGGTAGGTGCCGCCCAGCGCCGCCGTGAGCACGCCCACGGGCAGCTCCTGCGGCGCCAGCAGCCAGCGCGCCAGGATGTCGGCCGCCATGAGCAGCACCGCGCCCATCAGGCTGGAGAGCACGATGTGCCGTTCGTGTGTCACGCGCACGATGGAGCGCACCAGGTGCGGAGCCGCCAGCCCCACAAAGGCGATGAGCCCCGTCTGCGCCACCGCCGTGCCCGTGGCCAGCGCCATGGCAGCCACCAGCCCCACACGCATGGGCATGAGTGGCAGGCCCAGGCTGGCGGCCGTGGCCTCGCCCAGCGTGAGGCCGTCCAGCGCACGTGCCAGCATCCAGGCGACCACCGAGCACAGCGCCCAGGCCACGGCCATGAGCAAGCAGGCCGCCCAGCCCACAAAAGCAGTGCTGCCCAGCGTGAAGGCCTGCATGGCCTGCAGGATGTCGGGCGAGGCCAGTTCCACCAGGTCACGCAGCGCACCCAGCACCACGCCCACAATCACCCCCGCCAGCAACAAGCGCAGCGTGTGCTGCACGCCCTTGGCGAGCAGCAGCGTGAGCACCACCGCCCCCGCCGCGCCCAAAAATGCCATGCCCGTGATGCCGATGCGGGCCATCCACTGCGCCGCCACCGGCGACACCCCGAAGAGCGCCATGGCCACCGCCCCGCCCAGCGCTGCGCCCGAGGCACTGCCCAGGAGGTACGGGTCGGCCAGCGGGTTGCGAAACAACCCCTGCGCCACCGCGCCCGACAGGCCCAGCAGCGCCCCCGCCAGCCACGCACCCGCCGTGCGTGGCATGCGGATGTCCCACACGATCTGCCAGGCCACAGGGTCACCGTGCATGCGCAGCACGCTGTCAAAGCCCGTGCTGCCCACGCTGGCGCCACACACCGCCAGCAACGCGCTGGCGAGCAACAGCCAGGCGGCACACCATGCGGCGCGGCGGCTGGCGGAACCCGTGGGCAAGTCGATCGGAATGCTGGTCATGACGCTTTGTCCACCAGACACCGCGCCATGATGCGGGCCGCCTCGGCCATGCGCGGCCCAGGGCGCACCACCACATCGGAATCGCCGGGGCCAAACACGCACAGCCGGTTCTCGCGGATGGCACGCATGGAAGCCCAGCCGGGGTACGGCACCATGGCCTGCATGCTGCGGTTGCCGATCATGATGATGTCGGGGTTGGCGCGCACCACGAACTCGGGGTTCAGGCGCGGAAACGGCCCCAGCGACGCCGGCACCACGTTGCGCACGCCCAGCCGGGTGAGCGATTCGCCAATGAACGACGCCTCGCCCGCTGCATAGGGCCCACGGCTCACCTCGAAGTACACACGCACATTTTTGGCCTTGGGCGGCAGGGACTGTGCAGCCGCCAGCACGCCCGCGTCGATCACACGCCAGAGGCGGTCGGAGCCTTGCGCGCGGGGCACGCCCAGCAGGTCGCTCACCGTGCCCAGCACGCGGCGCACGTCGGCATGCGTCTTGGGCTCCAGCTGCACCACGGTGAGGCCGAGCGCCTCCAGCCGGTCACTGGCGCGCGAGCTGACGGACATCAGCACCACATCGGGCTTGAGTGCCACGACGGCCTCGATGCTCGGGTCCAGCCCGCCGCCCACCTTGGGCAACTTGCCAATTACCGCTTCTGGCCAGTTGGAATAGCGGTCCACACCCACCAACCGGTGACATTGCTCCAGCTCGCACACGCTTTCGGTCAACGAGGGCAGCAGGCTGACGATGCGCTGCGGCGGACGGGGCAGCGAGACCTCGCGGCCCTTGTCGTCCTTGATGTGCACGGGCTGCGCACGCGCCAAGCCGGCCATGAGCAGGCCCAGCGCAATCACGATGGCGATCACCCAGAGGATGCGGCGCACGGGGGTGGGTTTCATCAGCGAGGTTCTTTCAAGGTAAGCGGCAGGCCAGCCGCCATGAGCGTCACGCGGGGGCACACCTGCGCCACCTGCTGGTTGAGCGTGCCGAGTGCATCCACAAAGACGCGCACCTCGCGCCCCATCGGGATGACCCCCAGGCCAATTTCGTTGCCCACCAGAACAACGGGCCCGGGGGACTGTCCAATTGCTACCAAAAACATAGCCTTCTGCGCTTTCCAATCAAGCGCTAGCGCCTGTTTTTGTTCCAAATTCATGCTTTCCACGCCCATGGGCATGGTCCAGTGGGTGAGCCACAGCGTGAGGCAGTCCACCACCACCAGGGTGTGCGGCGTGCTGAGCCGCGTGAGGGCTGCGGCCACGTCGTGCGGCTCTTCCACGGTTTGCAGGCCAGGCACCCGTTCGGCGCGGTCACGTTGGTGGCGGGCGATGCGTTCGCGCATTTCGTCGTCCCAGGCCCGGCCCGTGGCGATCAGCACGGCGCGGTGGTCGCTGGACTGCGCCAGCCAGTCGCGTGCCAGCAGTTCGGCGCGGCGGGATTTGCCGCTTTTCTGCCCCCCCAGGATGAGTTCGGTGGTGATGGAAAGCGAGACGGAATTCATGCTTTGCTCTCACCGCCCAGCAGATGCGCCACCGCCTCGGGACTCGAAGGGAACCACGCATGGAAGTAGCTCGCGTGGATGCTGCCTTGCTCGTACAGCGCCTCGCCCGCATCCGGCGCAACCGCCTTGTTCGGGCGCGCCGTGCGGGCCACCACGGGGGCGCTGCTGTCGCTGGTCGAATAGTGGAAGGTGTGGCCGCGCAACGTGTGTCCTGCCACGGTCAGTTGCTGCGGCCCCAGCGCTGCTAGGCGCTTTTGCATGGTCACGCGGCCCGGCAGCAGGCCCCACAGCGGAGCCGCGCTGCCATCGGTCAGCGTGATGGAATCGAACAGCGCCATCATGCCGCCGCACTCGGCCCACATGGGTTTGCCCGCGGCCACATGGGCGCGCAGGCTGGCCAACATGCCGGTGTTGGCCGCGATCTGCGCGGTGTGCAGCTCGGGGTAACCGCCGGGCAGCCACACGGCATCGCAGTCCGGCAACGCCGTGTCTTGCAGGGGCGAGAAGAACGCCACGCGGGCGCCCATCTGTTCCAGGCATTGCACATTAGCGGCGTAGGTAAAACAGAACGCCGCGTCACGCCCCACGGCCACGGTGCGGCCCGCGAGCAGCGATGGCGCAGCAATCTTCGAGGCGGGCGCCGGAAAGTCCACGGCCCAGCGCTGCATATCCTCCAGCGTCATCTGGCCCAGGGGTGTAGCGGCCAGGGCATCGGCCGCTGCGTCCAGCCGCTGCAGGCTGTCGTCCAGCTCGTGCGCAGCCACCAGGCCCAGGTGGCGCTCGGGCAGCAGCGCCGCACCGGCCTTGGCGGCTAAAGGCGCATTGCCTGTCTGCACCCGCATCAGCGCGCCCATCCAGTCGTCGGCATCTTGCAAGCCGTCACGCAACATGTCGGCATGGCGGGCACTGCCTACACGGTTGGCCAGCACACCGGCCCAGGGCAGGCCCGGGCGGTAGTGGCGCAGGCCATAGGCCAGCGCGCCAAACGTGCCCGCCATGGCGGAGGCATCGACCACCGCCAGCACCGGCACCGCAAAGTACCGGGCTAGGTCGGCTGCGCTGGGGTTGCCGTCAAACAGACCCATCACGCCTTCGATGAGGATCAGGTCCGACTCGCGCGCAGCGTCGTGCAGCCGCTGCGCGCAGTCGGCCTCACCGTTCATCCACAAATCGAGCTGGTGCACCGGCGCACCACTGGCCAGTTGGTGCCAGTGCGGGTCCAGGAAATCCGGCCCGCACTTGAACACCCGCACCCGCCGGCCCTGGCTCGCATGCAGGCGCGCCAGGGCGGCAGTGACGGTGGTCTTGCCCTGCCCGGAAGCCGGGGCTGCAATCAGCAACGCGGGACAGCGTGTCACACCTCACCCCCAGTGCGGTACTCACCCAGCGGCCGACGAAACTGGCGCGCCCCAAGCCAGTGCCACCGTGGAACTGGCTCCGCCAGGCCACGGGTGGCGTCCCCCCTCCGGGGGGAAGGCGCGCAGCGACTCAGGGGGGGCTTCATTGAGGTGCCCACTTCACACCGACGTAGACCGCGCGCCCTGCAGTGGCGTAAGTGCGGGCCAGCTGATAGCCCTTGTCGGCCAGGTTGTCGATGCGGGCCAGCAGCGTGTAGTCGCGCGCAATGCGGGTGCTGGCGTACAGGTTGACCAGCGCATAGCCGCCCAGCACGTTGGTGTTTGCCACGGTGTCGAAACGGCGGCCTGATGCCTGCACTTCGGCGCCCACGGTCCAGCCCGCCAGGCGGGTGTCGGCGCCAAAGGTGGCGTGCTGCTTGGCGCGGCGTGCCAGCTGCTTGCCGGTATCCAGGTCACGCGGGCGCTGCAGGTCGATGGAGCCGTGCAATTGCACGTCACCCACGCGGTGCGAACCCGCGAACGTCACGCCCTTGTATTCGGCGCGGGCCGTGTTGGCGTAGCAGCCAAAGTCCGACAGGCAGGTGCCGGGGCCAGAGAACGAAATCAGGTTGCTCACACGGTTGCGAAACAGCGTGGCCGAAAACGTGCTGCTGCCCTGGGCGTATCGCAGTGCCACTTCGGCATTGCGGCTGCTTTCGGGGCGCAGCGTGGCCACGCCGTATTCGCTGAAGCGGTGGTACAGCGTGGGCGCACGGAAGGCCGTGCCCACGGACGCCGTGGCGCGCCACTGCGGGGTGATGGCGTAGCCGTAGGCCACGCTGCCAGTGCTCTTGCCACCAAACTCGCTGTCGGAATCATGGCGCAGATTGAGCTGCACGGTATGGCCTGCAGCGTTGTAGCCGTAGCCCAGCGCCAGCGCGTCTTGCGAGCGTTTGGCGTCGATGGGCTTGTTCTCCAGCCGATCCTCACGGCGCTCCAGGGCCGCCGTGACCAGGTGCGCGCCCTGGCGCCATTCGTTCTGGAAGTAGTAGCCGCGCAGGCGCGTGTCGCTCAGATACGGCGAGGGGCGGGTTTCGTATTCGTCGCGCGAGTCGGTGATGGAAAAGCGCGTCTTGTAGGCACTGCTCCACTGAGCAATCCAGTTGAGGCCCAGTGCGTGCATGGTGTGCAGGTTGCGGTCGTCCTTTCCCATGCCGCTGTCGTAGCCGCTGTTGGTGTCGTTCTGCATCAGGGTGCCTTCGAGGCGATGCACTGCGTTCACCTGCAGGCCTACCCGCGCGTGGCCCGCCGTGCTGCGGTAGCCGTCACGGTCGGGGTTCTGTCCAGCGATGGGGCGCGCGTTGAAGCCCTTGCTGTCATCACGCGCCAGCCCCAGTGCGTAGTCCAGCGTGCCGCTGGCACCGCTGATCCCGGCCTCCACCTTGGTGGTGTTATTGCTGCCAACGCCCACGCCCACATAGGGCGCCGTGCCGTTTTCACCGCGCTTGGTGAAAATCTGCACCACGCCGCCCAGGGCGTCCGAGCCATAGACGGCGCCCGCTGGGCCGCGCAGCACTTCAATGCGATCGATGAGGCCCAGAGGAATGCTCTCCCAGGGAGCACCACCGGTGGATTGCGAGTCGATGCGCACCCCATCGATGTACACCGCAGTAAAGCGCGATTCCGCGCCGCGCAGAAACACGCCAGTGGTGGTGCCAGGGCCACCGTTGCGCGAGAACTCCACACCGGGCAGACGGGCCAGCAAGTCGGCCAGACCGGTGGCGCCACTGCTTTCGATGGTTTCGCGGTCCACAATGGAGATGTCGGCCACCAGGTCGGCCAGCGGCTGCGGGGTGCGCGTGGCCGCCACCACCGTTTCAGACAACGACGGTGCGCGCAGGTTTTGCGCCAGCAGCTCGCCGGTGGCCGGGGCGGTCTGTGCGAAAGCGCCGCAGGCGCTGCCAGCCAACAATGACAGCAGTGCCAGGCGTGGGGCGGGCAGGCGCAACGACGCCACAGGGCGCGCACGAAGGGTACGGATTTTCATGGGGATCAAGGTCAACAAACAACCCGGGCCGGCCTCCCGCCAGCGTATGGGTGATACAGCCGCGCAGCGCCAAAAAAGGGCGCACGCAGCCACCGTGTTGGCCGGTATCCGGGCTGGCGGAACACCCCCCCAATGCCTTCCCAGGCGCTTGTTCAAGGCGCCCAGTGGCTTATGGATGGAGAGAGAATCAGGTGATTCGTCCGCTGACCGTTGCGGGGGCAGCGCAGGCTGGGCGGGTACCGGTGGTACGGCGCCTCCCTGCTTCCCGTTGAACTGCGGCATGTGAACCACACCGCGAGCACCAACGTCGGGATTTTACGACCGTTTACAAGCTGCTCCCAGAGCGCCAGATCAAGCGGGCAGCTCCGCATGGCACCCACGCGGCCGACAATGCACTTGTATCTGTTGCGCATTGCACACCACTGCAGCTTGGGGCCAGGGACCGCTCGGTGTCACACCGCCTACAATCCAAGGCTGTATGGCAATACCGTCCCCCACCGACCAGATCGCCGAGCGCGTGGAGCGCCTGCTGTTGCGACATGCGGAGTTGCAGCGCACCAATGCCCTGCTGGCTGATCAAGTTGCGGCACTGACGCAGGAGCGCGACTCGCTCAAATCCCGTTTGAGCGCAGCACGCGCCCGGGTGGATGCCCTGCTCGAACGCCTGCCCGCCGCCGCGCCGCTCACGAAAGAAGCCGAATGAAGCAAATCGAGGTGCAGATCCTGCAGCAAAGCTATCTGCTGACCTGCCCCGAGGGCCACGAAAGCCGCCTGCTGGATGCCGTGGAGCGTGTGGACACTGCCATGACGCGCATCCGCGATGCGGGCAAGGTCCGAGCTCGAGAACGCATCGCGGTACTGGCCGCCCTGAACCTGGCTTTCGAGATCGCCGACCGCGAAGCGGCAGACCTTGCAGCCGCAGCCCAGCCCGTGGCAAATCCATCTGCCAGCGCCAGCGCACCGTTGGCGGGGCACCAGGAAAGCCTGCTGGCTGATACCGATCATCAGCGCCTGCAAAGCCTGGTCCAGCGTCTGGACGACGCCTTGGGCGACGACGGGCGCCTGCTCTAGTCCTTGGCGGGCTGTAGCAGACCGTTCTCTCCCCCGTCCGTCACAGCCGCTTGCGGGCTTTACATGACCCCGAGCGCGCAGCGCCCGCTGGCAGCACCTACAATTGACAGGTCTGCGAAGCTGTCGGGCTTTATATTTCCTTGAACCAATGCTCATTGAGCTCGGGCTTGGTACATCGTCCGGTGAGCGTGATCATCTCGCGTCAGATGAACCCAACGCCAGGCTGCCCTCGCCCACCTGAACCCCCGGTTCAGGATGAGGGTCCGGTGGCATTCGCAGACACCCTCTTCCCCATGCCCTGTCATAGCAAGCACCCGCTGCTGCGTCCGTGACAGGGCATTTTTCGCGGCTCTCCGCGTGCTCTGTTGTTCTTTGTTGCCTGATATCCAGCCATGCTCGATCCCCTGCTGATTGTTGAACTCGGTGTGCTCGGCCTGGCCACAGGCTTCCTGGCGGGGCTCTTGGGCATTGGGGGCGGCATGCTGCTGGTGCCGTTCCTGACCTATATCCTGGGCGCTCGGCAGGTAGCGCCCGACTTGGCGGTGAAGATGGCGATTGCCACGTCGATGGCCACCATCATGTTCACGTCCATTTCCAGCGTGCGAGCCCATCACAAGCGCGGCGCCGTCCGTTGGGACATCGTCAAGCGCCTGGCACCTGGCATTGTGCTGGGCGGATTCGTTGCCAGTCTGGGGGTGTTTGCACTGCTCAAGGGCTCGTTCCTGGCGATCTTCTTCGCACTGTTCGTGAGCTTCTCGGCCACGCAGATGTTCCTGGACAAAAAACCTGCGCCCACGCGCCAGATGCCGGGCGGCGCAGGCCAGGTGGCGGCGGGCGGCGTCATCGGTTTTCTGTCCGGTCTGGTCGGCGCGGGCGGAGGCTTTGTCAGTGTGCCCTTCATGACCTGGTGCAATGTGCCCATCCACAATGCAGTGGCCACCAGTGCCGCGTTGGGGTTTCCGATTGCGCTGGCGAACGTGATTGGCTACGTCCTTGGCGGGCAGAACGTGAGCGGCTTGCCGTCCGCGTCTCTGGGCTACATCTGGCTGCCTGCACTGGGGGTGATTGCCACCTGCAGCGTGCTGACGGCCCCGCTGGGTGCCAAGGCGGCGCACAACCTTCCCGTCAAGCAGCTCAAGCGCGTGTTTGCATCGCTGCTGTTTGGCCTGGCGGCCTACATGCTGTGGAAAGGCGTTTCGGCCGCATAAGGCCGACAGAAAGACGGATTGGACGGCCGACCCACCGGCCGCACGGCTTGGTCGCTACGCTCCAGACCTTCAGGTGCTCAAAGGCCGGTGACGCCCCTGGGCCTTCAGCGGCAAGGGTTTGCTCAGCATAGCGCGGAACTGTTCCGCTGGCAGACCAGGTGCACACAAAAAACCCTGGTAGTGTTCGCACTGCATTTGCTGCAGCACAGCCTGCTGAATTTCGGTTTCCACCCCCTCGGCCACCACCTCGATGTGCATGGCGCGGCCCATGCTGATGATGGCGCTGACGATGGCACGGTCGCCGTCGTCGTCGGGCAAGCCACGCACAAAAGACTGGTCGATCTTGAGCTTGTGAATGGGAAGTTTCTTGAGATAGGCCAGGCTCGAATAGCCCGTACCAAAATCGTCGATCGCCAAGCCAATGCCCAGCTCAGCCAGCACCCGCAAACGCTGCTCCATCTCCTGCGCATCCTGCAGCAGGATGGTTTCCGTCAGTTCCAGCTCCAGCAACGTGGGTGGCAACTGGTGCACCGCCAGCAGGCGTGTGATGCGATCCACAAAGTCAGGCTGGCGGAACTCCAGCGCTGACACGTTCACTGAAATCATGATGGGCGTGCCGCTGTGCATCCACAGGGCAGCCTCTCGCACCGCCTGCTCCATCACCCAGGCGCCCAAGGTCACGATATAACCTGATTCTTCAGCCAAGGGGATGAACACGGCGGGCGACACCGCGCCAAACTCAGCATCCGTCCAGCGCAACAGCGCCTCGGCCCCGGTGATGCGCCCGGTCGCCATATTGACCTGGGGCTGATAGTGCACGGCCATGCGCTGCAGGCCCAGCGCCTGGCGCATCGCATGCTCCATCTGCATGCGCGCGAGCAGGTTGGCGTTCATCTGCGGCTGGTAGAAGCCATAACTGCCGCGCCCACGCTCCTTGACGCGGTACATCGCGGTGTCCGACTGCTTGATGAGGTCGTCCAGCGTTGCGCCGTCTTGCGGGTACAGCGCAATGCCGATACTGCACTGAATCGAAAAGCCCATGCTGTCGAGCATGAAGGGCTTGAGCATGTCGTCCAGAATCCGGCGCGCCACGCTCTCGGCCACCGATGCATCACCACCGTGCAGATAGATGACAAACTCATCGCCTCCCAGCCGGCACAGCATGTCGGTTTGCCGCAAGCAGGTCTGCAGGCGCTCGGCCACCAATTGCAGCACCCGGTCCCCAAAGGGATGACCCAGAGAGTCATTGATGATCTTGAATCGGTCCATGTCCAGGAATAGGATCGCAAAGCCGGTGTCACTCTGGCGTGCCCCCTGGATGGCGGTGTCCACGCGCTGCGACAGAAGCAAGCGGTTGGGCAGACCCGTGAGGGCATCGCTGTAGGCCAGTTCCTCGATGCGCTTTTGCGCGGCATGCTGAAGCGTGAGATCGCGCATGAAGCCGATGCTTTGCACCAGCCGCCCTTCATCATCACGCAGGGCCACCCACGACAACTGGACTGCACAATACGCACCGTTGTCCCGGGGCAGCCACAACTCGCCTTCCCAGAATCCATCCTGGGCCCAGCCCTGCAGCACCTGCTCCATGAACGCGGCATCCGAGCCACCGCCAAAGAGCGAGGCAGCCACACAGCCTTCAAAACCCTTGGCGGTTGGCCCCACCAGCCGCTCACACCCTGGGTTCATGCGCATGATGCGGTGCTGGCTGTCTGCGATGAAGATCGCATCCAGACTGGACTCAAACACGCGCGCCGCCAGACGCAGGCTCGCCTGGGTCTCCGTCTGGCGGGTGATGTCACGGAACGAATACACACGCCCCACCGCGCAGCCCTGGCTGAACTGCGGCACCGTGCGCATCTCCAGCACCACGCCATTGCGCAGCTCGACGATGTCAGTGCTCTCCTGCATCGGCTCGCGATCGATGGCTGCCAAGCGTTCGGCATACAAACGGGAGTCTGCCACCTGGTCCGCCATGAAGGCGTACACCGCCGCATCGTCACGCTCCAGCAACAGCTGGCGAGGCAGGTTCCACAGCTGCGCCAGGCGCTGATTGAAGGCGCGCACCCGGCGGTCCAACCCACACACCAGCATGCCGTCGGCGGCGGAGTCCAGGGTGGCGCGCAGCTCAGAAAGTAACGTCTCCAGCTCGCGTTCGGTGGCCTCCTGGCGGCTGCGGTCTAGCATGGTCAGCAGCAAAGCGCTGCCACCACCATCCCCCCAGGGTACGCGTCTGACACAACGCTGCACCGGCACCAAGGTGCCATCGGGACGCAGCAAACTGGTGTGTGCGGGAACGCCTTGGGCAATCACTGCAGCGGGCTCAGACCAAAAGGCCAGCTCTTGGGGCGTGCTGGCCAGATCCAGCACAGACCGCCCCCGCATGGCGGCGGCAGACAGTCCCATAAGACGTTCGGCGCCTGCGTTGGCTTGCAAAATGTGCTGGCTCGCCTCATCCAGCAGCCACACGGCCTCCTGCAGGCCATCCAGCCATCCGAACGATTGCAGATCGCTCACGCCGCAGCCTCGTCAGGGCCGGGATTGACCGCTCGCTCAAAAAAGTAACAGATCCGCTGCCGGGGCGACAGGTAGTCCAGCGCATCACGCGGTAGCTGTGCGGGCTTGAGGCTGCGCCGTATGCCCAGTTCAGGTACAGTTTCCAAGTCTAGGATCGGTGCCTCGTCCTTGGGAACGCGCGGGTCGTGCACGATGACCTTGGGCCTCAGGGGCCGGGACGAATTGACGGAGGCCACAATGGCGTACCGGTCGTTGACCAACTGCACGATGGAGCCGGGCGGGTACACACCCATCATGCGAATGAAAGCGCCCAGAACCACAGAATCGAACCGCGCCTTGAGCTGGGCAAAGATGACAGAGAGCGCTTCATGCGGCGTGAGCGCCGTCACACCCATGGCCGGATTGCACATCCGGTCGTATTGGTTGACCAGGGCCAGGACCTGACTCATGCGCCCCAGATCAGGCCCCTTCAGACGCTGGGGAAAACCACTGCCGTCACACATCTCATGGTGCCGGGCAACTGCGGTCAGCACCGCGTCGGTAAAACCCATGCGTTTGGCCAAGGCCACGGACTCTGCCACATGGGTCTCGTAGCGTGTGCGCTCCATGGGGATCATGGAGGGCGTCGGCTGGCGCAGGTTGGGTGGCAGCTTGAGTTTGCCGATGTCGTGAATCAGCGCAGCGACGCCCAAATCGTGCAGCTCCTCACTTTTCATGCCCAGGGATCGCCCCAGCAACAGTGAGATCACCATCACATTGATCGGATGCAGACCGTTGCGCTCGCCCACACCTTCGGACAGCAGCCGGATGACGGAGTCACCGTTTTCCAGCAGCTCCGTGACACACCCGGAAACCAAGGCCTCCCCCTTTACCTTGGCCTGGTCCGGATGTTCAGAGACCGTACGCTCCATGGACTGGTATTGCCGGGTAGCCTCTGAGAAACGCTGATTGCAAGCGGACAAGGCCCGGTTTTGCGCTTCCAGCAATTCGCGACGCCGCTGCGCCTCGGGGTCTACGACCACGGTCGCCCCCGGTCCGGGAGCATCCAGGCCATTGGGCGCAGGGGCAGACATTTCGGGCACGCTCCAGGCCGCAGGCACCAGCTCCTGCAGTTCAGGATCGCTCTTTTTGGGGACGTACCGCACCTCAGTCAGCCCGAGCTCACGCAAAGTGGCGATCTGCTCAGACGATGCCACCCGGAAACTGCTGGTCGGGAACGGATGGTGCATCCAGCCCACATCGAGCTGAATGTACATGCCGACACGCAATTGGCTGATG
This sequence comes from Acidovorax sp., assembly GCF_016783915.1. GTDB lineage: Bacteria > Pseudomonadota > Gammaproteobacteria > Burkholderiales > Burkholderiaceae_C > Acidovorax. Next base: position 21,078 of record NZ_JADHVT010000026.1, read on the forward strand.
TCGATGAGGATGGATGAGTTCACGTCAGGCGCACGATACATGGCGACATCAATGCCACCAATAGTTACGCAGATTATCACCAGTTCCAGTGACGTGGCGAAGAACCGGCAGGCCGCGCGGCGATCCGGCAACACTTGACTGAAAGCGGGCCTTGCTGGACCACCCCTGTACCCTCGGCAGAAGCATCTTCCAGCTTCCACCCACCGTTCGGTTGGGGTGATGTGGACGAGTCAGCGCCGCGCGCTCAGCGGCACCAGAGCGACGGCTTGTAAATGAGATCCATCCACAATGCCCAGGCGGCAACCCCGCACAGCATGGCACCTGCGGCCCGCGTGCCCCACTGCCCCCTCGCTAGATTCAGGCGGTTGCGAAGGCTGCTCCAAGCCCAAGGGCCGCCCACCAGCCACACCCCGCTGCCCAGGGCAAACAGAGCCATGGTGAGGGCGCCCTCCAGCGCTCCGCCACTGAGCGCCGCAACCAACAAGGCCGAGTAGAGCAGTCCACAAGGCATCAGGGCCCACAAGACTCCAGCCACCATCACTCCGCCCGGAGCCCCGACCAGCGGGCGAACACGCGCCCACACGGAGCGGCCAGCCTGCTCCACCCAGGCAGGCTGGCGCGACTGCACCATCATCATGAGCCCCCAGGCCATCACCGCCACATGCATGAGTGTCCAGGCGGGGCGCAGCGCCGTGGTCTGCTGGGTGAGCCATGCCAGACTGTCCATGGCCAAGGCTGCCATTGCACCGACGCCGGCATACCCCACAAGGCGTCCCGCATGAAAGGCCATGGTCCGCTGCAGCGTACCGCCACGCGGCGCCCAACGCACCACCTGCTCTGCACCCCCGTCCGACTGTGGCATGCCGCCCTGCCCCACCAATGCCCCGCAGGGCGCGGAGCACATAGCCAGGCAGTGGGACCCACCGGCGAGCCCCATGAGCAAAGCAGTCCAGCCAACCGTTGCAAGCATAGGTGTCAGATGATGCGCGAAAACCGGGCGCGGTTGCGGTCAGCCTGCAGATAACGGTCAAAAACCATGGCGATACCGCGCACGAAGAACCACCCGGTGGCGGTCACTTCAATGCCCTCAGGCCCCACCCTTACCAACCCCTGCTCCTGCATACCCTCCAGCTGCGCCAACTCTGCTGCGAAGTACTGACGGAAATCGATCAACCACGCCTGCTCCATCGGCTCGAACAGCAGCTCGCCCTGGCACATCAGGGCCATGATGGCCGCGCGGCGCACCAGGTCGTCGCGGGTCAGGGCCAGCCCGCGGACCACAGGCAGCCGCCCTTGGTCCAGGAAGTCGTAGTACTCGTCCAGCGTCTTGGAGTTCTGGCTGTAAGTCGCCCCTACCCGGCCGATGGCCGATACGCCCAGTCCAATCAGGTCGCAGTCTGGCTGCGTGCTGTAGCCCTGGAAGTTGCGGTGCAAGCGTCCCTGGCGCTTGGCCACAGCCAGTGCGTCGGTAGGCAGAGCAAAGTGGTCCATGCCCACATAGAGATACCCAGCGTCCATGAACGCATCGAGTGAGCGCGAGAGCATGGACAGCTTGCTCGCGCCTGTGGGCAATTCGGCGGAGATGATGCGACGCTGTGGTTTGAAACGCTCCGGCAAGTGTGCATAGGCATACAACGCAATGCGGTCAGGCCGCAGCTGCGCCACCTGCGCCAGCGTGCGGTCAAAAGACTCTGGCGTCTGGCGCGGCAGGCCGTAGATCAGGTCCACGTTCACCGAATCAAAGCCCAGCGAGCGGGCGGACTCCACCAGCGCAAAAACCTGCTCTGCAGGCTGAATGCGGTGCACAGCCTTTTGCACTTCGGCATCAAAGTCCTGCACGCCAAAACTCAGGCGGTTAAAACCCAATTCAGCCAGGAGCGCCAGACGCTCGGAGTTGACCGTGCGCGGATCCACTTCGATCGAGTATTCGCCCCCGGGCGCCAGCGTGAAGCTGCGCTTGAGCATGGCCATCAGCTCCCGCAAGCCCGCATCTGAGAGGAAGGTGGGCGTGCCACCGCCCAGGTGCAATTGACTCACCACCTGTCCTACGCCACAGTGCGCGGTGTGCAGGTCGATCTCGCGGCTCAGGTAGCGCAAGTAGACCTCGGCGCGGTCATGGTGTTTGGTGATGATCTTGTTGCAGGCGCAGTAGTAGCACAGGGATTCGCAAAACGGGATGTGCACGTACAGGGACAGCGGCATGGCCTTGGCCAGCGTGCCCGAACGGCGCTGTTGCAGCGCCAGCACATAATCTTCCTGACCGAAGGCCTCCACAAATCGGTCAGCCGTTGGATAGGACGTATAACGGGGCCCTGGCACGTCAAAGCGGCGCAGAAGATCTGGCGAAACAGCAGTCATGGGGAAATTTCCTTGCGTACACCTTGACTGTGCCGTAGGCTCCGGGACATGTCCTTGACCTGCATCAAGTGAACCAACAAGCGATACGGCGACAATTTGATGAAGGTCAGCCGCTCGCCCGCGCCCTGTATTCAGGTTCGTGTACGGCAAGCACGATATGCTCGACCAACAACCCAAGTCCATGTGCCTATGAACCCGCTCACCATCAAAGTCGCCTGCTCCAACTGCAACCTCCGCGAGCTGTGCATGCCCGTGGGCTTGAACGAAGAGCAGCTCCAGCGCATTGACGAGGTGGTTGCCGTCCGTCGCAAAGTCAAACGCGGAGGCACGCTGTTTCGCAATGGCGAGTCCTTCACGTCCCTGTATGCCATCCGCACCGGGTTCTTCAAGACCTGCGTGGCCACGGAAGACGGTCGCGACCAGGTCACGGGCTTTCAGATGGCGGGCGAGATCATCGGGCTCGACGGCATCGTCAATGACCACCATACCTGTGATGCGGTGGCACTTGAAGACGCCGAAGTGTGTGTCATGCCCTTCGACCGCATTGAAGAGCTGTCACGCGAAGTCACAGCCCTGCAGCACCACGTGCACAAAATCATGAGTCGCGAGATCGTGCGCGAGCACGGCGTGATGTTGCTGCTGGGCAGCATGCGTGCCGAGGAACGCCTGGCCGCCTTTTTGCTGAACCTGGTGCAGCGCCTGCATGCACGGGGCTTCTCGCAGTCGGAACTGGTGTTGCGCATGACGCGCGAAGAAATCGGCAGCTACCTCGGCCTCAAACTCGAAACGGTCAGCCGGACCTTCTCCAAGTTTGTGGAAGAAGGGATCGTGGAAGTCAAACAGCGCCATGTGCGCATTCTCGACACCGATGCCCTGCGACGCATTGTGAACAGCCAGCAGACCTGCCACTGACGACACTGACACTGAGCCACTTCCACGCAGAGGGTCGGTTCCGCACAAAGTACAACCATCTCTTGCGAAACGGCATGCATTGCATGCCCAGACAAGCAGGCGAAAAGGGCTCAGGGGCAGGACGATGTCTTGCGGCAATCGTCGGGGCGCTCCCCATCGGGCACCGGGCACCGGTTGACCTCGAACGGAGACATGGACAGCAGTGTCGTCAATGCGCTCGTGGCCATGGTGATGGCCCAAAACACAAAAAATGCGAGGGTGTACACCCCTTGCCGTGACAGCGCCAGGGGCTGGCCGAACCAGTGCAGGTCCTGGGGGTCCACCATGGCAAAAACCAGCATCTCCAGCACGCCCGCCATCAAGAAGGCGGGCCATGCAATCCACATCAGGCGTTGCGTCCACATATCGGTTCTGTCTCCTGGTGCTGCCTGGGGTCGCTGGGGGCAGCGACCGGCGGGTTGTCAGCGTGGTTGGTCTTGCACGGGGGTGGCCGCATGGTTGCGGGCCTTGAGTGCCGGTGCCAGGCTTTTCTCCGGCGCCACCAAGGTCTTGTTGATCTCAATGCCCTGTCGGTAGTAATCCTCGGCCACCACCGGGTCAGGCCGAGAAATCGCCAGCCACAGCGTCACAAAGCCAGCCACGATCACGATGGCAGGCCCGGCAATCACCAGCCACACATGGCCGAACTTCCACCAGGGCACGGGAACTGCCGGTGTCGCGATGGCAGGGTTTGAAGACATGGTGCTCTACTCCTCAACAATATCGGTCAAAGTGCGGCCCTGAAAGGCCCCACCGGGATGCCGCTCAACGCGGCACAAGAAACACGGATTTTTCCGTCACATGGGCAGCTGCCCCTACGGCCTGCACGTCAAACTGAACCGCATGCGAGCCCGACGTGGCGGAACCGTACGGAATCTGCAAACGCACGGCCACCCAGCGCGACTCTGCTGCGCCAATGTCCACTTCGGCCTCGGAGGCCACCTCCAGCCCCTCCAGTCCACGCGCACTGATGCGGTAGCGCTGTTCGCCCTCCGTGGCATTCATGATCTGCAGCCGATAAATATTCTCCAGTTTGCCCCCCGCCACAATGCGCGAGAGCGCGGCCCGGTCACGCACGACATCCACCTTCAGCGGCGTGCGCACCACCAGGCTGGCCAGCATGGCAACGCACAGTGCTACCAGCACGGCGGTGTAGATCAGCACACGGGGACGCAACACGCGACGCAGCATCTGGGACTGCGTCCAGCGCTTGGCCACGCCGTTCTGGGTGGAATAGCGGATCAGACCACGCGGGTACTGCATCTTGTCCATCACCGTATTGCAGGCGTCCACACACAACCCGCAACCAATGCATTCATATTGCAAACCCTTGCGGATATCGATGCCCACAGGACAGACCTGCACACACAGCGAACAGTCAATGCAGTCGCCCAGCCCCTGGGCCTTGTAGTCAATGTTCTTCTTGCGCGGGCCGCGCTGCTCGCCACGCTCAGGGTCGTAGGTGACGATCAGCGTGTCTTTGTCAAACATCGCGCTCTGAAAGCGCGCATAGGGGCACATGTATTTGCAGACCTGCTCGCGCATGAAGCCTGCGTTGCCGTAGGTGGCAAAACCGTAGAAAAGCACCCAGAAAATCTGCCAGCCACCCTCAAACGCCAGCAGCTCGCTGCCTAATTCACGGATGGGCACGAAGTACCCTACGAAGGTGAAGCCGGTCCACAGGGCCACGGCAATCCATACCACCTGCTTGAGAAACTTTTTACGGATCTTCTCGAACGTCCAGGGACCGTTGTCCAGACGGAGGCGGGCACTGCGATCGCCTTCGATCTTGTGCTCGATCCACATGAACATTTCGGTGTACACCGTCTGCGGGCAGGCAAAGCCACACCACAGGCGCCCCGCCACGGCGGTGAACAGGAACAGCGACAGCGCCGAAATGATCAGAAGGCCGGTGAGGTAGATGAAATCCTGCGGATACAGCACCAGACCAAAGATGTAGAACCTGCGGGCCCCCAGATCAAACAGCACCATCTGGCGCTGGCCCCATTCAAACCACGGCAGCCCATAAAACACCAGCTGTGTCAGAAACACCATGCCCCAGCGCCAGCGCGCAAACAAGCCGCTGATGGAGCGCGGGTAGATCTTCTTTTGCGCTTCGTACAGCGAGATGATCTCGCCCGCAGAAGAGGCATCGGCGGCGACTGGCGTGATCGGAATGACCTTGCGAGCAGGCTCGCTGGGTGTACTCATGGTGTCGCTTTATGAACGGATAAGGGGCGCGCTTTGAAAAGAAAACCCGGGCAGTGCTTCAAACATCGCCCGGCGGACATGTCAACGTGCAGCCACCTGCTTGTTCGACAAACCCCACACATAGGCAGAGAGTACGCCGATCTGCGCCTCGGTCAACTTCTCGGCCTGTGCTGGCATCTGGTTGACCTTGCCGTTGTTGATCATGGCCGTGATGGCGGCCTCGCCCCAGCCATGCAGCCAGATATCGTCGGTCAGGTTGGGCGCACCCAGAGCCTGGTTGCCCTTGCCATCCATGCCGTGGCAGGCCGCGCATGCCGCAAACTTGGGCTTGCCCAGGGACGCACGCAGCGAGTCATGCGGGCTGCCCGACAGGCTCAGTACATAGTGCGACAAGTTGCGCACATCTTCTGGAGTGCCCACGGCTGCTGCCATGGGGGGCATATTGCCAATGCGGCCCTTCTCCAGCGTCTCGCGGATCTTCTCGGGTGTGCCGCCATGGAGCCAGTCGCTGTCCGTCAGGTTCGGGAAGCCCTTGCTGCCGCGTGCATCCGAGCCGTGGCACTGCGCGCAGTTGTTCATGAACAAGCGCTCGCCAATGGCATGGGCCTGCGGGTCCTTGGCCACGTCTTCGGGCTTCATGGATGCAAAGCGGGCGTACAGCGGCTCCAACTCCGTCTTGGCCTTGGCCATTTCGGCTTCGTACTCGCCCTTTTGCGTCCAGTTGAGCTTGCCAGTGAAGCTGCCCAGACCTGGGTAGGCAGCCAGGTAGCCCAGGCCAAAGATGATGGTGATGACGAACAGCCACACCCACCAGCGCGGCAGGGGGTTGTTCATTTCGACCAGGTCCTCGTCCCAGACGTGGCCGGTGGTGTTGTCGGAGGTGGCAACCACCTTCTTGCGGCCTGCCATCCAAAGCAGGATGCCGCAGGCGATGATGCCGACCAGGGTCAGCGTGGTCACAAAGACCGACCAGAAATTGCTGGTGAAGTCACTCATGGGGTGTTCTCGTTCTGGTGAAGGTCAATCTGTCTCGAAAGGCAGCTGGGCTGCCTCGTCGAACCGGGCCTTGTTGCGGCCGCGGTAGGCCCAGACCCAGATGCCAATGAAGCAGGCCATCGATGCCAGGGTGGCGACGATGCGCATGGTGGTGATGTCCATGGGATATCTCCTTTGCTTACTTGAGCGCACGGCCCATGACTTGCAGGTAGGCGATGAGCGCGTCCTGCTCCGTCTTGCCCTTGACCTCGCCCGCCGCAGCAGTGATCTGCTCGTCGGTGTAAGGCACGCCCACGGTGCGCAGGGCCTTCATGCGGGGAGCCATCACTGCGGGGTCCACCTGGTTCTTTTCAAGCCAGGGGTATGCGGGCATGTTGGACTCGGGCACCACATCGCGGGGGTTGTTCAGGTGGATGCGATGCCATTCGTCGCTGTACTTGCCACCCACGCGGTGCAGGTCAGGCCCCGTGCGCTTGCTGCCCCACTGGAAGGGATGGTCATACACAAACTCGCCCGCCACCGAGTAGTGGCCGTAGCGCAGCGTCTCGGCGCGGAAGGGGCGGATCATCTGCGAATGGCAGTTGTAGCAACCCTCGCGGATGTAGATGTCGCGGCCCGCCAGCTGCAGGGCGTTGTAGGGCTCCACACCCTTGACCGCCTCGGTCGTTGACTTCTGGAAGAACAGGGGCACGATCTCGACCAGACCACCAATGGCGATCACGATCAGGATGAGCACGATCATCAGAAAGTTGTTGGTCTCCACCTTTTCATGGGAGAAACCGGTCGAAGCAGATGTGTTGTTGTTGGACATGAATGATCTCCTTCGGACTCAAGCGTGGGCCGCGTTCACAGCAGGAATGGCCACCTTGACCGAACGGCCCGAGATGGCAGTCAGCCACACGTTCCAGGCCATGACCAGCATGCCGCCCAGGTACAGCAAGCCACCCGCCACACGGATCACATAGAAGGGATAGGTGGCCTTCACGCTTTCCACGAAGGTGTAGGTCAGCGTACCGTCGGGGTTGACCGCGCGCCACATCAGGCCCTGCATCACGCCGGCAATCCACATCGCTGCGATGTACAGCACGATGCCGATGGTGGCCATCCAGAAGTGCAGCTCGATCGCTTTGACGGAGTGCATCTTGTCCTTGCCGAACAGGCGCGGCACCAGGTAGTACAGCGAACCCATCGAGATCAGACCCACCCAGCCCAGGGCGCCGGAGTGCACGTGGCCAATGGTCCAGTCGGTGTAGTGGCTCAGGGCATTGACGGTCTTGATGGACATCATCGGGCCCTCGAACGTGGACATGCCGTAGAACGACAGCGACACGATCAGGAAGCGCAGGATGGGGTCGTCACGCAGCTTGTGCCATGCACCCGACAGGGTCATGATGCCGTTGATCATGCCGCCCCAGCTGGGGGCCAGCAGGATGAGCGAGAACACCATGCCCACCGATTGCGTCCAGTCGGGCAGCGCGGTGTAGTGCAGGTGGTGTGGGCCGGCCCACATGTAGGTGAAGATCAGCGCCCAGAAGTGGACGATCGACAGGCGGTAGCTGTACACCGGACGGCCCGCCTGCTTGGGGATGAAGTAGTACATCATGCCCAGGAAGCCAGCGGTCAGGAAGAAGCCCACCGCATTGTGGCCGTACCACCATTGCACCATGGCGTCCTGCACACCGGCATAGGCCGAGTAGCTCTTCATCATGCCCGCAGGGATGGCTGCACTGTTCACCAAGTGCAGCAGCGCCACGGCCAGGATGAACGCACCAAAGAACCAGTTGGCCACATAGATGTGCTTGACCTTGCGGGTGCCAATGGTTCCGAAGAACACGATGGCATAGGACACCCAGACCAGCGTGATCAAGATGTCAATGGGCCATTCAAGTTCAGCATATTCCTTGCCTTGGGTGTAACCCATGGGCAGGCTGACGACCGCTGCCGCAATGACCAGCACCCAGCCCCAGAAGGTGAATGCGGCCAGGGGACCGGCAAAAAGCCGGACCTGGCAGGTGCGCTGCACCACGTAGTAGCTGGTAGCAAACAGCGCGCTGCCGCCAAAACCAAAGATCACCGCATTGGTGTGCAAAGGTCGCAAGCGGCCATAACTCAGCCACGGAATGCCAAAGTTGAGTTCTGGCCAAGCCAACTGGGCGGCGATGATGACGCCCACCAGCATGCCGACCACCCCCACCACCACGGCCAGGATAGAGAACTGCCGCACTACCGTATCGTTGTAGTGCGCAGCATTTGTTTTTGGAAAATCCATCGGGCACCTCTTTGTATTGCAGTAAGAGTTTGTTGCAGTCGCGGCTATCGGGCATTGACACAAGTCAACCGTCTCGGAGAATGCGCTCCCCCTCTTGTTCGACGCTCTCGAACTGGCCGTGGTACACGGCCCACCACAGGCCTCCCAGAATCAGAAGCACCAGCATCACGGACAGAGGAATCAGCAAATAAAGGATGTCCATCAGACAAGCTCCAGCGGGGTCTTGGAAAGATCAAGGGGCGGCTGCTGCGCGCTGCCAGCCATGAGGTCAGGTCGTGCAGGCAACGCCACCGTTGGCAATGGCGCACTGTGCGAGCCAGGCAAGGAAGGCAGGTCGCGCGCGAGGCGCGCTGCGTTGAGCACCACCAGCAGCGAACTCAGCGCCATGCCCAGCCCGGCCAGCCAAGCGGGCATCCAGCCCAGCACCGCTAGCGGCACGCACAGCGCGTTGTAGGCCGCAGCCCACCACAGGTTCTGGCGCACCACGCGCAGGGTGCGGCGCGCCAGCAGCACCGTTTGCGGCACCAGCACAAGGCTGTCGCCCAGCACTACAAAGTCCGCCCGAGACTGCGCCAGTGGCACGGCACGGCCGAAAGCAAAAGAGACATGGGCCCCCGCAAGCACTGGGCCATCATTGAGGCCATCACCCACCATGGCCACGTGGTGTCCTTCCGACTGCAGTGCCCGTAGCGCTGCCAGCTTGCCCTGCGGAGTGCACTCGCCCTGGGCATGGGCAATACCAGCCTGCGTGGCCACCCGCTGCACTGCACCCCGGCGGTCACCCGACAGCAATTGCACAGCCACACCGTCCTGCTGCAAGGCGTGCACCACGGCGGAGGCCTCAGCCCGCAGGTCTTCCACCAGATCAAAGCGGGCCAGTTCGCGCAAGGCTCCATCTGCCGATTGCTCAGAGAGCACGACCTGCAGCGCAGCACCGTTGGCATCGTTGGCAACGCCCGCATGGCGGGCAGAGCCCAGGCGGATCGTCCGAGCCGCGGCGCCCCCTGTAGCGTCTTCCACGGTGGCGGTCAGCCCCTGTCCTGCATCCTCCTGCAGGCCCATCACCTGCCAACGCCCCAACGGCAGCTGCTGTGCAGAAGCCGCCGCAGCCAAGGCCCGCGAAGCCGGGTGCATGGACTGGCGCGCGAGCGCTGCGGCCAAGTCCAGCGCCTCTTCTGCGCTGCAACTGCCCGCAGGATGCACCGCTTGCAGCGCCATGCCGTCGCGTGTCAGCGTACCGGTCTTGTCGAATACCATGGTGTCCACCTGGGCCAGCGCCTCCAGCCCCTGTAGATTGCGCACCAGCACGCCGTGGCGCGCCAGCGTACCCGCCGCCGTGAGCATGGCGACAGGGGTGGCCAGTGACAACGCGCACGGGCAGGTGACGATGAGCACCGCCACCGCCACCATCAACGCATGCCCGGGGTCCGACGGCCACCAGTAGGCAGCCGCCAGCGCCGCCGCCAGCAACACGGCGACCAGGAAAGGCCGCGCAATGCGGTCCGCCAGCTGCGCCAGCCGTGGCTTTTGCAGCGATGCGCTCTCCATCAGTGCCACGATCTGCGCAAAGCGGGTTTGCCCGCCCGTGCCCTCCACCTGCACCTCGACCGGCGCCTGCAGGTTGTAGCTGCCCGCTGTGACGGTGCTGCCCACAGGGCGTGCCACGGGTGTGGACTCACCCGTCAGCAAGGCCTCGTCTGAATATGTATTGCCCACCGTGATGCGTCCATCGGCCGGGAAGGCCTCACCCGGCAGCACGCGGATGGTGTCCCCCACCACAATGCGCCGCGTGGCAACGCGGGCGAAACTACCATCCGCCGCGCGCCGCTCCACACTGTCGGGCAGGCGGTTCATCACAGCCTCCAGTGCGCCCGCCGTGCGATCACGCAGGCGCAACTCCAGCCAGCGGCCTGTGAGCAGGAAGAACACAAACATGGTCAAGGAGTCGTAGTACACCTCCTTGCCGAAGATGCCAGAAGGGTCAAAGGTGCCAGCCGTGCTGACCACAAAGGTGATCGCCATGCCCAGCGCCACGGGCAGGTCCATGCTGACCCGGCGCAGGCGGATATCGCGCAACGCGCTGGTAAAAAATGGACCACAAGAAAACACCACCATGGGCAGCGTGATGACCCATGAAGCCCAGCGCAACAGCTGCTCCATCTCGCCCGACAGATCGCCCGGCTGCGCCACGTAGGCGGGCCATGCGTACATCATCACCTGCATCATACAAAAGCCTGCCACCAGCCAGCGCCACAACGCACGGCGGCTCTCGCGCAGGCGCTGGTCGCGCGCAAACGCATCCATCGCGGGCATAGCACGGTAGCCCGCGCGGCGCACGGCATCCATCCATTGCGAAGGCAACACCTGGCCCGGTTGCCACACGACGCGGGCCCGGCGGGTAGCGGCGCTGACATCGGCCTGCAGCACGCCCGGTACTGCCCGCAGGGCATCTTCAATGGTCAGGGCGCAGGTAGCGCAATGCATACCGTCCAGTACCACATGGGAGTCCCAGGCCGTGGCACTCGGGTCGGGCGAAACGGCATCCACGGATCCACCAGCCAATGGGCTACCCGCCACAGAGCAAGGCCGGCCAAACGCCAGCCACTCCTGGGGGTCGTCCAGCAGTTCGTCCCGCTGCTGCGGCGGCGGGCCTGCCACACTGTCAGGCGGGAGTGCCGGGGATGATGCCGGCGCACCGGGTCGAAACATGGACATGGGTCAAGCCTATCTGCGGGGCATCGCCAGTACATTGACCTGGATCAAGCCCCGGAACATGATTCATCCTAAGCTTGTTCCATCACTTTGAGGAGCCCTTTTATGTACAAACGCATCCTGATCGCTACAGACGGATCCCCCCTGTCGGACAAAGCGGTGGAACATGGCTTGTCGCTGGCCGCACTGACGGGCGCCACAGCGGTCGCCCTCAAGGTGGTGCCTCGCTACCCTCGCAGCTACTTTGAAGGCGGCATGCCAGTCGACATGAACGACGTCAAACGCATCGAATCCCAGTGGGGCGATGCAGCACAAGCCATGGTCGATGGGGTGAAAGCCCAGGGCGGCGCGCAAGGCGTGACCGTGAAGGCGGTGGTCGCCAAGTCCGACCTGGTGGCCGAAGCCGTGATTGCTGTCGCCAAGAAGCACAAGTGCGACCTGATCGTGATGGCATCGCACGGCCGCAAGGGTCTCAAGCGCCTGCTGCTGGGCAGCGAAACGCAGCATGTTCTGACGCATTCGCATATACCGGTACTGGTGCTGCGCTGAAGGCGGCTTGGCATCCGCAGTCAAGCCTCAGGCCTCAGGTCATGAGGCCGCGGCCGGGCCGGACTAGGGCCGCGCAGATTTCTTGCGACTGCCCACCGAGGCAAGCACAGCCGGCCCCTTGAGTGCAGGATCGTCCAGCACGCGCACCAGACAGTCGCGCAACCATCGGTGCGCTGCATCTGCGTTGTAGCGGGGATGCCAGGCCATGCGCGTCACGTCAGGTGGTACCGGCAAAGGCAGGGCAAACACCTCCAGCTTCAGCGAGGATGCCATGCCCCGTGCCACGCGCTCGGGAACGCAGGCAACCAGATCAGAGCGTGACGCCGCTATCAGTGCTGCAAAGGCGCTGGGCACCTGGAGCGCCACCATGCGTTCCAGTCCTCTTTCCGCCAGCACCTCGTCCAGCGCACTAGGTTCCCCGGGCCGTAGCGTGACGCCCACATGGCGTGCAGCAGCCAGCCTCTTTGGGGTCATGGACTGCCCCAGCAAGCTGTGGCCCAACCGCACAGCGCCCACCATGTTCTGGTGTGACACCTCGACCCACTCGGTCTCCGGGTCGCGGCTGCGAAACACCCCCACATCCAGGTCCACACGCCCCTCCCGCAGCGCACCAGGGTCGTTGTGGCTTTCTGGCAAAAATTGCAGGCTGGCCAGGGGCATTTGACTGGCCAGCGCTTCCGACAAAGCAGCGCCATAGACCACCGCCATGCCTTCGGGGGCGCGCACCACAAAGTGCCTTCGCACCAAGGCGAGCCCCGGCCCTTGTTCCGGCGACTGCAATGCCTGAGCCTGTGCCAGCAGTGCGCGTACAGGCTCCGCGAGCGCCAATGCACGCGGCGTGGGCACCAGCTTGCGCCCCGCCCGCACCAGGATGTCATCGCCAAAGGCCTCCCGAATACGTGCCAGGGTGTGGCTCATCGCAGGGGTGCTCAGGTGCATGCGCGCGGCAGCCGCTGTGACGCTGCCAGTAGAGAGCAAAGCATCCAGCGCCACCAGCAGGTTGAGATCATATGATTTCATTTAGTGCAACTATATGTTTACATCATTGCACTGTACAAAATTTATCGGAAGCGAAACACTTCCGGCCATGAACACGCCCCCTCCCCTTGCCACGCCCCCAGCGGCGACAGCGCGTCGCACGACTGCGTTTTCGCTGGCCGCGTTGATGCTGATGCTCGTTCTGGCCGCCCTGGACCAGACCATTCTCTCTACCGCCCTCCCCTCCATGGGGCGCGACCTGCCGGGCACCGTCCCACCCGCCTGGGCCTTTTCGGCCTATCTGCTGGCGGCAACCGTAGTGATTGCGCTGTATGGCCGCCTTGCGGACATGTACGGACAAAAGCCTGTATTGCTGGTGTCAGTGGGCCTGTTCTTGGTGGGATCGCTGGCCTGCGCGACGAGCCAGACCATGCTGCAGTTGGTGCTGGCCAGAGCGCTGCAAGGCGCTGGCGGAGGCGGGCTGATGACCCTAACCATGCTGACCGTGGCCGCAATGCTCCCCTTGCAGGAACGCGGCCGTTACCAGGCGCTACTGGGCGGGGTGTATGGCGTGGCCACGATGTTCGGGCCATTGATGGGCGGCTGGCTCACGGAGCATCTTTCCTGGCGCTGGGCATTCGGTCTCAACGTGCCCCTGGCGGTGGTGGCGTTCGCTGTGCTGGTTGCCACACTGCCGCGACTACAGGCAGCCACCGCGCCTCAAGGCCATCACCGGTCCGGGCAGCCGAGTGCTCCCATCGACATTGCAGGCGCCTTGCTGCTGGCCGGTGCGCTGAGCAGCACGCTGTTGCTGACACAGGCAGAACGCCTGCAACTTCCCACCTGGCTATCGACCGGCCTGCTGGCCAGCGTGGCCGCACTGAGCGCGGCGGGCTTCGTGCTGTGGCAACGGTACACCGTCCATCCACTGGTTCCACTGACACTTTTCGTCACGCCTGCATACACGGCCGCTGCGACCATAGGACTGGTCACCGGGGTGGCACTGTATGCGGCTGTGGTGTTCACGCCAGCCTATCTGCAAACCGCCCTGCACCTCGCTCCTACCGCGGCGGCGTGGCACCTGTTGCCCTTGATGGCAAGGCTGACAGCAGCCGCCATGGTCAGCGGCCGGTTGTTGCGGGCGCGCATGCCTGCAAAGCGGCTTGGGGGCGCCGCGTCGCTGCTCGTGTGGGCGGGCTTTGCCCTGCTGGCACTGGCCATGGAGTTCACCCCGACACAACCGCTGGTGCTTTCCGCCTGCCTGCTGCCACTGGGCGTGGGTATGGGCCTGCTGTTTCCCATCATCACCATGGTGTCCCAGCGCGCAGCGCCCGCAGCGTGGATGGGCATTGCTACCGCCGTGCCGGTGATGCTGCGCAGCCTGGGGGGAGCGGTGGGTGTGGCCTTGCTCGCCATGCTGCTCAGCCACTGGCTGCACGCCGCGATGGCACAGCCGCATGCCAACCCCAGCGCGGCAGGCGCGCACGCCCTGCAGATGGTGTGGGTATGCGCAGCGGGTACGGCACTGCTGGGCATACTGGCTTGCCGGTGGCTGCCTGCCACACCGATGGCTTTGCCCACTAATACGGTGCCACCAGAGCCAGGCAACCCACACCCAGCTGGTACAGCAGGCCTTGTGGGTCCCCGCTGACTCAAGAAAAAGGGCCTGTACAGGCCCTTTCGTGTCGTTTCAATGCCGATGGCGGTCGCAACCCCCTGTCAGACAAACAAGCCCTTGTGCTGATCGCGCAACAGGTTCTTCTGCACCTTGCCCATGGCGTTGCGCGGCAATTCGGGCACCACAAAACACTTCTTCGGGATCTTGAAGTTGGCCAGCTGCGACTTGAGCCCCGCCACGATGGCATCGGGGTTGAGCTGCGCGCCGGGCTTGGCAATCACCACGGCCACGCCCACCTCGCCAAAGTCGGGGTGGGGCACACCCACCAGCGCGCTTTCGGCCACGCCGGGCATCTCGTTGATGTAGCCCTCGATCTCGGCGGGGTACACGTTGTAGCCGCCGCTGATGATCAGGTCTTTGCTGCGGCCCACGATGCTAACGTAGTCGCGATCATCCACCTTGCCCACGTCACCGGTCTTGAACCAGCCGTCTTGCGTGAACTCTTCGGCGGTCTTTTCAGGCATGCGCCAGTAGCCCTTGAACACATTGGGGCCTTTGACCTGGATGTTGCCGATCTCGCCCACGGGCAGGGGCTTGTTGGCGTCGTCCACCACACGCAAGCCCACGTCAGGCAGCGGGAAACCCACTGTGGCGCCACGGCGCTCGCTCTGCCCGTTGTGGCGTGCATCGGCTGCGTAGGGGTTGGAGGTGAGCATGATGGTCTCGCTCATGCCGTAGCGCTCCAGGATGGTGTGGCCGGTGCGTTGCTGCCACTCGGCGAAGGTCTCGATCAGCAGCGGGGCCGAACCTGCAATGAACAGCCGCATGTTTCGGGTGGCCTCCTTGTTCAAGCCGGGCTCGGCCAGCAGGCGCACGTACAGCGTGGGCACGCCCATGAACACCGTGGCGCGCGGCATGGCGGCGAGCACGGCCTTGGGGTCGAACTTGGCGAACCAGATCATCTTGCTGCCGTTGATGAGCGCGCCATGAATGGCCACGAACAGGCCGTGCACGTGGAAGATGGGCAGTGCGTGGATCAGCACATCACCACGACCATCAGGCCCTCCGGTCGCCGTCCAGCCCCAGTAGTCCTTGAGCACCTGGGCGTTCGACAGCAGGTTGCCGTGCGTGAGCATGGCGCCCTTGCTACGGCCCGTGGTGCCGCTGGTGTACAGGATGGCGGCCAGGTCATCAGCACTGCGGAACACGGCCTGGTGCTCGTCGCTGTGGTGGGCGGCACGCTCCAGCAGGCTGCCTGTGCGGTCGTCACCCAAGGTGAACACATGCTGCGTGCCCAGCGTGAACGCGATCTTGCTGACCCAGCCGAAGTTGCCGGGGCTGCACACCACCACGGCGGGCTCGGCATTGCCGATGAAGTATTCGATCTCGGCGCTCTGATAGGCCGTGTTGAGTGGCAAGAAAACATAGCCCGCGCGCAGCGTGGCCAGGTACAGCACCATCGCCTCCACCGACTTTTCGACCTGTACGGCCACGCGGCTGCCCTCGGGCAGCTTCAGCGACGCCAGCAGGTTGGCCATGCGCGCACTGGCGCGGTCCAGGTCGGACCAGGTGTAGAACAGCGGCTTGCCGTCAGGCGCCGTGGTCTCCACGGCCGTGCTGGCAAGGTCGGCAGGAAAGGCTGCGCGCAGGGCGCTGAAGAGGTTGTGTTGGCTCATGGCTCAGACTTCGATGGGCTGGGTGGCTGGGTTGAGACTTGGGACTGACTGATTGGGAGAAAGCTGGAACAGGAGCGGTGTCGGTCAAAACACTGGCGCGCGTTTTTCCAGAAACGCTGAAATCCCTTCGCGGTGCTCGGCGCTGGCGGCGTAGGCATAGGGGTCGGCAGGGCCATTTACTATGTTTTCAATAGCAGACAAGGCATGATTTTGTAGCGCTACAGGCGCTTTCAGCGCCCGAAACGTCTGTTTGTTCATGCGGGCGGCCTGGGGCGCCAGCGCGGAGATGCGCTGGGCACTGCCCAGGGCTTCGGTGGCCACCATGTCATCGGCCACCACCCGGCTCAAAAAGCCGCGTGCCAGCATGTCGGGGGCGCTGAAGGTGGCGGCCTCCAGCAGCATCTGGCGTGCGGTCACGTCACCCACTGCACCTGCCACCAGCTGCGCCTCGCGCGGGGCCATCGGAAAACCCAGCTTGGCAATCGGTGCGCCAAAACGCGCGCCATTGCCCGCCACCCGGATGTCGCAGCAGCTGGCAATCTCCACGCCGGCGCCCATGCAGGCGCCGCTGATCTGGGCCACGATGGGCACGTCGCACTGCAGCATGGCATTGAGCCCGCCCCACACGTCGTTTTCATGAAAATCGCGCAGGGCCACCGCGTCAAAACGGAAGCCGGGGTACTCCGAAATGTCTCCGCCCGCACAAAACGCCCCGCCCTCGCCCGCGATGAGCACACAGCGCGCATCGGCAGAACGCTGCACGTCTTCAAACACCGCACGCAACTGCCGCCACATGGGCCGCGACATGGCGTTCAGCCGCCCAGTGTGGCGCAGGGTGACATGCACCACCCCGCCATCACCGATATTCATCAACACTTCACCCGACATCCTGGTATCCATTTCCTTCACATACCGCCCACGACCTTTGCACCCCGCCATGCCATCGCCATCGCCAGCGTAGAACTGGCTTTGCCAGGCCACGGGTGGCGTCCCCCTTCAGGGGGAAGGCGCAAAGCGCCATAGGGGGTTAGTCAAGCTTTGCGCCAGAGGCCTTCACCACTGCCGCCCAGCGCTTGACCTCGCTGCTGACAAACGCGCCAAACTGCTGCTGCGTCATGCCGCCGTAGTCCGCGCCGTTGCTGGCCCACACCGCCTTGAGTTCATCGGCGGTGCCCAGGCGCTTGATCTCGTCCACGATGCGGGCCTGCACGTCGGCCGGTGTGCCTTTGGGCGCCCACAGGCCGTACCAGGTGGTCACGGTGTAGTCGGGCAGGCCCACTTCGGAGGCGCAGGGTACGTCAGGGAATGCGGGGTTGCGCTTGGCGCCGGACACCATCAGCGCCTTGATACGGCCGCTCTTGATGTGATTGGCTGACGAGCCCAGGCCGTCGAACATCATGTCCACGTTGCCGCCAATGAGATCCTGCAACGCGGGGCCCGCGCCCCGGTAGGGGATGTGGGTGATGAAGGTGCCCGTCTGCTGTTTGAACAGCTCGCCTGCCAGATGGTGCGAGGTGCCCGCTCCGGCCGAACCGTAGTTGAGCTTGGCAGGGTTGCGCTTGATGTAGTCCAGAAACTGCTTGAAGTTGGTGGACGGCGTCTTGGGGTTGACCACCAGCACCTGGGGCACGTTGGCCAGCAGCGCCAGGGGAATGAAGTCCTTCTCGATGTCGTAGTCGAGCTTGGGGTACATCGCAGGGGCAATCGCGTGGTGCACGGCGCCCATGAACAGCGTGTAGCCATCGGGCGCCGCCTTGGACGCAATGCTGGCACCCAGCGTGCCCCCGGCGCCACCCCGGTTGTCGATCACCAGCGTCTTGCCCGTGCTTTTGGAAAACTGCGCAGCCAGCGGCCTGGCAAACGCATCGGTGCCGCCACCGGCGGGGAACGGCACCACCACCGTCACGGGCTTGCTGGGCCAGGTGCTTTGGGCCCAGCTGTTGCTGCTGGCCAGGCCCAGGCCTGCAGCCGCTGCGCCGAGCAATACACCCCGGCGTTGGATTCGCAAATCAGTCATTCCTTGTCTCCTGTCGTTGTAAAAATACGCGGTCACTGGTCCGCCCGGCATCTTGCCGACCGCCCCGTCAGTCGCGGCAAAGGCTGTCGATGTCCCCCGACACTGGCACCTTGCCCTGCGCAAGCAAGCTGCGATGCTTGTCGATGCGCTTCAAGTCGTACAGGTAGTTCACCATGAGCCCGTACGATTGTTTCTGCCCCTTGCTGGATGGGTCACCCGCCCAGTTCAGGCGCTCTACCCGCGCGCCGTTGCCCAGGTGGAAGCGGGCCACGGGATCTGCCGGTTTGCCCTCTTGCAGCTCGCGGCCCAGATAGTACGCGGCGCATTCCAGCAGCATCTGGCGCACGGGGGATTTGGCGTCCAGCTCCAGCGCCTTGTCCACCGCCCCGAGCAAATGCGTGGCCTGCGGCGGCTCGAAGCCCACCGCGCGGCCCAGCTCGCTGCGGCGCTTGTCGTCCAGGCGGTCCAGCATGGCCCCTGCATGTTTGCCCAGCCAAGCGCGGAAACCCGGAATGGGCGACAGCGTGGCAAAGGTGCGCAGGCGCGGGAACTCGGCCGTGAGCGTTTCCACCACATGCTTGATGAGCGAGTCGCCAAAGCTCACGCCGCGCAGCCCCGTTTGCGTGTTGCTGATGGAATAGAAGATGGCCGTGGTCGCCCGTGTGATGTCCACGGGCGCAGCGGCCTCGTCCAGCAGCGGCGTGATGCTGGCCGAGATCTTGTCCACCAGCGCCACCTCCACAAAGATCAGCGGCTCGTTGGGCAGGCGTGGATGGAAGAAGCCATAGCAGCGGCGGTCGCTGTCCAGGCGGTTCTTCAGGTCGGCCCAGCTGCGGATGTCGTGCACGGCCTCATACTTGATGAGCTTTTCGAGCAGCGAGGCGGGCGAGTCCCACGACAGCCGGCGCAGCTCCAGAAAGGCCACGTCGAACCAGGTCGAAAACAGGTGCTCCAGCTCGGCATCGAGCGGCAGCAGGCGCTTGTCGGCCTTGAGCAGCGGCAGGATTTCTGCGCGCATGTCCACGAGAAAACGCATGCCCTCGGGGAACGCCGAAAACCGCTGCAGCAGCCGCGTGCGGGGCGATACCAGCGCACGGCGCAGGCTGATCTCGGCCTGCCCTTCTTCGGCCGTGCCCGCCGCCGCTTCGTAACGCTGGCGGGCCGACTTGAAGCGCGTGGCATCCGGTGCGAACTGCTCGCACATCAGCAGCCACATGTCGCGCCTTTCCTCGGGCTCGGCCTTCGCATACCAGTCGGCCACGGCCTGGGCGCGGCGGCCGCCTTCGATCTCGCTCACCTGGGGCGCCACCACCTCCTGCAGGTCGGCCAGCAGACGGCGCAATGCGCGGGGCGACAACGCCTCCTGGCCGCGCCGCAGAGTGGCCTGCAGACGCTCGTTGGTAGAACGCGGCACCGCGACCTTGGCGACCACATCGGTCACGGTTTTGTCGAGTGAGGCCTTGGCAGACTTGTCGGCGGTCTTGTCCCCCGCCTTGTCGGCGGCAGGCGCGGCAGTGCGCAGGCGTGAGACGCTGCGGGTGATCCATTCGGGAGTGCTGTTGATCATGGGGTCAACCTCGATGGCTGGTTGCGGGCTACATCGCGCAGCGCATCGCGCTGGCGCAACAGATGGGTGCGCATGGCCTCCTCGGCCGCGTCGCAGTCGCGCGCCTTGAGCGCGGCAAACACGGCCAGATGCTCTGCCAGGCTTTGCTGCATGCGCCCGGGGGCATGCAGCGTCTTGTGGCGTGCCAGCCGCAGGATCTTGCGCAGGTCGCCAATCACCTGGGCCAGCCAGCGGTTGTCCGCCAGCGTGATGAAGGCCTCGTGGATGGCGTAGTTGGCTTCGTAGTAGTCGGTCATGCGCCCGTCGGCCGCGCACTGTTGCAGTCGCTCGTGCAGCAGCTCCAGCGCGGCAATGTCGGCCGCCACGGCCTTGCGCGTGGCCTCGTGTGCGGCACGCCCCTCCAGCAACGCGATGACGGGAAAGATGTTGTCCAGATCGCTCTCGGTGACCTCGGCCACAAAACAACCCCGGCGCGGCTCATGGCGCAGCAGCCCCTCGGCCACCAGCACCTTGAGCGCTTCGCGCAGCGGGGTGCGCGAGATCTCCAGCCGCTCGCACAAGGCAGCCTCGTCCAGAAAGCTGCCGGGCGGCAAGGCGCCCGCAAAAATCTGCTCCCGCAGCCGGGAGGCGACTTCGTCGTGCAGTGAATTCGGGACAGGACGCATGTAAAACAAGGCTCCAGGACACCAACCCGCGAGGCATCGGCTGTCAGCGGCTGAAGCAAGGCGCAGGCCGAATGCCTGCAACACACCCCTAACAGCTGACAACAGAGGCGATTGCCTCGCCATGTGTGTAATTTCTCATAATTACGCAAAATAACAAGGTGTAAACCCTGACTTGCAGACTTTGGTTACACAAAAGACGGCGGCTGCGGTGGTTGCGCAACGCTGCGTGCCAAATAGCAGCAAGGGCGGCGAACTTTTCTGCTGGCCCCAAGGAACCGTCGTTGGATGATCAGCCCCGGACCAGATGAGCTGCCGAGAGTGCAACACCCGCCGCGCCCACCGCACGGTCGCCCTGCCCTCACGCCCCTCCCCCGCTTCACTCCACGCCCGCAAAACCTTCCACCAGGTGGTCGATCCACACCCGCAGCTTGGCCGGCAGAAACCGGTGGGACGGGTACAGCACCCAGGCCGTGCCCCCGTACGAGGTCTTGTGCTCCCAGTCGGGCAGCACGGTCACCAGGTCACCCCGCGCCAACGCAGCGCGCGCGGTAAAGCCCGGCAGGCTGGCAATGCCCAGGTGGCTCAGCGCGGCCTCCAGCCGCACCTCGCTGTGGTTGGCCACATAGCGTCCGCGCACAGCCACCGTGGCGGATTCGCCTGCGCGCTCGAAGCGCCAGTGCCGGTCGCGCTCGTCCTCTCCAAGGGTGATGCAGGCGTGGTGCTCCAGGTCGCGCGGGTGCTGGGGGTGGCCCCGCTCAGCCAGGTAATGCGGGCTGGCGCAGGCCAGGTGGCGCAGGGTCGCCAGCGGCCGCCCGGCCAGGCCCGGGGGTGGCGTGTCGGTCACGCGCAGGGCCAGGTCGATGGGCTCCTCGAACAGGTCCACCGTGCGGTCGGTGATGAGCAGTTGCACATCGACCTCGGGGTATTTCTGCAAAAACGGCAGCACCAGGGGGTGAACGAGTTGGCGCCCCACCGCCTTGGCCATGCTCATGCGCACCATGCCCGATGGCGCGGCAGAGTGGGTGTCGCTCAGCGCCCACACCTCGCGCGCGGCAGACACCATGTCCTGGCAGCGGCTGTAGACGGCCGTGCCCGCATCGGTCAGCCGCAGCTTGCGGGTGGTGCGCTCCAGCAGGCGCACGCGCAGCGCCCCTTCCAGCCGAGCCACCTGACGGCTGACCGCCGACGGGGTGATGCCCAGCTGCCGCGCGGCTGCAGAGAAGCTGCCCGCATCCACTACACGCGCAAACACCGCCATGTCGGGGAGGCTGTCCAGGGGTTGATTGATGCGCATGAGGAACAAGTGCAGTTCTTTCGCAGCGATTATCAATGCATGGACGCAAATTGATAATTTCCCCAGCCCATCGCCGCCACGTGCGGTGCCCCACTGCCTCCACCCCAGTCTGCGTCCCATGTCACACACCCTGCCCCTGTCCGCCCCTTCCATGCTGGCCCCGCGCCTTTCTGACCTGGCCTTGCTGCTGGTCGCCGTGGTGTGGGGCACCAGCTATGGCGTAGCTAAGGGGGCCCTGGTGTTCTACGCGGTTCTGGGCTTTTTGGCCGTGCGCTTCATCCTGACCTTTGCCGTGCTGCTCCCGGCCCT
>NZ_JADHVT010000124.1 GCF_016783915.1 Acidovorax sp.
CTGCCTACGCCCTGTTCAGCGGCTGGGGCGTGCCCGCGCAGCGCACGGTGACCATGCTGGCCATTGTGGGGCTGCTGCAGTGGAGCGGTCGCCGCTGGCCCTGGCCCCAGGTGTGGCTGCTGGCCTGCGGGGCCGTGGTGCTGGTAGACCCTTGGGCGCTGGCACAGGCGGGCTTCTGGTTGAGCTTTGTGGCCGTAGGTGTGTTGTTTGCTACCAATCCAATAGCTGCTGAGGCAGGTGACACTAGCGCTACAAGCCGATTTTATGCATTGGTTCGCGAGCAGTGGGTGGTGACGTTGGCGCTGACGCCCTTGGGCTTGTTGCTGTTTGGCCAGGTGTCGCTGGTGGGCTTTGTCGCCAACCTGGTGGCCATACCCTGGGTCACCCTGGTGGTCACACCGCTGGCGCTGGCGGGCGTGTTGTGGGCCCCGCTGTGGAGTGCGGCGGCCCTCAGCCTGCAGCCGTTCACTGCGTTGCTGCAGTGGCTGGCGCAGTGGCCCTGGGCTGCCGTGTTTTTGCCGGCCGCGCCACTGTGGGCGGGTGTGGCGGCGGTGGCTGGGGGCGCGCTGCTGGCCATGCGCCTGCCCTGGCGCCTGCGTTTGCTAGCGTTGCCCCTGCTGCTGCCGGTGTTTTGGTGGCAGCCCGCGCGGCCGGCCGCAGGGCAGTTTGAGCTGCTGGCCGCCGACATCGGCCAGGGCAATGCCGTGCTGGTGCGCACGGCCACGCACACCCTGCTGTATGACGCGGGGCCGCGCTTCAGCCGCGAGAGCGATGCGGGCCACCGCGTGCTGGTGCCGCTGCTGCGGGCGCTGGGGGAGCAGGTGGATGTGCTCATGCTCAGCCACCGCGATGCCGACCACACAGGCGGTGCAGCGGCCGTGCTGGCCCAGCAGCCGGGCGCCGAACTGACCGGCTCCATCGAAGCCGAGCACGCCCTGCAGCGCTTGCGCCCCAGCACGCCCTGCCTGGCAGGTCAGCGCTGGGAGTGGGATGGCGTGGCTTTTGAGGTGCTGCATCCGCTGCCCGGTGACGACGCCCCAGAGGCGGCCAAGGCCCCGCGTCCCAATGCACTCAGCTGCGTGCTGCGCATCACGGCCGCCGGGCCAGAGGGGGCCTCGGCCTTGCTGGTGGGCGACATCGAGGCGCCACAGGAGCAAGCCTTGCTGGCGCGCAGCGCGCCCCTGCGGGCCGACCTGCTGCTGGTGCCGCACCACGGCAGCAAGACCTCGTCATCAGTGGCCTTTCTGGAGGCCGTTCAGCCGCGCACTGCTTTGGTGCAGGCCGGGTACCGCAACCGGTTTGGTCATCCGGCGCCGGAGGTGTTGCAGCGGTACCGCGCGCGCCATATTGCGGTGGTGGAGTCTTCGCGCTGTGGTGCGGCCCGCTGGTCCTCGTCGCAACCCGCGCAGGTGGCCTGTGAACGCGACACCGGTGAGCGCTATTGGCAGCACCGCATGGTGCCACGGGACGACTGATTCGAGGCTGATGGCGCAGCGCCGCCAGGGGTGTTGCGCGGGGGCGGGCTCACAACTTGCTATCCTGATCGCAGGAGGCCCGTTCATGCAGAAATTTGACGAGATGTACGCCATGCTGCCTTTTGATGGCAGCGATGTGCGGGAACACTACAAGCGCTATGCGCAGTGGTTGAGCAAACAGCCCCCTGACGTGATGCAGGCCCGCAGGGCCGAAGCCGAGATGATCTTCCGGCGCGTGGGCATCACCTTCGCCGTTTATGGCGCCAAGGACGAGGGCGGCGCAGGCAACGAGCGGTTGATTCCGTTCGACCTGATCCCACGGATCATCCCGGCCCACGAGTGGGCCAGCATGCAGCAGGGGCTGGTGCAGCGCGTCACTGCGCTCAACCGCTTCATCCATGACGTGTACCACGGCCAGGACATCATCCGCGCCGGCATCGTGCCCGCCGATCTGATCCTGAACAACGCGCAATACCGGCCCGAGATGGCCGGTGTGCATGTGCCGCAAGACATCTACGCGCACATCGCAGGCATCGACATCGTGCGCGCCCCCGATGCCCAGGGCCATGGTGAGTACTACGTGCTCGAAGACAACCTGCGCGTGCCCAGCGGTGTGAGCTACATGCTCGAAAACCGCAAGATGATGATGCGGCTGTTCCCCGAGCTGTTCAGCCTGCACAAGGTGGCGCCGGTGGCCCACTACCCCGACATGCTGCTCGAAACCCTGCGCGCCAGCGCCCCCGCCACGGCGGATGAGCCCACGGTGGTGGTGCTCACGCCCGGCATGCACAACAGCGCGTACTTCGAGCACGCCTTCCTGGCCCAGCAGATGGGTGTGGAGCTGGTGGAGGGCCAGGACCTGGTGGTCAAGGACAAGTTCGTGTACATGCGCACCACACGCGGCCTGCAGCGGGTGGACGTGATCTATCGCCGCGTGGACGATGACTTCCTCGACCCCCAAGTCTTCCGCCGCAATTCCACCCTGGGCTGCTACGGCCTCATGGAGGCTTACCGCGCAGGCAATGTGGGTATCTGCAACGCTGTGGGTACGGGCGTGGCCGACGACAAATCGGTGTACCCCTACGTGCCCGAGATGATCCGCTTTTATCTGGGCGAGGAACCCATCCTCAAGAACGTGCCCACCTGGATGTGCCGCAAGCAGGACGACCTGCAGCACGTGCTGGCCAACCTCAAGGACCTGGTGGTGAAGGAGGTGCACGGTGCTGGCGGCTACGGCATGCTCATCGGCCCTGCAGCCACGCAGGCCGAGATCGAGGACTTTCGCCGCGCGCTGCTGGCCAACCCGGCGGGCTACATCGCGCAGCCCACGCTCAGCCTGTCGAGCTGTCCCACGTATGTGGAAAGCGGCATCGCTCCCCGCCACATCGACCTGCGCCCCTTTGTGCTCAGCGGTCGCGAGGTGCAGATGGCCGCCGGCGGCCTCACGCGCGTGGCGCTGCAAGAGGGCTCGCTGGTAGTGAATTCGTCGCAGGGCGGCGGCACCAAGGACACCTGGGTGCTGGGCGAGGGTACGCCTTCCGCGCAACCCAAGGCCGTGCAATCCCAGTCGCAATCGCAATCGCAATCGCAATCGCAATCGCAATCGCAATCGCAATCGCAATCGCAATCGCAGTCCCTGGGCCAGGGTCAGTCGCAAAGCCAATCGCAAGGGAGCCTCTGAACATGCTGAGCCGCACCGCTGACCATTTGTTCTGGATGTCCCGCTATACAGAAAGGGCTGAGAACACAGCCCGGATGCTGAATGTCAGCTACGAGACCTCCTTGTTGCCCCAAGCCGCCGATGTGGCGCAAAAAGGCTGGGAGGGCCTGCTGTCCATCAGCGAGCTGATCCCTGCCTACACCGCCAAACATGGTGAAGTCACGCCCGCCAACGTGCTGGAGTTCATGGTGCACGATGGCAACAACCCGTCGTCCATCCTGTCGTGCCTGCGTGCCGCACGCGAGAACGCGCGGGCCGTGCGCGGAGCGCTGACCACCGAGGTGTGGGAGACGCAGAACCAGACCTGGCTGGAGCTGCACCGGCAACTGGAAGGCGGCGCCTTCGAGCGCGACCCAGGCCAGTTCTTTGAATGGGTGAAGTACCGCTCGCACCTCTCGCGCGGCGTGGTGCTGGGCACCATGCTGCAGGACGAGGCGTTTCACTTCTTGCGCATGGGCACCTTCCTGGAGCGCGCGGACAACACCGCGCGTCTGCTGGATGTGAAGTTCCACGCCGTCAAGAACGACTTCTTCGGCCGCCCCAGCGACCGCAACCAGGAGAGCGACTTCTACCACTGGAGCGCCATCCTGCGCAGCGTGTCGGCGTTCGAGGTGTACCGCAAGGTGTACCGCGACGTGATCACGCCCGGGCGCGTGGCCGACCTGCTGATCCTGAGCCGCGACATGCCGCGCTCGCTGCACGCGTGCCTGCGCGAGGTGGTGGACAACCTGGCCGTGCTGGCCAACGGGCAGTCCGCCGAAACCAGCCGCAGGGCTGGGCGCTTGCTGGCGGACCTGCAGTACGGCCGGATCGACGAGATCCTGGCCACGGGCCTGCACGCGTTCCTTACGCAGTTCCTGGACCGGGTCAACGACCTGGGTGGCGGCATCAGCCGCGACTTTTTGGTGACCTCGGGCGACTGAGAGGCACCAAGAAAAGGCCGCGGCGCGGGGGGCGTGGTTCAGAGCGGCCAACAAAACTCAGCGAAGCGGCCCTGGCTAGGCGTTTCGCAGCAGGCAGTACAAGCAGTACGGCAAGGCGCGACAACGACGCCAGGGGGAGTTTTGTTCGTTGCTCTTACTCCTGCGCGTTGCGCCGCTGGTCGCGCAGCATGAAGAGGTAGAGGCTCTCGACCTTCTCGCGCGCCCAGGGGGTCTTGCGCAGGAACTTGAGGCTGGAGCCCACGCTGGGGTCGATCTGGAAGCAGCGGATGGGGATCTGCTGCCCCAGCTCATCCCAGCCAAAATAATCGGCCAGGCCTACCACCATGGCTTCGAGTGTTACTCCGTGCAGGGGGTTGCGCGGCTGGGTGGGCTTGCTGGCTGGTGGCGGTGGCGGTGGTGTCTCTGGGGTACTCATGGCTCCAAGCATACAGACAGAGGGCAACTACGTCGTGTGAGGCCAGCATGAATCTAACCCTTGTCACCGTGGAGCGGCACGGGGGAGTCAGGCTGTGCGCTGCAGGTGTGCCTCGCGCTGAAAAAGTTCGGCCGCCCAGTCCACAAAAGCGCGCACCTTGGCGCTCAGGTGGCGGTTGGGCGGGTACACCACATACACGGGCAGCAGGGGCTGGGTCCAGTCGGGCAGCAGTCGCACCAGGGCGCCGCTATCAAAGTGCCGCTGGGCCTGCCAGCTGGTGATCTGGCCAATGCCCAGGCCCGCCACGATGGACGTGACGTAGGCGTTGCTCTCGTTCACGCTCAGCTGGTAGGGGCCGGTGATATCGATGGACTCATCGCCCCGGCGAAACTCCAGCGGGTAGTGCCGCCCGCTCTGTGGCGAAAAATAGATCACGCTGGCGTGTTTCTCCTCGATCTCCAGCGGGTGCGTTGGGGTTCCCTTGCGCCCCAGGTAGTCGGGCGCAGCGACGGTGACGAACTCCAGGTTGCCGATGCGGCGCGCCACCAGCGACTGGTCGCTCAGCTCGCCCCCCCGGATCACGCAGTCCACGTTGTCCCCGATCAGGTCCACGGTGCGGTCGCTCACGCCCAGGTCCACCTGGATGTCCGGGTAGCGGGCATGAAACTCCGCTAGGTGCGGAATGATGAGCAACTGCGCCACTGACGTGCCCACATCGATGCGCAGCCGCCCGCGAGGGTTGGCGCGCGCGTTGGTCATGCTGGCCTCGATGTCGTCCAGGTCGGTCAGCAGGCGCACCGTGCGGTCGTAGTAGGCCGCGCCATCGGGCGTTACCGTCACGCGGCGTGTGGTGCGGTTGAGCAGCTTCACGCGCAGGCGCTCCTCCAGCGCCTGCACATGCTTGGTCACCGTGGCTTTGGGCAGGTTCAGCGAATCCGCTGCCCGGGTAAACGTGCCGGCCTCCACCACCCGCACGAATATGCGCATGGCCTGAATCTGGTCCATGGCTTCTCCTTGAGTCATCAGCACCCAGATTGGGTGCTGAAGAATTCTCACACGGGCACCACGGTTTGATTGTTGAGCTTTTGGAAACAGTGCGGTGGTGTTTGACCTGTTTATCAGAAAGGCCCAAGCCACTACATTTCATCCATCGTCAACCGACGCTCCACCTACTTACTGGGTACCTGCCATGCAGCCCGACCGCCCGTCTTCGTCATCTTCGCCATCGCAGTCTGCTGCGACGCCCGCCAAGGCGTCCGGGGCGACTTCGTCTGTGTGCGCCGACTCCACCATTGAGGTGGCCCAAGGGCAGGACGTGGCAGTGCGCATGTACGGCCGCAAGAAGACCGGCCAGGCGTCGCCGGTGGTCGTGCACTTCCACGGCGGGGCCTTCATGTCGGGGGACCTGGACAACGGCTGCACGGTGGCCTCGCTGCTGGAGAGTGCCGGGGCCGTGGTGGTGTCGGTCGCCTATCCGCTCACGCCCTTTCCGCAGCCGGTGGACACGGGTTACGGTGTGCTCAAGTGGGTGCACAAGCACCGCACCAAGCTCGGCGGGCAGGGCGCCGCCGTGTACCTTGCGGGCGAAGAGGCCGGTGGCAACCTGGCGGCGGCCGTGGCACTGATGGCGCGTGACCAGTCTCACCCCCCGCTGGCGGGGCAGATCCTGCTGTCGCCCATGCTGGACCCCTGTGTGGGCACCGCGTCGCTGCGCGAGGCCACGGGGGATTCCACGGGATGCAAGTGGACCGAGGGCTGGCGCAACTTTCTGCGCTGCCCGCGTGATGCCGAGCACCCCTATGCGGTGCCTGCCGGTGCGCAGCGCCTGGCGGGGCTGCCACCCACGCTGATCCTGGTGGGCGACACCGACCCCATGCACGACGAGGCGCTGGCCTACGCGGCCCGGCTGGAGGCTGCTGGCCTGCCGGTCACCCGCCACGTGTTTTCCAAGAACCCGCAGTGGCCCGATGCCCTGCTGCAGACCGGCCCGCACGAATGTCCGTGTGCGGCGGGTGCGCAGGAGCAGTTCCGGCAGTTCTTTGCCTCCACGCGAAGTCCGGTGCCGTCCTGACGGCCCCTGACACCCTCTCATACCCCTGACAGCTGCTGACCTCCACCCTGGTGGAGGCAGAAGAACGCGGACTCATCGCGAGCCCCACCCCCTTTTTGCACCTTGATTTCCGGCCCGGCGTGCCGGAGGGATAACGCTTGCCCGGCGTTGTCCTGCCTGCAGGTTCCAGAGGCCGCGCCACCCATTCAAACGACACGGAGGAAAGAACGAACCATGAATACATCCCTTATCCCGTTGGGTTGCGGCCGCTGTCACAGCACGCTGGACCGCAGCGTCTTTTGACGGAGACGAGCAGGCCGCCCCGGTGTTTGTCGCCGGGGTATTGACCTTTCCACTGTGTCATTGCCGAGACTGCATTCCGCCCCTTTTGCATTGACCCCTGCCGAGCACAGCCCACAGGCGCCAGCGCACGGCAGACAAGCTTCACAGCGTGCTCCACAAGGGCACCCCTACTGATCGAAAGTCACCATGAACTTCCCATCCTTCTCCAAGTTCTCCCAGCGCCGCCCCCTGGGTCTGGCCACCCTTGCCACGGCCGTGACGGCCACCGTGGCCGCCGCTGTTCTGGTGTTCCAGGCGCCCGCCGCCCAAGCCGATGGCACCCCTGCTGCGCCCCCGGCCATGCCGGTGTCGGTAGCGGCCGTGCTCCAAAAAGACATCGCCCTGTGGGACGAGTTCTCCGGCCGGCTCGAAGCCGTGCAGCGCGTGGACGTGCGCCCGCGCGTCTCGGGCGCCGTGCAGGCCGTGCACTTCCGCGAAGGCTCGCTGGTCAAGCAGGGCGAGCTGCTCGTGACGGTGGACCCCGCCCCTTACGCCGCCGAAGTGGACCGCGCCGAAGCCCAGGTGGTGGCTGCACAGGCCCGCCTGTCGTACACCCGCAGCGAACTGGAGCGCGCCACGCGCCTGCTCGAAGAAAAAGCCATTGCCCAGCGCGAGCATG
Organism: Acidovorax sp.; assembly: GCF_016783915.1. Lineage (GTDB taxonomy): Bacteria > Pseudomonadota > Gammaproteobacteria > Burkholderiales > Burkholderiaceae_C > Acidovorax. The sequence continues at coordinate 7,566 of NZ_JADHVT010000124.1, forward strand.
ACGAGCGCCTGAACGCTCAGCGCGAGGCCGATGCCAACCTGCGCGCCGCCCAGGCCGCTCTGCAGACCGCGAAGCTGAACCTGGGCTACACCCAGGTGCGTGCGCCGGTGGCGGGCCGTGTGGGCCGCATCGAAGTCACCGTGGGCAACCTGGTGGCGGCCGGTGCGGGCGCCCCCGTGCTGACCACGCTGGTGTCGGTGAGTCCCATCTACGCGAGTTTCGACACCGACGAGCAGATCGTGGTGAAGGCGCTCGCCGACCTGCAAAGCGGCCAGCGTGGCAATAGCGCGCGCCAGCTCATCGAGCGCATTCCTGTGCAGATGGGCACCGGCACTGCGGGCAGCACCCCCCATGTGGGCAAATTGCAGCTCATCGACAACCAGGTGGACGCCCGGAGCGGCACCGTGCGCGTGCGCGCCGTGTTCGACAACGAAGACGGCTCGCTCATCCCCGGCCAGTTCGCCCGCATCCGCATGGGCCAGGCCCGCAACACGCAAGCGCTGCTCATCAACGAGCGTGCCGTGGGCACCGACCAGAACAAGAAGTTCGTGATGGTGGTGGGCGAGGGCAACAAGGCCGAGTACCGCGAGGTCACCCTGGGCGCGCCGATTGACGGCCTGCGCGTGGTCACGTCGGGTCTGAAGGCGGGCGAGAACATCGTCGTCAACGGCCTGCAGCGCGTGCGCCCCGGCGCCGTGGTGGCGCCACAGCCGGTCCCCATGGCCGCCAAGGCCGAGCTGGCCACTGACCCCAAGCAAGCCAAGAACGCAGCCAAGTCGCCAGCGGCCTGAGCCAGAGCGACCGAAGGAATTTTGCATCCATGAACCTGTCCCGTTTTTTCATCGACCGCCCCATCTTTGCAGGGGTGCTGTCGGTGCTCATCTTCCTCGGGGGGCTGATCGCATTGCGCGGTCTGCCCATCTCCGAATACCCTGAAGTCGCGCCGCCCTCCGTGGTGGTGCGCGCACAGTACCCGGGCGCGAACCCCAAGGTGATCGCCGAGACCGTGGCCACGCCGCTTGAGGAGTCCATCAACGGCGTGGAAGGCATGCTCTACATGGGCAGCCAGGCCACCACCGACGGCGTGATGACGCTGACCGTGACCTTTGCCCTCGGCACTGACCCCGACAAGGCCCAGCAGCTCGTGCAAAACCGCGTCTCGCAGGCCGAGCCGCGCCTGCCCGAGGAAGTGCGCCGCCTGGGCGTCACCACCGTCAAGAGCGCGCCCGACCTGACCATGGTGGTCCACCTGGTCTCGCCCAACAACCGCTACGACATCGACTACCTGCGCAACTACGCGGTGCTCAATGTGAAGGACCGCCTCGCCCGCATCGGCGGCGTGGGCCAGGTGCAGATCTTCGGCGGCGGCGACTACTCCATGCGTGTGTGGCTCGACCCGCAAAAGGTCGCGCAGCGCGGCCTGTCGGCCAGCGACGTGGTGACCGCCATCCGCGGTCAGAACGTGCAGGCGGCCGCCGGCGTGGTGGGCGCATCGCCCGGCCTGCCCGGCGTGGACCTGCAACTGTCCATCAACGCCCAGGGCCGCCTGCAGACCGAAGAAGAGTTCGGCGACATCATCGTCAAGACCGGTGCGGACGGTGCGGTGACGCGCCTGCGCGACATCGCCCGCCTGGAGCTGGGCGCGGCCGACTACTCGCTGCGTTCGCTGCTCAACAACGACCCGGCCGTGGGCATGGGCGTGTTCCAGGCGCCGGGCTCCAACGCGCTCGACATCTCGGCCAACGTGCGCGCCACCATGGACGAGATCCAGAAGAACATGCCCGAAGGTGTGGAGTACCGCATTGCGTACGACCCCACGCAGTTTGTGCGTGCCTCGATCAAGTCCGTGATCCACACGCTGCTCGAAGCCATCGCCCTCGTGGTGCTGGTGGTGATCCTGTTCCTGCAGACCTGGCGCGCGTCCATCATCCCGCTGCTGGCTGTGCCGGTGTCGGTGGTGGGTACGTTTGCGGTGCTGCACCTGCTGGGCTTTTCGATCAATGCCCTGAGCCTGTTCGGCCTGGTGCTGGCCATCGGCATCGTGGTGGACGACGCCATCGTGGTGGTGGAGAACGTGGAGCGCAACATCGAGGCGGGATTGACCCCGCGCGAGGCCACCTACCGCGCCATGCGTGAAGTGTCCGGCCCCATCATCGCGATTGCGCTGGTGCTGGTGGCAGTGTTCGTGCCGCTGGCCTTCATCAGTGGCCTCACCGGCCAGTTCTACAAGCAGTTCGCGGTGACCATCGCGATCTCCACGGTGATCTCGGCGATCAACTCGCTGACCCTGTCGCCCGCCCTGTCAGCACTGCTGCTCAAGGGCCACAACGAGCCCAAGGACGCGCTCACGCGTGGCATGGACAAGGTGTTTGGTGGCCTGTTCCGGGGCTTCAACCGTCTGTTCCATCGCGGCTCCGAGGCCTACAGCGGCGGCGTCAAGCGCGTCATCGGCCGCAAGGCACTGATGTTCGTGATCTACCTCGCGCTGGTGGGAGCAACCATGGGCCTGTTCAAGATCGTGCCCGGCGGCTTTGTGCCCGCGCAAGACAAGCAGTACCTGATCGGCTTTGCCCAGTTGCCTGACGGCGCCACGCTGGACCGCACCGAGAACGTGATCCGTCGCATGGGCGAAATCATGAAGGAGAACCCGAATGTCGAGGACGCCATCGCCTTCCCAGGCCTGTCGATCAACGGCTTCACCAACAGCTCCAACGCCGGCATCGTGTTCGCCACGCTCAAGCCCTTTGCCGAGCGCACCCGCGCCGACCAGAGCGGCGGCGCGGTGGCCGGGCAGCTGAACCAGGCGTTTGGCAGCATCCAGGACGCGTTCATCGCCATGTTCCCGCCGCCCCCCGTGGCGGGCCTGGGCACCACGGGAGGCTTCAAACTGCAGATCGAAGATCGTGCCTCGCTGGGCTACGAAGCCATGGACAACGCCGTGAAGGCCTTTATGGCCAAGGCCTACCAGACGCCGGAGCTAGCGGGGCTGTTCACCAGCTGGCAGGTCAACGTGCCGCAGCTGTACGCCAACATCGACCGCACCAAGGCGCGTCAGCTCGGTGTGCCGGTGACGGACATCTTCGACACGCTGCAGATCTACCTGGGCAGCCTCTATGCCAACGACTTCAACCAGTTTGGCCGCACCTACAGCGTGCGCGTGCAGGCCGATGCGGCCTACCGGGCGCGGGCTGAAGATGTGGGCCTGCTCAAGGTGCGGTCTGCCACCGGTGAGATGGTGCCGCTGTCTGCACTGATGAAGATGGAGCCCAGCTTTGGCCCCGAGCGCGCCATGCGCTACAACGGCTACCTCGCTGCTGATGTGAACGGCGGGCCCGCGCCCGGTTATTCATCGGGCCAGGCGCAGGCGGCCATCGAGCGCATTGCCAAGGAGACGCTGCCCCAGGGCATCACGTTCGAGTGGACCGAGCTGACCTACCAAGAGATATTGGCCGGCAACTCCGCCGTGCTGGTGTTCCCGCTGGCCATCCTGCTGGTGTTCCTGGTGCTGGCCGCGCAGTACGAAAGCCTGACGCTGCCCATCGCCATCATCCTGATCGTGCCCATGGGCATCCTGGCCGCGATGACGGGCGTGTGGCTCACCAAGGGCGACAACAACGTGTTCACGCAGATCGGGCTCATCGTGCTGGTGGGGCTGTCGGCCAAGAACGCGATCCTGATTGTGGAGTTTGCGCGCGAGCTGGAGTTTGCCGGGCGCACGCCCGTCCAGGCCGCCATCGAAGCCAGCCGCCTGCGCTTGCGTCCCATCCTGATGACCTCGCTGGCCTTCGTGATGGGTGTGCTGCCCCTGGTGCTGTCCACGGGTGCAGGCGCCGAAATGCGCAGCGCCATGGGCGTGGCGGTGTTTGCCGGGATGATCGGGGTGACGGCCTTCGGCCTGTTCCTCACGCCCGTGTTCTACGTGCTGCTGCGCAAGCTGGCTGGCAACCGCCCGCTGGTGGAGCACGGCGCGCATGTGGCGCTCATCTCGCAGACGCCGCACGGGGGTGGCATGGGCCAGCCGGTGCTGGCTGCGCCCCGCAAGGAGCACGAATGATGCTCACGACCACAACCGCCTTTGTGGCCCTGAATGCTCGCTCCACGATGTCCACGCTGCCGGTTGCAGAGGGAGCATCGGCTGGGGCAGGAGACCAACCATGACCGATCTGCTATTGAAGAAGAACTCCACCGACAGTGCCCTTGCCGTGCGCAAACGCAGCCTGCTGGCGCCCCTGGCCGCCGCCCTGGTGCTGGCCGGTTGCATGACCCAGCCCGTGGCCCCCGCGCCGCATGCGGGCGTGCCCGTGCCCACCAGTTTCACGGCAGGTGGCGACGCGCTGCCCGCCGCCCCCTGGACGGTGGCTGCCCCCGCCGAGGCACAGCCACGCGGCGAATGGTGGCTGGGCTTTCAAGACCCGGTGCTGGCCGACCTGGTGCAGCGCGCGGGCCAGGCCAACACCAGCATCCAGCAGGCCGCCGCACGCCTGGCCGAGGCCCGCACGCTGCTGCGCTCTGCCGATGCTGCGCGCTCGGTGCAAGTGGGCGCCTCGGCGGGCGTTGCACGTCAGGCCGGTGTCAACAGCACGGGCAGCGTGGTGCCATCCACGCTGGGCACGGCGGGGCTCAACGCCTCGTACGAGCTGGACCTGTTTGGCCGTCTCTCGCAAACCAGCGACGCCGCGCGGCTGGACGCCGACGCGCGCGAAGCCCTGCTGCAGAGCACGCGCCTCATGGTGCAGGCCGACGTGGCGCAAACCTATCTGCAGCTGCGCGCCGTGCAGGCCGAGCAGGTGCTGGTACAAGAGAGCTTGTCTGCCTACGAAGGCACGCTGCGCCTGACGCAGCGCCGCCTGCAGGCGGGCGATGTGGCTGAGCTGGACGTAGCCCGTGTGCAGACCGAGGTGGCCGCCACCGAATCCGAAGCCCTGGCGTTGCAGCGCCAGCAGGCCTTGCTGACCAACGCGCTGGCCGTGCTGGCGGGCGAGGTGGCCAGCGGCTTCGTGCTGCCGCCCGCGACGGGCGATGCCGCGTTGCCGGTGATCCCGCCTGGCGTGCCTGGCACGGTGCTGGCGCGTCGTCCTGATGTGTCGGCCGCACAAACTGCCGTGCTGGCCGCGCAAGCCCGCGTGGGCGTGGCGCAGAAGGCCTGGTTCCCGGCCGTCACGCTCACCGGCAATGCGGGGCATGCGTCGCCCGAGCTGGGTGACCTGTTCAAGTGGTCGGCCCGTGCATGGGGCGTGAGTGCGCTGCTGTCGCTGCCGATCTTTGACGGCGGCCAGCGCGATGCGCAGATCGAGGGGGCGAAGGCGCGCCTGGAGGCTGCGCTCGCCGATCACCGGGGGCAGGTGCTGAATGCGTTTCGTGACGTGGAGGATCAGCTGACCTCGCTGCGCCTGCTCTCCGGCCAGGCCGAGGCGCAGGGACGTGCGGTGACGGCTGCGCGGCGGGCCACGCAGTTGTCGGATGCGCGGTATCGCAATGGCTTGGTGAGTCAGCTGGAGTTGCTGGACGCGCGGCGTAGCGAGTTGCGCAATCGGCGGCAGGAACTGCAGGTGCGGACGGCGCAGTCTGTGGCGACGGTGGGGTTGATTCGGGCGCTCGGGGGCGGGTGGGGGGATCAGCCTGTGGTGAAGGTGGCGGCTGTGTCGCAGTAGTTTTTGAGCGGTTTGGGCTGCTTGCGCTAGTGGAAATTGCCTGGGTAGCTATTCTTTTTGTAGTGTGCTGCTTGCTTGTTTCTCTTTTGAACTGCGTGTGCCTACGCTGCGGTGCGTTGATTTGACCGCGTGCCTGGCTTGAGGGCGGAGGCCGGGAGTCGCCCGGCGTGCGAGTAACTTTCTTTTGCTTCGCCAAAAGAAAGTCACCAAAGAAAAGGCGCCCCCCAGTCTGCGACCCCTTCGCGTTGCGAAGGGGCAAACCTGCGTCGGTGCGGTTGCGGGGTGCGCCGTGGAACTCACTGCGCTGCGTTGCAGCTTCGTTCAGACAGCCACGGCGAGTCTGAGCACGAAGCACGCGCGCTGCGACGCGCGTGCCACCCCCCAACCGCCCCGCCGCAGGCGTAGCCAGCAGGGGGTGGGACAGCCGAACATCCAAACAGCCGGACATCCACTCGGGCCATTGCTGCGCTCGGCCGCGCCTACGCAGCGCGTGGCGCTTGCGCCCGCGAGAGAGGCCGAGCGAAGCAAAGGCCCGTGTGGATGTTCTGCTCCCCTTGCCCCTGTGGATGCGCCGAGGAGCGCAGGGTTTGGCGGATCAGGGCTCGCGTGTGTCTGAGCGACGCGCAGCGGCGCGAGTTGAGCGAGACCCCGCCAAACCCGAGCACCGC
>NZ_JADHVT010000125.1 GCF_016783915.1 Acidovorax sp.
GAAGACCAGCACGAATTAGCCCTTGCCCGCGCGCCGCAGCGTGCCTCTGTGCCACTCGAAATGATCCGCGCACAGAAGACATCGGCAGCAGCTTTCACGCTGGCCTGCAGTGTCTCCGGGTTGGAGGACAAGGAAATCTATCTGGCGCTGGGGATTGACGCCGGGTACTTCTCCAACATCAAGAAGGGTAAGGCCACGCTTCAAGCTGATCTGCTGGCGCAGTTCTGCGAGGTAGTCGGCAACACGATCTATCCAGAGTGGACCGCGTTCCAAGTCGGCTGACGATGGCGTGCCACCGTGCCCGTTCGACAGCTTGATCGACAGCTACGAGGCTGCTCTGCCAGTCCTGCCTACGGTTCGGCGTTCGCTGTTTGCGAAAGGTGCCAACGGCAAATCCATGCGAGCCCGGTGGCGCTGGGTGATGACCGCAAAGCACGAACGCGGCGAGCGCAAGGGCGAGCGCTTGGCAACCACTGCCGACGAGGGCAAGGCCTGGTTCACGCGGTACTTTGAGTACGTCGCAGACAGCGATTTCCTGTCGGGCAAAAACGGCAAATTCCAGTCCTGCGACCTGGGCTGGCTGGTGACAGCGGCGAACTTCGAAAAGGTTCTGTCGGGCAAGTACCACCACGAGCAGCGCGAGGTGGCCCATGCGTGAAGTCCGCACCATCCCCGCGAGCCTGGAGTCCGAAGCGGGCGTTCTGGGTGGCCTGATGCTGGACAGCGAGGCCATCAACCGGGTGCCAGAACTGACGGCCGAGGCATTCCACAACGAGGCCCATGCCAACATTTTCCGGGCGATTCAGGCGCTGGCAGTGGCCGGACAGCCGACTGACATGGTGTCGGTGTTCACCGAAATGCAGCAGGCGGGCCACCCCGTTGAGCTGTACGAACTGAACGAAATCGCCCAGTACGTGCCCAGCGCTGCCAGCATCCGCCGTCACGCGGGCGTGGTAATGGACACCTACCGGCTGCGCCAGCTGATGAACGCTGGATCGGAAATTGCCGACCTTGCCATGACGCCCGGACACCAAGCCGCCGAGCAGATCGACAAGGCCCAGATGATGCTGGCCAAGCTGGCAACCGTGAAGGCCAAGCGCGACCCGCAGCACATCAACCAGTCTCTGGCGAACTACCTGCAGCTGCTGCAGGACATGAGCGAAGGCAAGAACCCGGCGATCCCCACCGGCATCGGTGGACTGGATTCCATCCTGAACGGTGGGCTGCGCAAGGGCGAGGTTTTCGTCTTGGGCGCCCGGCCGAAGCATGGCAAGACGGCGCTGTCGTTGACCATGGCCCGCAACATCGCGCGCGACTACAACGTGCTGTTCCTGAGCCAGGAAATGCCGATCAACCAGCTGATGCACCGGCACACAGCCGCCAGCGGCCCGTTCGACCTGGCCCGCATCCTGGCTGCCAAGGCGGAAGACCACGATATGTGGGCAGCCGTGACCGACGCCGCCCGCCGGTTGGGCGAGTTGCACCTTGTGCATGACGACCAATGCGCCCTGTCGCTGATGGACATCCGCCGAAAGACCCTGCAGGTCCGTCGCGCGCACGGCCTGGATGTGCTGTTCATCGACTTCCTGCAGTTGATGAGCGGGGCAGGGGAAGAGAACCGCAACCGCGAGCTGGACATCATCGTGAACGGCATCAAGGCCATGGCGATGGATCTGGACGTTGCGGTGGTGTTGCTGAGCCAGATGAGCCGAAAGGCCGATGAGCACTACGGCCGACCCACGATGACCCACCTGCGGGACTCCGGCGCCATTGAGGCCGCAGCGGACCAGATCGCAGTGCTGTTCACCGACTGGGCTCACCCGCTGAGCAAGCGCACGCAGGAATTCCAAGGCTACTCCGAGCTGGAGATCGTCGCACACCGCAACGGGCCCCAAGGCGTGGTCCCGTTGGAGTTTGTCGGCAAGTACCAGCAGATGGGTGACTGGATCGGACCGCCGCCCGTGCATTCGAAACCTGCTGCAGCGCCTGCCGCGCGCGGCGCCAACTTCTGAGGACCGACATGAGCACAGAACCCCACGCGCTCCTTTGGAGCAAGAAATCCAACTGCTTTCACATTGAACCGCTGCAGACCACCGTGGACAACGGGCTGCGCTTCTTCCGATCCAACAGCACCAATGACTACTTGGTCATCGCGATTGGAACCAGGGATGAATGCGGAGCAAAGGCTGATGAGTTGCGCCCTGTGTTGCGAGAGCGTGAAGAGGTGCGCCGTCTATTTGGGACTGAATGACATGACCCAGAAATTGCACTGCGCCCGCTGCGGCCGCGTCACCCTGCACCCCGCCGTTGTCATTGGCGCCCAGCCCTTTGGCCGCGTTTGCGCACGCAAGGCCGGTCTGATCCAGCCCAAGCGCCGCGCTGCCCGCCTGTTCGATGCTGCCAGCCGCGTGCAGCGGGATACCAGCACCCTGGATCTGTTTGGAGGCGCCAATGCATGACCTGTCAAACCTGCACCCACTGGTCCCCAAAGCAGGCCGGAGCTATGGCAAAGCACCGCATGTGCCCGTGTGCCCTGGGCAAACCGTGGACGTTCTTTGGACCCGAGCACCTGTGCGCCAAGCACAAGGAGGCGGAGCCGGATGTGGTGACCGCGCGCGTGGCCTGGGTCAACAAATCGACCGCCAAGGGGAGCCGCACATGACGGAAGCCACAAAGCGCTACACATTGCGCCAGCGAGAGGTCATGGACCTGCTCAGCTCCGGCCAGCTGGTCAACCCCACGGATTTGCGCCGCGCCTGCGGCCTGGGCGTCAACGCGCTGCACCGCGTCCTGATCCAACTCACTGAAGCCGAGCGCATCCATGTGGTGCTGGTGGAAGGGGAACAGTGGTACGCCAAGTCAGAGGGGCCGCTGCCGACGCTGGCGACTGCGTGGGCCAAGGTGCCGGCCAGCGAAGGAGCGAGCGCATGACCACGCTGCAGCTCACCCTCCCATGGCCGCCCACAGCCCTGAGCCCGAACACCCGCCAGCACTGGTCCGCGCTCTCGCGCGCCAAGAAGGCCTACCGCCACGCCTGCGCCATAACCGCCCGCCAGCAGGGCGCGGCCCGTTCCGAGGCGAAGAAGCTGCACGTCTCCCTGGTGTTCGTGCCGCCAACGCGCCGGGCCTACGACCTGGACAACCTGCTGGCCCGGATGAAGTCTGGCCTGGATGGGCTGGCTGACGTGCTGGGGGTGGATGACCGCCATTGGAAGCTGGAGATCGACCGGTCCGACGAGATCGGCGGATTCGTGCGCGTGGAGGTGTCCCATGGATGACACCCTCACCGTGGAACTGCACAACCGCGCGCAGGCATGGGCCGCGATCAAGGGGCAGGTGTTCCCATTTCTCGCCCGGGTGCTGCAGGGAGGTGGACGCTGGGTTCTAAGCATCAGCCGCCGCAAGCGCACCAAGGCCCAAAACCGCCGCTACTGGGGCAACGGTGTTCTCAAGCAGATCGCGGAGCAGGCCACGGTGAACGGCCGGCTGTACAGCGCCGAAACGTGGCACGAGCAATTCAAGCGCCAGTTCATCGGCGTGGTGGAGTTGCCCAATGGGGAAGTGATCGGCAAGAGTTCCACCGGCCTGACCACAGCCGAGTTTTGCGAGTTCTCCGACCAGGTGGAGGCCTTCGCCGCCGCGAATCTGGGTGTGACCTTCTACGACTTGGAGGCCCACGGATGAACCGCAGTGTCCCACTCAAGCGCACCGGCTTCCGCCCCCGCTCGCCCCGCCGCGAGCAGCGCGACCCCGACCGCGTGAGAGCCATGCCCACCGTCACGCCCGGCGCATTCCGCGCGCCGCTGCCGGTGGTGGCCGCGCCCGCCACTGCGCCGAAGTCAGCCGCCCAGCGTAACGCCCACCTCCGCGACATGGCCCGGGGCATGCCCTGCCTCCTGCGCGTGCCCGGCATCTGCACCCAGGACCGCGCCACGGTGGTGTGCTGCCACAGCAACCTGAGCATCCACGGCAAGGCCGGAGCCCGCAAGGCAGACGACCACTACAGCGTGTGGGGATGTGCCGCGTGCCACCAGTGGCTGGACCGGGGCCCAGCGTCGCGCGCGCAGAAGGCTGCCGCATTCATGGCCGCCCATCTGGCCCAGGTGTTGGAGTGGCGGGCCATTGCCTTCGACAGCCGCAGCCAAGCGCGGGACCGGGCCGCCGCTGAGTGGGCGCTGGAGCGGCTGAACGCAAACGCTGTGCAACCGATCTGAACTGGTCGAAAGGGAAACGTGATCTCACAAAGCAAATTCCGGGTAATCCACCAATCCATGAGCGGGATTGCTCAAAAGGTGTACGCCGCAGTGCCGTGCGCAGCGCCTTGGTCGGTTTCCTACATCCACTCCGAAATGCAGCGCCTTGGCAGTTCAACCCGCGATGTGCGCATCGTTCAGGGCTGCCTGAATAGCCTGAAAGACGCGGGCCTGATCCAAGAGGCGTCGAAAGGCCTTTTTGTTCGCACCCAGATCAAACCCAATCCAGCAGCAGATTCAACACCACAGGAGCAGCCAGTGACCCAGCAGCAGATCCCCGCAAAACAAAAGCCGCCACGCAACCCACTGGCAATCCTCAATGAGCTTGCGGCCAAGTGCAAAGCGCTGCAGGACGAAATCGAGCTGGCCGCTCTGGAGATTGATGAGTATGTGACCGCAAAGGATGGCGATGCGGCGAAGCTCAAGCAGCTGCAAACCCTGCTGAAGAGCCTGAGCTGAATCGATCATCAGAAAGGGAGATCATGTACCAAGACGACCGCCGCACCATTGAGGAAAGCTACGCATCGGCCACGGCCAGCTCGGACCTGCGCTGTGACACCCGCGAGGGCGCACCGCGCTCCGACACCGACCTGCTGATCGCCGCAGGCTGGTCGCCCAGCCGCATCGGGGCCGCATTGCTGCGCCTGCACACCGAGTGGGATGGCGCCGAGCACCTGCGGCCAACCACCGGCGCCGACTTCGCCCAAGCGGCCCGCGCGCGCCAGCCTGTGGCGCTCTCGCAAACGCCATCCATGGCCCGTGCAGTGGCCGACAAGCTGGCCGCAGAATTCAACCACCAGCAGGCCAAAGCGCTGATGTCGCACCTGAAGACCATGCCCGTGGTCCGCGAGCAGCTGACCCTGCAGCTCCTGAAGTGGAAGGTGGAAGACGCCGAGCAGGTGGCCGGAGCCCTGCTGCGCTGGTGGCTGGCCCCCAACTGCCACGCCTGCCACGGCCGCAAGTTCGAGGTGATCCCGGACACCGGCCGACTGTCGAGCAAGCACTGCAAGCCCTGCGGCGCTACGGGAAAGTTACGGATTCCGCACGGGGAGGCGGGGCGCAGGCTGGCGAACTTCATGGACGAAGCTGTCTCATTGGCGCGGGCTGGTATTTCTCGCCGCCTCAGAGACTCCATGGGGCGGGCATCATGACTTTGATTTCCTTGGAGCGCTTGAAGGAGCTTTTGCATTACGACCCACAAACCGGAATCTTCACCAGAAATGTGAGGCGGGGCAATAACACCAAAGAAGGTGAGATCTGCGGGTCTGTTGATGCCGATGGGTATTTACGGATGATGCTCGATGGAAGGGTCTATCGGCTCCAGCGTCTGGCATGGTTCTATTGCTATGGCGTCTGGCCGAATGGTGTTGTGGATCACAAAAACAGAGTTCGCGATGACAACCGCATTGACAACCTCAGGGACGTTACGCAATCCGTGAACATGGAAAACCAGACCAATTCGCGGAGCGCTCGCGGCACAGGGTTCCTTGGCGTGACCGTTTGCCAATCAAAGTATCAGGCCCGCATTCAGAAAGATGGCAGGCCGTTTTTCATCGGCAGCTTTTCAACACCTGAAGAGGCGAGCCGGGCATATTGGGATGCGAAAAAGCGGCTTCACGAGATTCCTGCGCAACCGTCTTAGAAAGCGCTTGCACACCACAATGGGGCGCGCTTAGAATTGCTACCGTCGATAGCAGAGGGTGCTTACCCTCTCGCCCGGCGAATCTCCGTTGAATGTCACCACGCAACAGCCTGGCACCGCCTGTAGCGACGTGGGAAGACCTCGGTAGGAGAACTCGCCCTGAATTTTTGAAGCCCGCTGGTTCGCCACGCGGGCTTTTTCGTTTCCGCCGTGTGCCCGAGAGGCCGAAGGGTGACTAGAGCAAAAGGTCTGCGCGGCGCCTAGAGCCAATGCGCTTGACTTCCTGGGTTCGAATCCCAGCGCGGCAACCACGTTCGCGGGCCGCAGCACACCCATAGCAGGACACGTTCCACTAGGCTGCGCGCCCGCAACACATTCCGCTCCCCGTTCATCCTGGAAACTGACCGGGAGCGCCAGGGGTAAATGGCGCTTGAACTCCGCCTGTGCCCACAGGTCATCAGTGAAGCGGCGAACGGCAAGCCCTGCGGCCCATGCGGGTCGTTGCCCGAAGGGCTCTTAACTGGGGATCTGCATGAAGTCCAAGGAATACGAAGGTGCCGTGGCTATCGCTGCGGTAGTTGGCCTGTTCGCTGTTGTGGCGTTGTCAGTCGTGTGGGGCGGCTTCTGGACCGGTCTCACGCTGTCTGTGCTGTGGGGGTGGTTCGCCGTGCCTCTGTTTGGCCTGCCTGTGCTGACCGTTTGGCAAGCCTACGGGCTGGCCCTGATCGTCCGCACGATGCAGCGCCACAAGGTGGAAAAGAACGGTGACGGCTTCGGTCTGGCGATGGCCAAGGCCCTGGCTGCGCCGCCTTTCATAGCGGGCCTGATGCTGGGCGTTGGCTGGTGCGTGAAGGCTTGGTCCTGACCATGGAGACAGTCTCCTTCCAGCGCATCAGCGACGACAAGCCAACGCACATCATCACCGCCTGCGAAGACACCGACACCTGCCCCGGCTGTGGCGCTGGGTATCGAGTGGGGCTGAGCGCCTGCGAGTATTGCCGCAGGCCGGTGCGCCTCGCCACTGGCGGGCTGGTGCCAAAGGACATGCTAGCCATCATCCACACGGGCGAGGCCATCATCCCCAAGACATGGGCATGAAGCTCCAACGCATCCCTAACAGGCTGGCATCGGTAGCCACCACACGTCTGCCCACGCTGCAGACCAAGGCAGGCGCAACCCCTCGCATCCGTGGTGATGCCTGGATGGCAGCCCGCCGCCAAGTGATGCAGCGTGACAAATACACCTGCGCAGGCTGCGGCATCGTGCGCATGGATCATGAGGTAGACCACCGCGTGCCATTGGAGCAAGGCGGGTCTAACGACCTCGACAACCTGCAGCTGTTGTGCGCCTGGTTTGATGCAAGCGGGATCAAGCAAGGGTGCCACGCGGCGAAGACCAAGGCAGAGGCCAAGGATCGGGCGGGCTGAGGCGAAGGGGAGGGGGGTGTCGAATCTCTGCAGGTCGCACCTGGCCGACACCCCGCAGTTTCCCACGCGCAAAAAATCCCCCGTATTCAAAAGAGGAAATCAAATGGCCGGAGTCAAAGGACGCAGCGGCGGCGCTCGTCCTGGGGCTGGCCGCAAGCCGAAAGCAGTGATCGAGGGGCGCGAAGTCCAGGCGCACGGTGGCGAGCTGAAGCGCCAAAAGGCCGTCCCGGTGCCGCAAGAGCCTACCGACATGCTCACTCTGTTGCAAAACGTGGCTCTCGGTTTGACCGATGCGACATCTCTCCAGGTGCGGGCCGCCATTGCGGCGGTGCAGTACACCCACTCCAAAAAAGGCGAGGGCGGCAAGAATAAGGATGCGGCCGACCGTGCAAAAGCGGCGGCTGGCGGCAAATTCGGCGTGCGACAAGGGCCCCGGCTGGTGGCGAACAACAAATGAACGACTGGAGCACAGCCTGCCCCGACTGGGAGCGGAGAATCGTCGCGCGCGAGTCGTTGATCGTGTGCCCGCCGCTGTTTCCCGAGGTGGCCCAGGACGCCTGGGAGATGTGCAGCAAGTTCGAGATGGTCGATGTTGTCGGCCAGCCGCTGCTTGGCGACGTGTCGCTGCCCTGGCTGCGTGACTTCGTTCTCGCGGTGTTCGGTGCTGAAGACCCGGAGACTGGACGCAGGCACATCAACGAGTTCCTGCTGATGGTTAGCAAGAAGAATGCAAAGAGCACAGTGGCTGCGGCCATCATGCTCACGGCGCTGCTGATGAACTGGCGCCAGTCGGCCGAGCTGCTGATCCTGAGCCCGACAAAGGAAATCGCGGACAACAGCTACAAGCCGATCCGAGACTTCATCAAGGCGGATGCCGAGCTGTCGGCGCTGCTCAAGGTGCAGGACTACTTCCGGCTGATCACGCACAACGAGACGGGCGCCACGCTGAAGGTGGTTGCTGCAGACAGCGACACGGTTTCGGGCAAAAAGGCCTCCTTCGTCTTCGTTGACGAGCTGCACGAGTTCGGCAAGCAGGCCAAGGCATCAAACATGCTGCTGGAGGCTACGGGCGGCCTGGCATCGCGGCCCGAGGGCTTCGTGATCTACGCCACCACGCAGTCGGCAGAGCCGCCCGCCGGGGTGTTCAAGCAGAAGCTGGACTATGCGCGCAAGGTGCGCGACGGCATCGTCAAGGATCGCAAGTTCCTGCCGCTGATCTACGAGTTCCCGGACTCCATGCTGCAAAGCAAGGCCTACGAGAACTTGGAAAACGCCTATGTGACCAACCCCAATTGGGGCGCGTCGGTAGACATCGAGCGCATCACGCAGCTGCACAGCCAGGCGAAAGAGGGCGGGGAACAGGAGTTCAAGGAATTCCTGGCCAAGCACTTGAATGTGGAAATCGGACTGAACCTGCGCAGCGACCGCTGGGCCGGGGCCGACTTCTGGGAATCCCAGGCCAAGGCGCCCGGGCTGACGCTCGACCAGCTGCTCGACCGCTCCGAGGTTGTGGATGTGGGAATCGACGGCGGCGGCCTGGACGACTTGCTAGGCCTGGCCGTAGTCGGCCGGGATAAAGAAACCCGCGAGTGGCTGACCTGGACGCATGCCTGGGCGCACCCATCAGTTTTGGAGCGGCGCAAGCAGGAGGCGGCCCGGTTCCGGGACTTCGCCAAGGATGGAAACCTGACGCTGGTGCAGAACATCGGCGATGACGTGGAAGACGTGGCCGGGATCTGCGCGCTGATTGAGGCGCGCGGCCTGCTGGACAAGATCGGGTGTGACCCGGCGGGGCTGGGCGGCATCGTGGATGCCCTGTCAGAGGCTGGAATCCCCGAGGAAAAGCTGATTGGCGTAAGCCAGGGCTGGAAGCTCACGGGAGCCATCAAGACGGCAGAGCGAAAGCTGGCCGAAGGCGTGCTGGTTCACGGTGGCCAGCCGCTGATGGCCTGGTGCGTAGGCAATGCAAAGGTGGAGCCGAGAGGCAACGCCGTGATCATCACGAAACAGGCGGCCGGGTCCGCCAAGATTGACCCGCTGATGGCGCTGTTTAACGCCGTCACCCTCATGTCACTGAACCCCACCACTGGGGCCATCACACAAGGCTTCGTAGCACTCTGATGAGCATCTTTTCTAAATTGGCTGACTTGTTCAAGTCGGGCCAGGGAGAGGTGCGCCCGGAAAACGCCACCTACAGCCCGGAAATCATGGACGCCTTCGGTATTACCGCTGCGTCTGCCGGTGTGAGCGTGACGCCGCTGTCCGCCCAGCGGGTGGCGGCGGTGGCTGCGTGTCGCCAGAAGATCGCGGGCTCTATCTCCACGCTGCGCCTGGACATTCTCCGCATTGCTGACGACACCGAAGCAAAGCTGCCGCGTGATGCACTCTGGTACTTGCTGAACGAGCAACCACACAACCAATTCACCGCGACGAGCCACTGGGACAACAAGGTCAGTGAACAACTGCTGCGCGGCGACGGTTTCACCTGGATTCGCCGCCGCCCCAACGGCTCCATTGCCGAGCTGTTCCCGCTGCCCTGGGGCGCGGTGCAACCGCAGCGCATGCCTGATGGCTCCGTCCCGCGACTTCGTGATGCACACCCTGCGCCTGCACATCAAGCGCTTGGAGCAGGAGCTGAACCGCAAGCTGTTCCCGCGCGACACCGGCCGATTCGTGCGCTTCGACCTTGGCGACCTGATCGAGGGCGACAGCAAGGCCCAGGCCGAATACAACCGCGCCGCCCTTGGCGGGCCTGGCACTGGTTTCGGCTGGATGACCATCAACGAAGTGCGCAAGGGCAAGGGCCTGCCGCCCGTCGAAGGCGGCGATGTGATCTTCGATCCGAACAAGGCGCAAGCCGCACCACAGCCTGAAGGGGCGACACCATGAACAAGATTCTTCGCCTCATTGTTGACAACAAGGCCGAAACACCGCGCCCGTTCAACGTCACCCGGAACGGCGATTCGGCAAGCATCTATATCTATGACGTCATCAGTGCCGATTGGGGCGTATCTGCCTTGTCGGTGATTGACGCCATCAACCAGGCTGGCGACGCAAAGACGCTGAACATCCACATCAATAGCCCAGGCGGTGATGTGTTTGAAGGCCGCGCCATCATGGCCGCAATCTCTGCTTTTCGAGGTAAGACCATTGCCAAGATTGACAGCCTGTGCGCGTCTGCCGCGACCAGCATTGCCCTGGCCTGCAACGAAATCGAGATGGCAGACGGCGCGTTTTTCATGATCCACAACGCCAGCGGCATGGCGTGGGGCGACAAGACCGCACTGCGCGAAACCGCAAACGTGCTGGAAAAGATCGAGGGTGCAATCGTCAACGACTACACCACCCGCACCGGCAAGGACGAGGAAGAAATTCGCGCCGCCATGCAGGCCGAAACATGGTTCACCGCCGCAGAGGCCCTCGAATATGGCTTTGTGGACCGCGTGACCAGCGCCGACAAGAAGGCGAAGAACACATGGAACTTCGCCGCCTTCGGCAACGCGCCGGTCGCGCTGCTGCGCAACGAGTCCGACGACACCGCCAATCTGTCGGAGCAGGAAAAGAAATTCCTGCAGGACATGCTCCCTCACCACGAAATGGCCATAGAGATGGCGCGCGCAATTCTCCCCAACGCCGCCAGCGAAAAGGTGCGCGGCTTGGCGGAAGCCATCATTGCCGCGCAGGCTGGAGAGATCGCGCTGATCGAAACATGGCTGGCGGATACCGCGGCGCCTGAAAACAAGAAGAAGCCGATGAAGCCGATGAAGATGCAGACCGACGACCCCGCAACCAAACAGAACGAAGAACCCGCCTCGGCGGGTTTTTTCATGTCCACCGCGAACGCGAACCGCCTGCGCCTCGCCACGATTTCCTAGCGCTTCTCGCGCCTGAAAACCGCTAGGGCCGGATGCCCTGACCAGACCCGCCTCGTGCGGGTTTTTTCATTTCTGAAAGGTCCATATGGACAACCTCACCGCACTGCGCGAGAAGATTGCAGACCTCGCCAAAACCGCCAACCATCAGCTCGCTGAAAAGGGCTCCGCCACCTGGACGAAGGACGAACAAACCGCCTTCGACAACATCGCCGATCAGATCGAAGGCGCCCAGGCCCAGATCAAAAGCATCGAGCGCATGCGCAACCTGGACGCCGAGAAGTTCTTCGAGAACGCGGCACATCAGGGGGGCAAGAAGGGCGCCGACGACACCATTGACGCTGTGACCGCTGTCGCGCTGTACCTGCGCCATGGCAACAACGTGACTGCCGAGCAAGCCGTTGCCATTCGCAACGCCATGAGCACCACGACCCCGGCAGAAGGCGGCTACACCGTCCCGGCTGAGATCGCCTCGATGGTAGTGGACTCGCTCAAGGCCTTTGGTGGTATGCGCGAAGTCGCCCAGGTCATCACGACCGCAGGCGGCAATGCTCTGAACTGGCCCACCAGCGACGGCACATCGGAAGTGGGCGAAATCGTTGCGGAAAACGCTGCTGCGACGGGTGCTGACATCACCTTCGGCACGGTGGCCGTGAACCCCTACAAGTACAGTTCCAAGAAGATCGCCCTGCCTGTCGAACTGATCCAAGACAGCGCCATCGACGTGGTGCAGTTCGTGGTCAACCGCCTGGCGCAGCGTCTGGGCCGCATCACGAACCAGCACTACACGACCGGCACTGGTTCTAGCCAGCCATTCGGCGTGATGGCACGCGCTGCCACCGGCAAGACCGGCACCACCGGCCAAACACTGACGGTGATCTACGACGACCTGATCGACCTGATTCACAGCGTGAATAGCGCATACCGCTCGCGCGGCGCCCGCTTCATGCTGCGCGATACGTCCGTGGCCGTGATCCGCAAGCTGAAAGACACATCGGGCCGTCCGATCTGGAAGACGTTGTAGTGGGCGCATCTGTCGCGGCCCTGCCGAACGGTGCGGATTACCTGCTGCAGCCCTTCAAGGTGTACGCCTGATGCAGGCCGGCCGCCTCAACCGCCGCTGCACTTTGCAGCAACCGGGCACCACCACCGACGAACTTGGCCAGCCTATCCCCGGCTGGACGGACGTTGCCACGGTCTGGGGCGATGTGAGGTTGCGCAGCGGCTTGGAAAGCGTGAAGGCTGGCGCGGTTGTCTCGACTGTGCAGGCCAGTGTGCGAATCAGATACCGCACGGGCATCAACGCTGGCATGCGCGTGCTGGTGGACGCTGTGCCGTATGAGGTGCTGGCAGTTCAGCCCGATGTGGGCGGGCGCGAGTACGTGGATTTGGTGGCAGAGGTGGTCGCATGATCAAAGTCAGCTCAAATTTCGACGCCATGCTGGCGCGGCTGGACAAGATGGCGGCCGACACAGCGAAGGCGTCACGAGTGTCCGCAAAAGCCGGCGCCGATGTGCTCTACAAAGAGGTATTGGCTCGGGTTCCCGTGTCCGACAGGTCGCATTCCACGAAGGGCAAGAAGCAGACGTATCAGCCGGGCAACTTGCGCCGCGCGATTTACCGGGCGTTCATGGACAAGGACTCGAACCGGACCCACGCGAGCTACAGGATATCCTGGAATCGCTCAAAAGCCTTCTATGGGCTGTTCGTGGAAAACGAGTTTGGGAGCAGCAAACGACCAGCCACCCCGTTTCTTCGGCCGTCCTACGACGCCAAAGAGTCGGAAGCCCTACGAGCCGCCAACAAGGCGTTCATTGAAAGCCTGAGGGGTGCCCGGAAATGAGCGCAGAAGCCACTCTGCACGCGCTGCTGGCGCCACTGGTTTCCGGCAAGGCCTGGCCCGATGTTGCGCACGATACGGTGCTGCCTCGAATCGTCTTCCAGCAAATCAGCGGGCGCACGATCAACTACACCGAAGGCACCCTGCCAGACAAAGAAAACGCCCGCATGCAAATCGCCTGCTGGGCCGCCTCGCGCGCATCAGCGATTGCGCTGATGAAGCAGGCCGAGGCCTTGATTCTGGCCGAGCCCACATTTCAGGCTGAAGCGCTCGGCGCCCGGTCTTCAGTAGTGGAGACAGATGTGGAGCCGTATGTGTACGGCTGTCGACAGGACTTTTCAATCTGGACCGCCAGATAGCAGCACCCAACAACTGAACCGCCCCAGAGGCGGTTTTTTTGTGCCCGCAAGGGCTTCACAGCACCCCGCACGGCGAAGGCCCTGCGGGTTTTTTTACGCCCATTGCGGGCATGTCATCCAAAACGAAAGGCCCACAAATGGCACGTACCCCTACCGGCACCGTTCATTCGGTCGCCACTGTCCTCGCTTCTGCGAAAACCGTAACCGGCATCTCGAATGCTGCTGAGGCCGTTGTCTCCTGCACAGCCCACGGCTACAGCAACGGCGACATCGTCATCATCTACAGCGCCTGGGGCCGCCTGAACTTCCGCGCATTCCGCGTCAAGTCCGTGCTGACCGACTCCTTTGTGCTGGAAGGTGCAGACACCAGCTCGACCGATCTCTACACCGCAGGCGCTGGCGCTGGCACCGTGAAGAAGGTCACGACCTGGGTGGATCTGGACCGCACCATGAACCACTCCAGCTCGGGCGGCGATGCCAAG
>NZ_JADHVT010000126.1 GCF_016783915.1 Acidovorax sp.
TCTCCAGTGCCTTTTTGATGTCATTCGAGACTTCACCCGCCGAGCGCTGGGACACGTTGGCATTCACCGCCACTTCGCGGGTCAGGTCGCGCCGGTTGATCTGGTTGGCGCCGGTGGATTCGGTGACGCTGGCGACCTGGTTCAGGCGCACGATGCGGGTCGTGCCATCGGCGGCCGTCAGGGCGAAGGGCAGGCGCTCGAGGTCTGCCGGGGCAGTGCGCGCCTCGGGGGCCAGGCGCACGTTCACGTCGTAAGTCTGGTCATCGGGGGCGCGCCAGTTGCCCACGGTGGTGCCTGCCACCAGGGTGCGCAGCGACGCGGCCATGGGCGCCACCGACAGGCCCAGGTCGGAAGCCACGTCGCGCTTCACATCCAGCGCAATGACGGGCTTGTCGGGCTTGGCGCTGGTGTCCAGGTCCACCAGGCCGGGAATGTCGCGGATCTTTTCGGTGACGATTTTGGTCAGGCGCTCCAGCTCGCGCAGGTCGGGGCCCTGCAGCGAGAACTCCACCTGCTTCTGTCCGCCCACCGCGTCGAGCAGGCCCACATGGGTCACCGTAATGCCAGGCACGGTCTTGAGGCGCTCGCGCAGCACGTCGGACATCTGGTCCACGCTGCGGCTGCGGTCCTTGCGGTCCACCAGGCGCACGTAGATGCTGGCGTACATCTTGCCCTGGGCGTTGCCGGTGTTGATAGTGGCCAGCGTGTAGCGCACTTCGGGCATCTCGCGCAGGATGCCTTCCACCTGTTTGGCCTTGGTCTCGGTGGCCTCGAGCGAGGAACCCACGGGGGTGTAGAAATTGAGGGAGGTCTCTGAAAAATCGGCCTTGGGCACAAACTCGGTGCCCAGCAGCGGCACCATGACCACGCTCAGGACAAACACCGCCAGGGCAATTGCCATGGTCGCCAGCTTGTGCACCAGCGACCAGCGCAGGATGTGTTGATAGCCCTCGGCCAGCGCGTCGGTGGCGCGGTCAAACCAGCCGGTGATTCGGCCAATGGTCTTGTCGTAGAAGGTGACAGGCGCCGTCTTCTGGCCGTGCGCATGGATGCTGGGGTCGTGCCAGATGCTCGACAGCATCGGGTCGAGCGTGAAGCTCACGAACATCGAAATCATCACCGCCGCGACGATGGTGATGCCGAACTCGTGGAAGAACTTGCCGATGATGCCGCCCATGAACCCGATGGGCATGAACACCGCCACGATGGACAGGGTGGTGGCCAGCACCGCCAGACCAATCTCTTGCGTGCCGTCCATGGCAGCGGCGTAGGCGCCTTTACCCATCTGCACGTGGCGCACGATGTTCTCGCGCACCACGATGGCATCGTCGATCAGCAAACCCACGCACAGGCTCAGCGCCATGAGCGTGATCATGTTGATGGTGAAGCCGAACATGTTCATGAACAGGAACGTGCCGATCAGCGCGATGGGCAGCGTCAGCCCGGTGATCACGGTGGAGCGCCAGGAGTTCAGGAACAGGAACACGATCAGCACCGTGAGGATGGCGCCCTCGATGAGTGTCTGGCGCACGTTGTTCACCGCCACGCGGATGGGGCGTGCGCTGTCGCCGATGGTCTCGAGCCGCACGCCGGTGGGCAGCTGGTTGCGCAGCTCGACCACGGCGGCGTTCAGGCCATCGACCACTTCGATGGTGTTCTCGCCCTGCGACTTTTGCACCGACAACAGCAGGGTGCGCTGGCCGTTGTAGAGCGCCAGGCTTTCCACTTCCTGCGCGCCGTCGTTGACGCGGGCGACCTGTTCAAGGCGCACGGGCGCACCGTTCTTGCGGGCGACGATGATCTTGCTGAAGTCTTCGGGCCGGTCCATGCGTGCGTCGATCTGCACCACGCGCTCCTGCGCCAGCGAGCGGATCGCGCCCACGGGCAGGTCCTGGTTCTCGTTGCGCACGGCATTGGCCACCTGGTCGGGGGTCACGCCAAAGGCTTCCAGGGCCTGCGGGTTGAGGTAGATGTTGATTTCGCGCTTGGTAGCACCCACCAGGTTCACTGCGCCCACGCCGCGCACGTTTTCCAGGCGCTTCTTCAGAATTTGTTCGGCCCAGGTGGTCAGTTCCACCGCGCTGCGACCCGATTTTTCGTCGGGCAACACGGCCAACGACCAAACGGCGCGGCTGGCGGGGTCAAAGCGCAGCACGCGTGGCTCCTTGACTTCGGTGCGCAGCAAGGGGCGCACAGTAGCCACCTTTTCGCGCACATCCTCGGCGGCCTTGCGGCCGTCGATGTGCAACTGGAACTCGATGATGACGACCGCCGTGCCCTCGTAACTGCGGGAGGTGAGGGCGTTGATGCCTGCAATCGAGTTGACGCCTTCCTCGATCTTCTTGGTGACCTCGCTCTCGACGATTTCAGGCGATGCACCGGGGTAGTCCACGGTGACCACCACCACCGGGAAGTCGATGTTGGGGAACTGATCGACCTTGAGGCGCTGGTACGAGAACAGGCCCAGTACGACGATGGCGAGCATCACCATCGTGGCGAACACGGGATTCTTGAGACTTACTTTGGTGAACCACATGGCGCGTCAGCCCGATCAGGGCGCAGTGCGCGACGCGGCGGGGGCGGGTTGCGGCGCAGCGGTTGCCGCCGCCACGGGCGTGCCCTCGCGCAGTGAACCCATGCGGCCCGCGATGACCGTCGTGCCCACAGGTACGCCGTCCACCGCGACCAGGGTCTGCCCGTTGACCACGGCGCGCGCTCCCGTCTGTACCGGCGCATAGGCCACGCGGCCCTCCTTGATCGTCTGCAGGTAGGGGGCTGGTTTGTCGGTGCGCACGGAATCCAGCGGCACAGTCAGCGACTGGGCACTTCCGGTGGCAAGCAGACCTTGTACAAACAGGCCCTGACGCAGGCTGGCGTTGTTGGGGACCTGATCCACCCGCAGATAAACCGGCACCGTGCGGCTACCCGCCTGGGCGCTGGGGTTGATGCGCACCACGGTGGCTTGAACCGGGGCCGGGGCGCCTTCAACCGTGAGCTGGGCCTTCTGGCCCACACGCACGCCGACCGAGTCAGCCGGGGTGAGCAGGGCTTCGAGTTCCAGGCGGGAGAGGTCCACCACTTCGATGATGCGAGCGTCGATGGGCACCCGCTCTCCCGGCTGGGCCAGGCGCTGCGCCACCAGGCCACTGATGGGGCTTTTGAGCACGGTGTCTTCCAAAGCCTTGCGGGCCACGTCGGCGGCCGACACGGCGGCCTGGTAGCTGGACTGGGCAGCCTCCAGGCTGGCCTGCGAAGTGACCAGCGCAGTGGCAGAGATAAAGCCCTGGTCCACTAGAGCGCGGTTGTTGTTGTACTGGCGCTGGTTGATGTCCACCTGCGATTTGGCTGCATCCGCCTGCTGCTGGGCCTGGCGCAGGCGTGCGCGGGCTTCGGTCGGGTCGATACGAGCCACTTCCTGGCCCGCCTTGACGCTGTCGCCTTCGCGCAAGGTCAGGCCCTGCAGTTCGCCTGCCACGCGTGCCTTGACCATGGCCGAGTCCACGGCGCGCAAGGAGCCTGATACCGGCACCCCCAGCGAGAGCTGAGACGACTGCACGGTGAGCACTTCATTGGCTGCCAGTTGCAGCGGCGCCTCGGCGCGCTGGGTGGAGGCATCGGCCAAAGCCTTCTGCTGCGCCTGCCGCACCGCCATGGCACGCCATACACCGCCGCCGAGCAGCACAACAACGATGGCTGCGGCCATCCAGGGAATCCAGCGTTTCATGGTCAGGGTGTGCGCAAGCGCGTGAAAGAAGGGGGAGGGGACGGCTTGTCAGACGGCAATGTGCCCGCTGCGCGCGAAGCTTCAGGCGCTTCGGGGCGCACACACAGACCGTGCAGGAGGTTGTCGATCTGGGTCTCGATGTACTGCTCAGGCGTCAGCTCCTGGGCATCGGGCACGCAGGCGCCCACCGAGTGCTTCCACATCATGAGAAAGATCATGGGTGCGAGCACCAGGTACACGGCGTAGTCGAGGTTCACGGGACGGAACTCGCCCCGTGCAATGCCACGCTCCAGGATGCGGCGGATCAGCGCCTGGCCGGGCAGAATGACTTCGTGCTGGTAGAACTGCGCGATCTCGGGGAAGTTCTGCGCCTCGCTGAGCATGAGCTTGGTGATGCCGGATGCCTTGGTGCACCCGATGCGCTCCCACCAGACCTGGTAGCAATAACGCAGGACCTCGCTGGTGGTTCCTACAAAGGTCTCCAGTTCGCTGTTCCACTCGGCAAAGCGACCGGCGATGTTCTCGCGCACTACAGCCTTGAAGAGTTCTTCCTTGCTGGGGAAGTACAGAAACAGCGTGCCCTTGGATACTCCGGCGCGCGCTGCCACCTCGTCCACCCGGGTGGCGGCAAACCCTTTCTCGACGAACAGGTCAAGCGCGGCCTCCAGCAGCTCTCCTGGGCGGGCTTCCTTGCGGCGCTCGCGTTTGGTGCTGGTCGTGGCAGTGGAGGGCAGGGGGGTGGGGGACAAACCGGGTATTTTTAATGACTGACTGGTTAGTAATGTAGCCAATGCCTGTGGGCGCGTCAATGCGGCCTTGTCGCATGGCGTCATACAGGCTGCTTGCTTTGTTTCGCTGCGGGGCCCATCCGGCCTCGCTGGCACGGTGGTTGCATGTACTCGGTTGTGTGCACCGGCGACACAAATGTCTGCAACATGGCAAATTTTGCTCTTAAATGTCTTATTGACAGGACATTAGAACTATTCCTAACATGACCCCCATGCCTTCCAACAACCTGCCGCTCCCCAAGTACCACCAGATCTATCTGGTGCTGCGTGAACAGTTGCAGGAGGGCCGCTTTGCCGACGGTCTGCCCGGCGAACTGGCGTTGATGCGGCAGTTCGCGGTGGCGCGCGTGACGGTGCGCCGTGCGCTGGAACTGCTGGAGGGCGAGGGCATGATCTCCCGCGAGCCCGGCCGGGGCACCCGCCCTGTGCCACCCGCCCCATCCATTGCCAACGGCACAGGTGGCGAGGGCGAAAACAGTCGCGCGCATCTCACCGGCCTGCTGGAGAACCTGGTCAGCATGGGCCTGCGCACCTCCGTCAAGGTGCTGGATGTGGACACGGTCACTGCGTCCCGTGCGGTGGCCGGCGCGCTGAACATTGCGGTGGGCGACGCGGTGCAAAAGGCGGTCCGGGTGCGCAGCACCAAAGAGGGGCCGCTGTCCCATATCACCACCTATGTGCCTGCCGATATCGCCCGCCAGTTCGGTCGGCGTGAGCTGGCACGCAAACCCATCCTGGTGCTGCTCGAAGAGTCGGGGGTGAAGGTGGGCCGCGCCCACCAGACCATCTCGGCCAAGCTGGCCGACGCCGTTGTGGCTCGGCACCTCGATGTCTCGGTGGGCTCGGCCCTGCTGGCGGTGCGCCGATTGATCTATGACGACCAGGAGCGCCCAGTGCAATGGCTCCACGGCCTGTACCGGCCGGACCGCTACGAATATGAAATGCAGCTGTCCCGCGTGGGCAGCATCGACGCCAAGGTCTGGGTCAGCAAAGAGCTGTCGGCCCAGTTCCACTGAATCAATCCCCCAACCTCAACCCCACCCACCTGCCAGGAGAATGCCCATGAGTACTCGCCGCCATTTCATGTCCCAGTCGGCCGCCGCCGCGTCGGCGCTGGCCTTCCCATTGGTGGGCGGGGCGCAGGCCAAGTCCGTCAAGGTGGGGGTGCTGCACCCTGTGACCGGCGCACTGGCCTATTCGGGCCAGCAGTGCCGCGAAGGCGCAATGATGGCCATCGAAGACATCAACAAGGCCGGCGGCATCAAGGCTCTGGGCGGCGCCAAGCTGGAAGCCCTGCTGGGCGACGCGCAGTCTCAGCCCCAAGCCGGCGCAGCCGAAGTGGAGAAGATGAATGAAGCGGGCGTGTCGGCCGTGGTGGGGGCGTTTGCCTCGGCCATCTGCCTGGCCACTACGCAGGCCGCCGCCAAGTACAACCTGCCGCACATCGTGGATGTGGGCGTGGCCGACCAGATCGTGGAGCGTGGCCTGAAGAACACCTTCCGCTTTGGCCCCGGCTACAAGAAGTGCGCTGAAACCGCCGTGGCCAACCTGCATGTGCTCAACACGGCAGCAGGCAAGCCTGCCAAGACGGTGATGATCATCCACGAGGAGTCGCTGTTCGGAACCGGCACCGCACAGCTGCTGGCACGTGAGCTGCCCGGCTACGGCTACGAGATCAAGGAAGTCGTCAAACACGCCAACCCCACGCGCGACTTCAACAACATCGTGCTGCGCATGAAGGCGATCAATCCCGACATCGTCATCCCCGCCAACTATTACAACGAATACGCATTGCTGGTGCGCACCATGCAGCAGCAAAAGGTCACGCCCAAGGCGATCTACTCGGTGTTGGGTGGGGCGGCGTCGAGCTACAAGTTCGTTAAGGAGTTTCCGGACGCTGCCAACGGCATCATCGACTGCAACCACTGGTTCAATCCCAAGGACAAGCGCGCGCAGGACCTGAAGAAGCGGGTCGAGGCCAAGGGCCTGTTCTTCAGCTACGAGCTGTTCATGACCTACACCTCGATGTGGTTGCTGGCCGATGCGCTGGAGCGCGCCAAGTCAATGGACCGTGCCGCCCTCATCGACGCACTGGAAAAGAGCACCTTTGCCGATCACATCATGCCGTACGGCCCGACCAAATTCGTCAATGGACAGAACCAGGGTGCCCAGCCGCTCATGACCCAGGTGCTGAACAAGGACATCAAGGTCATCATCCCGCGTGACTACCGCGAAGCGGACCCGCTCTTCCCGCTGAAGGCCTGACATCCACCACTTTTCGGCCCTGAATGCAGGGGTTGCGGGGCGCTCCCACGGGGAGCGCCAGGCCGCGCCTTTGCCTGAACGCCGGACTCCACACCCATGTTCGAGCTCAGCATCCTCTTTCCCTCCCTCCTGAACGGCCTGACGACGGGCGCGGTCTATGCCCTGATCGCGCTCGGGCTCACGCTGATCTACGGCGTGCTGCACATCATCAACTTCGCGCATGGCGCGTCGCTGATGCTGGCGCTGTATGCCGTGTACCTGCTCAAGCAGCACTTCGGGCTCGACCCCTACCTGGCGCTGCCCATCCTGGTGCCTGGCATGTTCGCCCTGGGCTATGGCCTGCAGCGCCTGGTGATCAACCGCGCCAGCCACGGTAAGGACGAGAACATCCTGCTGGTCACGTTGGGCATCTCCATCGTGATGGAGAACCTCGCCCTGCTGTTCTTCAAGTCCGATACGCGCACCATCGAAACGGCCTACACGCTGACCACCGTCGCTGTAGGCCCCGCCATGATTGCGCTCCCGAAGCTGGTGGCCTTTGCCGGGGCGCTGGTGGTGTCGGGCGTATTGCTGTGGATCGTCGGCAAGACCGACCTGGGCCGCGCCATCCGTGCTGTGGCCAAGGAAAAGCATGGCGCCAAGCTCATGGGCATCAACGTGGACCACGTGTACGCGATGAGCTTTGGCATCGGCCTGGCTTGCCTGGGGGCGGCCGCGTGTTTTCTGCTACCGGCTTACTACGTGAATCCGCAGGTGGGCAGCGGCTTTGTGCTGGTGGCTTTCACCATCGTGGTGCTGGGCGGCATGGGCAGTTTTTCTGGCGCGCTGGTGGGAGGGCTGCTGATTGGGGTGGTGGAGTCGCTGGGCGGCCTGTATCTGGGCGAATCCCTGGGGCAGATCGGCATCTTTGCCATCTTCATCGCGGTGTTGCTGTTCCGCCCGCAGGGCTTGTTTGGAGCCAAGGCATGAAGCAACTCTGGACCATTGGAGTGTTCGCGGCCATCGTGGCGGCCGTGACGGGCGTGTCGGACTCCGGCGTGCTGCTCAACTTCGTGATGACGGCGCTCTACGCTGCCTTGCTGGCCCAGGCCTGGAACATTCTGGGCGGCTTTGGCGGGCAGTTCTCGTTTGGCCATGCACTGTTCTTTGGCACGGGCGCCTACATACAGGCCATTGCGCAGATGCAAGGCGGCATCAACCCCTGGGTGGCCTTGCCCATGGCCGTGGCGGGCAGTGCGCTGGTGGGGTTGTTCGTGGGCGGGCTGTCGTTCCGCTACGGGCTCAAGGGTTCGTACTTTGCGCTGGTCACGCTGGCCTTTGCCGAGGTGTTCCGCATCCTGGCGCTGTCGGTGCCGTTCACCGGGGCGGGTGTGGGCCTGATGCTGCCGCTCAAGGAGTCGCTGGGCAACATGCAGTTCGGATCGCGCAAGGGCTATGTGTTTCTCATCCTGGCGCTGGTCACGCTGGCGCTGCTGGTGAGCTGGTGGCTCAAGAACTCGCGTTTTGGCGCCTGGCTGCAGGCCGTGCGCGACAACGAAGACGCGGCGCGCGCCATTGGCGTGAATCCTTTCAACGTGAAGATGGGCGCCATCGCACTGTCTGGCGGTTTCATGGGCGCAGCCGGTGCGTTTTATGTGCAGGTGTTCCAGTACATCGACCCGGGCATTGCCTACGGCTCCGTCACGTCGGTAGAGGCCCTGGTGGCCGCCATCGTGGGCGGCATCGGCACCGTTTGGGGGCCCGTGCTGGGCGCCCTGGTGCTGCACATCCTGGCCGACATCACGCGCAACCTGTTCGGACAGCTGCCGGGCATCAACATGGTGATCTACGGCGTGGTGCTGGTACTCATCGTGATGTTCCTGCCGCGTGGTATCGCAGGCATTGGGCAGTCGGTGGTGGCGGTGTGGAAACGTTCGGGAGGCCGCCATGGCCAATGACCTGTTGCAGCTCAGTGGCCTGAGCAAATCCTTCGGCGGCCTGAAAGCCGTGCAAAACGTGAGCCTGGCGGTGCCAGAAGGTTCGTTAACGGCGCTGATCGGCCCCAATGGCGCAGGCAAGACTACGCTGTTTGCCCTGATGTCGGGCTTCGTGCGGCCCGATGCAGGAACGGTGCGCTTCGCAGGCCAGGACATCACCGCCCAGGCGCCCCACCTCAATGCCCGGCTGGGCATGACGCGCACCTTCCAGATCGTGCAGCCGTTTGCGGCACAAACCGTGCGTGAAAACATTGCCGTGGGCGCGCACCTGAAGGAGCCCAACCGCCGCGCGGCGCTGGCATTGGCGAGCGACGTGGCCGCCCACGTGGGCCTTTCGCCCCAGCTGGACAAGCCCGCAGCCGACCTCACGGTGGCGGGCCGCAAGCGGCTGGAGCTGGCGCGCGCGCTGGCGACACAACCGCGCCTGCTGCTGCTCGATGAAGTGCTGGCGGGCCTCAACCCCCAGGAGATTGCCGAGATGATTCCCGTGGTGCGCGGCATCGCCGATGGTGGCGTGACCGTGTTGATGATCGAGCACGTGATGCAGGCCGTGATGAACCTGGCCGAGCATGTGTGGGTGCTGGCGCAGGGCCAGTTGATTGCCGAGGGTAGCCCGGGCGCGGTGACGTCCGACGAGCGCGTGATTGAGGCCTACCTGGGCCACGGCACGGCGGCGCGCCTGCGTGCCGCTGCCGCGAAGGAGGCCGCATGAGCAGCGCCGTCCCATCGTCTGCATCCAGCCCCTTGCTCAGCGTGGCGGGCTTGCGCGGCGGCTACGGCCGCGTCGAGGTCCTGCGGGGTGTGGACCTGCAGGTCCAGCCCGGCGAGACCGTGGCCCTGCTGGGCAGCAACGGCGCGGGCAAATCCACCTTCAACAACGTCGTGTGTGGCATTTACAAGGCCTGGGACGGTACTGTCGCTTTTGGCGGCGCGGACCTGAGCGGCGCGCACTACACCGAGGTCGTCAAGGCCGGGCTGATCCAGGTGCCCGAAGGGCGCAAGATTTTCCCGAACCTCAGCGTGCTCGAAAACCTCTCGCTGGGCAGCTTCACCCGCGCGCGGGAGCGCCGGGCCGACAACATTGACAAGGTGTTTGCCACCTTTCCGCGCCTGAAGGAGCGCACCACCCAGCTCGCGGGCACCATGAGCGGCGGCGAGCAGCAGATGCTGGCCATTGGCCGGGGCCTGATGGCCGAACCCCGTCTGCTGATCCTGGATGAGCCATCTTTGGGCCTGTCGCCCCTGCTGGTCGAGGAGATGTTCGGCCTGATTCGCCAGCTGCGTGCCACCGGGCTGGCGGTGTTGCTGGTCGAGCAGAACGTGGGCCAGTCGCTGGAGATTGCGGACCGTGCCTACGTGATGGAAAACGGCAGCATTCGCTTTTCCGGCGCGCCCGACGAACTGCTGCGCAGCGACGACCTGCGCCGCGCCTATCTGGGCCTTTGAATCCCATGCTCCTCGCCCATGCCATCCCGTTTGACCCAAGGCACGGTGATGCCTGCGCTGTGACTGAAGAAGGAGACACCACACCATGATCCAACGCCGCAGAATCCTCCAAGCGCTTGCCCCTGTGCCGGCCGTGCTGATGGGCGGGCGGGCCTTTGCCCAGTCCGCGCCCATCCGCATCCTGGTCGGCGCCCCGGCCGGCGGCTCCACCGACACCCTGGCGCGCACCCTGTCCATCGAAATGGGCCGCCTGCTGGGCCGCACCGTGATCGTCGAGAACCGGCCCGGTGCGGGCGGCAACATTGCCGCCGACGCGGTGGCCAAAGCCGCACCCGATGGCAACACGCTGCTCATGAGCTTCACCAGCCATGCCATCAACGCCAGCCTTTACCCCTCGCTGCCGTTCGACCCTGTCAAGGACTTCACCCCGCTGACCTGTGTGGCCACCTCGCCCTCGGTGCTGGTGGCCCACCCCACGCTGCCTGCCAAAGATGTGCGTGAGCTGATCGCACTGGCCAAGGCCAAGCCTGGCAAGCTCAACTTTGCGATTGGCGCGGTGGGTTCATCGCTGCATCTGGCGGGCGATGCCTTCAAGATGCAGTCGGGCGCCTACATCGTCAACATTCCGTACCGGGGCACTGCGCCAGCGTTGCAGGATGTGCTGGCCGGGCAGGTCGACCTGATGTTCGCCGCCGTGGGCAATGCACAGGCGCAGATCCGCGCGGGCAAGCTCAAGGCGTTGGGCGTGACCAGTGCCAAGCGCCTGCCCGCCTTTCCGGATGTGCCTGCGATTGCTGAGGTGCTGCCGGGCTACGAATCCAGCGCCTGGTTTGGCCTGTTTGGCCCGGGGCAGATGAACCCCGAGCTGGCCAAGCGCCTGAGCGATGCCGCACGCCAGGCCATTGCCACCCCCGACGTGAAAAAGCGCCTGGAGCTGGAGGGTGCCGTGCCCGTGGGCAACAGCCCGGACGAGTTTGCGCGCTTTGTGCAGGCTGAAATCCCGCGCTGGGCCAAGGTGGTGAAGTTTGCCGGAGCCAAACCCGAATGACCGCCACCCCTGATGTTGTGGCCAGCACCCTGGCCCAGAAGCTGGTGGCCCGCGCCAGCGGCCGCGCCAGCGTCACACCCGGTGAAATCGTGAACTGCCGGGTGGATCTCGCCATGTTCCACGACTCGTCCGGCCCCCGGCGCCTCAAGCCCATGCTCGACGAACTGGGCGCGCAGATCTGGGACAAATCGCGCGTGGTCCTTGTCATGGACCACTACCTGCCCGAGCGCGACGACGAATCCCGCCGCATCGTGCGCATCGCCCGCGACTGGGCGCGCGAGCAGGCTTTGCCCCATGTGTATGACGGCCAGGGCATCTGCCATGTTGTGGTGCCCCAGCACGGACATATCCGCCCCGGCATGTTCTGCGTGGGCGGCGACTCGCATTCGCCCACAGGCGGTGCATTCGGTGCCTACATGTTTGGCATCGGCAGCACCGAAATGCTGGGCGTGGTGGTGACCGGCGAAATCTGGCTGCGCGTGCCCCACACCCTGCAGATGCATTGGAGCGGACAGCTGGCCCAGGGCGTGACGGCCAAAGACATGATGCTGCACATGATTGGCCGCTTTGGCATGAACGGCGGCCAGTACCAGGCCGTGGAGTTTGCCGGCCCCGCCGTGCAGGCGCTGGGCATGCAAGAGCGCATGACGCTCTCGAACATGAGCGCCGAGCTGGGCGCCCAGGCCGGGCTGATTGCCCCCGACGCCACCACACGCGAGTGGTTGCGGGCGGCGGGTGTGCCCGACGCAGACCTGCAGGGGCTGGATGCCTGGCGCACGGACGAAGGCGCAGCCCTCACGCGCCACACCTTCGACGCCACCACGCTCACGCCGCAGGTCGCCGCGCCCCACAGCCCGGCCAACGCCGCCCCCGTGGCACAGCACGCAGGGCAGGGCATCGACGTTGCCTACATCGGCGCCTGCACGGGCGCCAAGCTGGACGACCTGCGCGCTGCCGCCTCGGTGCTGCGTGGCAAACGCGTGGCCAGTGGAGTGCGCCTGATGGTGGCCCCTGCCAGCCAGCAGGACCAGGCCGCTGCACGCGACGAGGGCGTGCTGCAGGTGCTGCAGGACGCGGGGGCCGAACTGTTCCCTACCACTTGCGGTGCCTGCGCAGGCTATGGCGACACGGTAGGAGACAACACCACCGTCATCTCCAGCACCGCCCGCAACTTCAAGGGCCGCATGGGCTCGGTCACCGCGCAGGTGTATCTGGCATCGCCCTACACCGTGGCGGCATCGGCCGTGCGCGGTTGCATCACCGACCCCCGCGAGGTACTGGTATGAAAAACACCCACAGGGTCTGGAAACTGGGCGCTGACATCGACACGGATGTACTCGCCCCCGGCCATGCCATGAAGCACGGCCTGGACGTGCTGGCGCGCCACTGCCTCGAATCGGTGCGGCCCGATTTCGTGGGCGGTGTGCGCAAGGGCGATGTGATCGTGGCTGGCCCCAACTTCGGCATTGGCTCCTCGCGCGAGCAGGCGGCCGCCGTGCTGGTGCGGCTGGGCATCGTCGCGGTCATCGCGCCGTCGTTCAGCGGTCTCTACTTTCGCAACGCCTTCAACCTGGGCCTGCTGCTGTTGACCTGCGCCGAGGCCGATGCACTGGGTGCGCTGGGTGACGGCGATGCCGTCACGCTCGACTGGCAGGCGCCCGCCGTCATCACCCCCCAGGGCCGTGTGCTGGCCTGCGACCCGATTCCCCCGTTTCTCATGGACATGGTGCGCGCCGGCGGTCTGCTGAACCAGCTGCGCACCCGCTTTGGCAAGGAGGCCCTCAATGGCTGAACACAACACCACCACCGCACCGCCCGCTATGGACCCGGTCACCCTGGCCGTCTTGCGCGGCCGCCTGGAGCAGATCGCCGACGAGATGGATGCCACGCTGTACCGCAGCGCGTTCAACCCCATCATTGCCGAGGCGCACGACGCCTGCCACGGCCTGTACGACGCCACCACGGGCGACACGCTGGTGCAGGGCAAGTCCGGCCTGCCCGTGTTTGTGGGTGCCATGGCCTTTGCCGTGCGCGCGGCCATGCGGGCGGCGGGCGAGCGCGGCGGCATCACGGCGGGAGACACCTGGCTGTTCAACGACCCCTACGAGGGCGGCACCCACGCCAACGACTTCAAGCTGGTGCGCCCATTCTTCCGCAACGGCCAGCTGTTCTGCTTCCTGGCATCTGCCGCGCACTGGCACGACGTGGGCGGCAACGTGCCCGGCAACTACAACCCGGCTGCCACCGAGTGCTGGCAAGAGGCGGTGCAGATTCCGCCCGTGCGCATCGTGCGCGGCGGCGTGTTCGACGACGACGTGCTGGCCATCCTGAAGGCCAACACCCGCCTGCCCGACAGCCTGTGGGGCGACCTGAACGGCCAGCTGGCCGCGCTGGACCTTGGCGAGCGCCGCCTGCATGACCTGCTGGACCAGTACGGCGATGCCCAGGTGCAGCAGGCCATGGGCGAGCT
>NZ_JADHVT010000127.1 GCF_016783915.1 Acidovorax sp.
AAAAAAGCCGGGTCAAAAACCATTCCTGAACCGGATTCGGTGAGTCGCCTTGCGGGTTCGGCTCATCGATGGGATGAACTGTACGCCGATGGGGTACAGAGAAAAACCACCGGGTCGCGAACTAACTGTTCCAGTATTGGAAACAATAAAGGTGCGTTGATGGCAAGTCCATTGGCATAGGGCGTTGCTTCGGCTGCAGTGGGGACACTGGTGATGGATAACCCGGATACGAATACAGGACGG
Organism: Acidovorax sp.; assembly: GCF_016783915.1. GTDB lineage: Bacteria > Pseudomonadota > Gammaproteobacteria > Burkholderiales > Burkholderiaceae_C > Acidovorax. Next base: position 244 of record NZ_JADHVT010000127.1, read on the forward strand.
TCAGGAGGTGTTGGGCTGTGATGCCACACGCCGGTAACAAGGGTGACCGCGCAAGGTCAGCGACTCCGCTTTTCGCGGAATTGCCTGAGAAATGGCGGCATGTAGGGGGCCTGGTGCCCATGGAAAGCGCGCCGAAATTGGGCTGAAAGCGCTATCTGGCTGCCCAGCTGCCCTTCACACAATGGCTGCCTTCAGCATGCGCTGATTCCTGCAGCCGTGTGAATGCTCGGGCTGGCTGCCCACAGGCTCTCAGCGCACGACTGGCGCATCTGGCAGCTCGTTGGTGCAGGGGGAATCGGTGGTGCGCGGAAAGTGCTTTGCCAGCAGGGCGCCTACAGCACCCACAGCCTGTGCCAGGCCTTCTTCGTAGTGACCCTGCTGAAACTGGGCCGACATCTGAGCCGCCATTTCCTGCCATACGGCGGGAGCCACATGCCGCGCCAAGCCCCGGTCGGCAACGATCTCGAACGCATGCTCCGGCATCAGCAGGTAGATCAGCACGCCGTTGTTGTGTTCGGTGTCCCACACGCGGTGTTTGCTGAACAGCATCAACGCGCGTTCGCGCACCTTCGCGTGGCGGCGCAGGTAACTCCATGGGAGTCCCGCTTCCGCCACGATGCGTATCTGTCCGGTGTGCTGCAATTCGCTGGCGGCGACCTGCGCGCCGAGGCGCTGAAGCGCGGGCGCCGGGATGGCGGATCGACCGAAGGCGTCGTGCCAGCGGTGGCGGACCAGCCGCCAGATGGCATGCCACAGCGTATGCGTTGGTCGTTCACTTTTGTCAACACCCATCACCAGTCTCCCGATGCGCCACCACCGCCAAAATCTCCCCCACCGCCCGAGCTGAAGCCGCCACCGTCACTGCTGCTGGAACCGCCTGAACTCCCGCTGCTCCAGCCTCCCAAGCCTCCCCCGCCATGCCCCAGGCTGATGAGGCCGCTGCTGCCGCCAAAAAACCAGGTGTAGAGCAGCGCTATGACGCCCGCGCCCACGGACAGCAGCAGGCTGGATGTGAACACAAACGCCAGGACGCCCACGCCGCCACCCAACGCCAGCCCGCCCAGCGCAGCGCCCAAGATGCTGCGGGCCAGGGGGCCGGCCACCATGACGCCAAAGAACAGGAAGATGGCAAAGTCCGTCCAGTCAAAAAGACCGTGACTGTCGCCCCTGATGGCAGCGGCTGGCGCCGAGGCCGGGCCGGGCAGGGCCTCGCCAGCAATGCGCGCGCCGATTTGCGTGACCGCAGCGCTGAGGCCTCCGGCAAAGTCGCCTTGCTGAAAGCGGGGCTTCATTGCGCCGTCGATGATGCGTGCTGCTGCGATGTCGGGGATGGCACCTTCCAGCGACTTGGCAACCTCGATGCGCATCTTGCGGTCGCTCTTGGCCACCAGCACCAGCACACCGTCACCCACGTCGCGGCGCCCGATCTTCCACTGGTTGCCGACCCGGTTGGCATAGGCGGCGATGTCTTCGGGGGCGGTGGTGGGCACCATCAGTACGACCACTTGCGACCCGTGGGCTTTTTCGAGGGTGGCCAGCTGGACTTCCAGCGCCTGGGTGTCTGTGCCGGAGAGCGTGCCGGTCTGATCGATGACGTGGCCTGTGAGGGCGGGCACGGCCAGTAGCTGCGATTGAGTCCAGCCAAAGGAGGGCAATATTGCTATCAATAATATAGCTGTCAGTGCATATTTTCTAAGCGCTAGCAGCATATTCGGCTCACATTGGCACGTGAGGGGTGTTGTTCAGGGCTTTGCCTTGGAGGCGGAAAAGTCCACCGTGGGCGGCACGGCAATCTGTGCCTCGTTGGCTACCGTAAAGCTTGGCTTCGGGGCGTAGCTGAAGGCCATGGCCGTGAGGTTCGTGGGGAAGCTGCGTGCCAGCACGTTGTACTCCTGCACGGTCTGGATGTAGCGATTGCGAGCCACGGTGATGCGGTTCTCGGTACCCTCCAGCGTGACCCGCAGGTCACGAAAGCCCTGGTTGGCCTGCAAGGTGGGGTAGCGCTCGGACACGACCATCAGGCGCGAGAGGGCGCTGGACAACTCGCCCTGGGCCTGCTGGAACTTGCTGAAAGCCTCGGGGTTGTTCAGCGTCTCGGGCGTGACCTGGATGGCCGTGGCCTTGGCGCGGGCCTCGACCACCTTGGTCAGCGTTTCCTGTTCAAAGTTGGCCTCGCCCTTCACGGTGGCGACGATGTTGGGCACCAGGTCGGCACGGCGCTGGTACTGGTTGAGCACTTCGCTCCAGGCGGCCTTCGATTGCTCGTCCAGGCGCTGGAAGTCGTTGTAGCCGCAGCCGCTCAGCGTGAGCGTGGCGGCGAGCAAGGTGAGGAGGGCAAGTAGACGTTGGATCATCATGATGGTGGAGTCCGCCGATGGAGAAATGGGATGACTGTGCCAGAAACCGGAGGGCGCCAGTCCGCAAACTGGTCGCCGACCAGCGATGGTGGGCCCCCGCCCGAGCGCGTACAAAATCGGTAGGCAGCCAGGCATTGCACCGCCGCCGCACAATAGCAGGCTGGCGTTGTACCTGTCACGCCGTTCCGACCCACTTACCACCAGAATCCACATGCCCCGCGCCCGATCAAAAGCAGCCACCCTGGGTGGCTCTTCGGATGAAACCGAAACCGCGTTTTATGAGGCGCTGCAGCGCGGTGACATCGAGCTGCTGATGTCGTGCTGGGCGGACGATGACGAGATTGTCTGTGTGCACCCGGGCGGGCCGCGCCTGCTGGGGCCCGCCGCCATCCGTGCCGCGTTCGAGGCCATGTTCTCCCATGGCACGGTGCGTGCCCGACCGGCGCAGGTGCATCGCGTCGTGGCGCTGTCGAGTGCCGTGCACAGCGTGGTCGAGCAGGTCGAGGTGATGCTGCCCGACGGCCTGCACCAGGCCGTGGTCATGGCCACCAACGTTTACCACAAGACCCCCGAAGGCTGGCGCATGGTGGCACACCACGCCAGCCCGGGCGTAGCGCCAGATGCCCAGGTGGATGTGCTGGCGCAGCGCCCGGTGCTGCATTGAGGCACGGGCGTGAGGACTTTGAGCCATTTTGGCTGCATGCGCCGACATAATATGCCCCGATAGCTATGAAATACATAGCGCCTCGCTGGCTCCCCGGTGGCCAGCTGCAAACAATCTGGCCCGCGTTGTATGCACGCCGGGTGTTCGGCCCCCGCCCCGAGTACCGCCGTGAGCGCTGGGACACGCCCGACGGCGATTTCATCGACGTGGACTTTCTGCAGGACAGTGTGGCGGCTGACGCAACCCGGCCGCTGCTGGTGGTGTTTCATGGGCTGGAGGGTTCATCGCGCAGCCATTACTGCGAAGCCTTTGCCGACCTAGCGCGCGAACGCGGCTGGGCCTGCGCGTTGCCGCACTTTCGCGGTTGCAGCGGGGAGATCAACCGTGGCCCGCGCGCCTACCACTCGGGCGACCATGCCGAGATCGGCTGGATGCTGCAGCAGCTGCGTGTGCACCACCAGGGGCCGCTGATGGCAGTGGGGGTGTCACTGGGCGGCAACGCTCTGCTGCGCTGGGCCGCCGAAGTGGGCACTGACGCTGCGCGCAGCGCTGATGCGGTGGCGGCCGTGTGTTCGCCCATCGACCTGGCTGCGGGCGGTCACGCCATTGGGCGCGGGTTCAACCGGCTGGTGTACACGCGCATGTTCATGCGCACCCTGGTGCCCAAGGCGCTGCAGAAGCTGGCGCAGCACCCGGGGCTGTTTGACCGGCAGGCGCTGCTGGCCGCGCGGGACCTGTACGCGTTTGACAACGTGTTCACCGCACCGGTCCACGGGTTCCGCAATACCGAGGACTACTGGCTGCGCGCGTCGGCCAAGCCGTTGCTGCACCGCATCCGCATTCCGGCATTGGTGGTGAACGCGCGCAATGACCCCTTTGTGCCCGCCGGCAGCTTGCCTGGCATGCGCGAGGTGGGACGCCACGTCACGCTCTGGCAGCCGCCGCACGGCGGGCATGTGGGGTTCCCGCGCGGGTTGCCGCCGGGGCATGTGCGCGCCATGCCCGACGCCGTGGGAGGGTGGCTGGCCGAACACAGCGGGGCGCAGGGGCAGCACGGTGCACAATCTCCCCATGGATGACATCGTCAAACAGGCCTTGGCCAAATGGCCCAACGTGCCCGACTGCTATGGCTGGCTGGGCCTGGATGCGCGTGGCCACTGGTATTTGCGCGACGACGCGACACAGGCGGCGGGTGCTTTTCCGCACAGCAAAGGGTCGCTGCTGCAGCACGACAAGCTCATCGCTTTCATTGCGCGCAACTATGAGCACGACATCGAGGGGCAGTGGTTCTTTCAGAACGGCCCGCAGCGCGTGTACGTAGAACTGGCGGCCACGCCCTGGGTGTGGCGCCTGCAGCCGCAGGACCTGCGTGCCGTCAGCCACACCGGCCGGGAGGCGTCGGTACGCCACTGTCTGCTGGACGAGCAGGGCCGCGTGTACCTGGAGACGGACCTGGGCCTAGGGCTGTTGCACACGCTGGATGTGGCACTGGCTGCAGAGGCGGTGACAGACGGACGCTGGACGCCGCAGGACGTGCAGGCGCAGGACCTTCCGGCACGCTACGGGTATGTCTGCAGCCCGCGCGCCCGGTCGCAAGCCAGGGCGTCACAACCAAACTGAAGCTCCGCGCTACCGCCTTCAACCCGGAGTTGCTGGCAGTCACTGCTGCTCACCGCGGTACTGGATAAGCTGCAGAATGAAAAAAGCCGGTCGCAAGGACCGGCTTTCTGGGTGGGTTTCTGGCTCGCCTGTGCAGGGCACCGGGCCGCCTTACTTGGCGGCGGCTGCCATGAACTCCACAGCAGCGCGCAGATCGGCGTCAGAGGCTTGGGAGCCGCCACGCGGGGGCATCGCACCCTTGCCCTTGGCGACGCTGGTGTACAGCGCATCGATGCCTGCGGGCAGGCGAGCGGCCCAGGCGGCCTTGTCACCAAACTTGGGGGCACCAGCTACACCGGCAGCGTGACACACCTGGCAAGCCTGCTTGTACAAAGCCTCGCCAGCGCCGCCGGCAGCGGCTGCTGCAGGTGCGGCAACCACGGCCACGGTGGGAGCGGCTGCTGCCACAGGGGCTGCGGCAGCAGCCGGTGCGGGAGCGGCGGCAGGGGCAGCGTCCGCCTGTGCGGCAGGCGCAGCAGCTGCGGGGGCAGCAGGTTCGGCGAACTTGGCACCGCCAGCATTGGCCATGTAGGCCACGGCGCGGGCGATTTCGGTGTCGTTGAAGTCGCCGCCACCCTGGGGTGCCATGGCGCCCTTGCCCTTCAAGGCCGACTGCACCAGGGCTTCAAACCCGGTGCCGATGCGCGCAGCCCAAGCAGCGGCATCACCAAACTTGGGAGCACCTGCAGCGCCAGAGGCATGGCAGGCCGAGCACTGGGCCTTGAACACTTCTTCGCCGCTCTTGAGGGGGCGGTTGGCGTCGCGCACCTCGACCATGCCGATTTTCTGGATGCGTTCGGCAATGGCTTTCTCGGGGTTGACAGCACCGGCAGCGGGCTTGTCCGCCGACGTCACATACAGGACCAAGCCAATGATGGCAAAGATCGGAATCACAAACGAGAAAAGTACCGCGACCAGCAACTGCTTGGGGTTCTTGATCGGGCCGGTATGGGCTTCTTCGTGGTGGTTGTCGCTCATGTCGTCCTCAGGTGTATCGGGGGCTTCGGTGTAATCAACCTTAAATTATATCTGCGGGGATGGTTATTCCCATCCCTGCTTGACGCAGACACCCACGGGTTTGCCCGAGAGCGTGCATGGCGCCCAAGCAGGCCACGCACGCTCGGCGGCGATCGCTCAGGAGGGAGTCTGGGCGGTGGTGTCAGGTGCACCACCTCCCAATGCCTTGTACAGCGACACCTGGTTTTGCAACTGCGCGAGCCGCACCTGTACCACCGCCTGCTGGGCTATGAACAGCGAGCGTTGCGCGTCCAGCAGGTCCAGATAACTGGCCACGCCGTTGCGATAGCGCAGGTCGGCCAACTGCAAGCGAGCCGCTTCTGCCCTGGCCTGCTGTTGCTGGGCCTGGGCTTGCTCGCCCAGGGTGGCTTGCCCAGCCAGGGCGTCCGAGACTTCGCGGAAGGCGGTCTGGATGGCTTTTTCGTACTGCGCCACGGCAATTTCCCGGCCAACCCGGGCACTGTCCAGGTTGGCCTGATTGCGGCCCGCGTCAAAAATGGGCAGCAGCAGCGACGGCGCGATGGTGAAGCCCCAGGAGCCGTTCTTGAACAGGCCTGACAGCTCGCCACTGGCCGTACCTGCCTGCGCCGTCAGCGCGATGCGCGGGAAGAACGCCGCCCGCGCAGCTCCGATGTTGGCATTGGCTCCGATCAGTTGCTGTTCTGCCTGTCGGATGTCCGGCCGGCGGGTGAGCAACTCGGACGGCAGGCCGGCGGGCAGTGTTTCCATCGCAGGCGCGTTGGCCAGCTTGCCACCGGCCAGGCTGGTGCGCACATCCTGAGGCAGTGCCTGGCCCAGCAGCAGGACCAGCGCATTTTCGTCGAGCGCGCGCTGCCGCTGTTGCTGCGCCAGCGTGGCGCGGGCGGCTTGGGTGAGGGATTCGGCCTGGCGGTAGTCGAGTTCGGACGCCACGCCTGCATCCAGGCGCATCTTCGTCAGGCGCACCGACTCCTCGCGTGATGCGAGGGTCTGGCGCGACAGGTCCAGCAGCTCTTCGTCGGCCAGCAAGGTCAGCCAGCCGTTGGCCACGGCCGCCACCAAGCTCACCTGGGCGGCGTTGCGGCCTTCTTCGGTGGCAAGGTACTGGGCTAGCGCCTGTTCCTTGAGGCTTGCAATGCGGCCAAAGAAGTCGATTTCCCAGGCGGATACGGCCAGGCCCACGCTGAACGAGTTCGTCAGATTGCCCGTGCCCGTAGCGGGCGCCCGGCTGGCATTGGCAGACAGGCCGACGCCCGGGTACAGGTCGGCACGGCGCACCTGGTAGGTGGCGCGAGCCTGCTCGATACTGAGCATGGCCACACGCAGGTCGCGGTTGTTGGCCAGCGCAATGTCGATCAGCTGCTGCAGGCGTGGCTCGGCAAAATAGTTCTGCCAAGGCACCATGGCTCCCGACTGCACAGCTGCGCTGGCGTTCGTTGCCACCCCGCTGGCGTAGGCGGCGGGGACGGGGGGCTGGGGGCGCTCGTAAGTCGGTATGAACGAGCAGCCAGCCAACAGCGCAGCCGCTGTGGCCGCTGCCAGCGCGATGGGGGTGCTGCGGTGCTTAGTCATGGGTTCCAACTCCTGCTTCTTCTGCATGGCGGCGGTTCATTTCCTGCTGGCGTGCGCTGCCTTTGAACAGGCTGCGCACCACCACAAAGAACACGGGCACAAAGAAAACGGCCAGGGCGGTGCCCGTGACCATGCCACCCAGCACGCCGGTGCCGATAGCCCGCTGGCTGGCCGAGCCTGCGCCCGACGCGACGACCAGCGGCAGCACGCCCAGGCCGAACGCCATCGAGGTCATCACGATGGGGCGGAACCGCAGATGTGCGGCGGCCAGCGCCGACTCGATCACGCCCTTGCCCTGGGCTTGCAGGTCCTTGGCGAACTCGATGATCAGGATGGCGTTTTTCGCCGAGAGGCCAATGATGGTGATCAGGCCCACCTGGAAGTACACGTCATTGGCATAGCCGCGCAGCAACGTGGCCAGCAGCACGCCCAGCACGCCCAGGGGCACCACCAGGATCACTGCCAGCGGGATCGACCAGCTCTCGTACAAAGCGGCCAGGCACAGGAATACCGCCAGGATTGCAAAGCTGTACAGGATGAGCGATTGCGAGCCTGCCAGCTTTTCCTCGCGCGACTGGCCAGTCCATTCAAACCCGAAGCCTTGCGGCAGCTGGCCTGCGAGCTTCTCCATCTCGGCCATGGCAGCACCTGTGCTGTAGCCGGGCGCTGGCGAGCCAGAGATTCGCATGGCCGGATACCCGTTATAGCGCACGGTTTGCTGCGCCCCGGTCACCCAGCGCGTGGTGGCGAATGCCGACAGCGGCACTGGCTTGCCCTGGCTATTGGTGGCATTGATTTTCAGCAGATCATCGGGCTGCATGCGCGCTGGCGCGTCGGCTTGCACCACCACCCGCTGCAGGCGGCCCTGGTTGGGGAAGTCGTTCACATAGCTGGAACCCAGCGCGGTGGACAGCGCGGAGTTGATCGCGTCAAAAGGCACACCCAGTGCGCTGGCCTTGTCGCGGTCAATGTCAATCTGCAACTGTGGAGCGTCTTCCAGACCATCGGGGCGCAACTGGGCTAGCACCTTGCTCTGCGACGCCATGCCGAGCAGCTGGTTGCGAGCCTTCACCAGGGCTTCGTGGCCCGCGCCGCCACGGTCCTGCAGGCGGAACGTGAAGCCGCTGGCATTGCCCAGCTCAGGAATGGGCGGCGGGCTCAGCGGGAATATGAACGCATCGCGGATGCCCATCAGCGCACCAAAGGCGCGGTTGGCAACGTCCTGTGCCGACTGGCCTGGGCCTTGGCGCTCACTCCAGTCCTTGAGGGTCACGAATGCGAGCGCCGCGTTTTGCCCCTGACCGGAGAAGCTGAAGCCCAGCACGCCCACCATGCTCTGCACCTCGGGCTGCTTGAGGATGAAGCCTTCGACCTGCTCCATCACGGCCAGCGTGCGCTCCTGCGTGGCGCCAGGTGGCAATTGCACGTTGACGATGATGTTGCCCTGGTCTTCGCTGGGCAGGAACGAGGTTGGCAGGCGCATGTACACCACGGTCACGGCGCCGATGATGGCGGCATAGATCACCAGATAACGCGCGGCGCGCCGCAGCATGCGTGCCACAAAACCTTCATAGCCCTTGGCGGTGCGCGAAAAGCCGCGATTGAACCATCCAAAAAAGCCGGTCTTCTCATGGTGATGCCCCGCCTCTACCGGCTTGAGCAGGGTGGCGCACAGTGCCGGCGTGAGTGACAGGGCCATGAAGGCTGAGAAGCCAATGGATGCCACCATCACCGCCGAGAACTGGCGGTAGATGTTGCCCGTGGAGCCCGCAAAAAATGCCAGAGGCACGAACACCGAGATCAGCACCACCGTCACGCCAATGATGGCGCCCGAGATCTGGCGCATGGCCTTGCGCGTGGCTTCCAGCGGTGACAGGCCTTCTTCACTCATGATGCGCTCAACGTTCTCCACCACCACGATGGCGTCGTCCACCACGATACCGATCACCAGCACCATGCCGAACATGGTCAGCACGTTGATAGAGAACCCCAGAGCCAGCAGCGTGGCAAACGTACCCAGCAGCGCAATCGGTACCACGATCGTCGGGATGATGGTGTAGCGCCAGTTCTGAAGGAACAGAAACATCACCAGGAACACCAGCACCACGGCTTCCACCAGTGTTTCGGCAACCTGCTTGATGGAGATGTCCACGAAGCGCGAGCTGTCGTAAGGAATGCTCCAGCTCATGCCTTCGGGGAAGTAGCGTGACAGCTCATCCATCTTGGCGCGTACGTCTTTGGCGGCCTCCAGTGCATTGCCGCTGGGCGACAGCTGCACGCCGATGCCCACGGCGGGCTTTCCGTTCAGGCGTGCGGCGGTGGCATAGGCCTGGCCGCCCAGTTCCACGCGTGCCACATCCTTGATGCGCACGGTGGATCCATCGGTGTTGGCGCGCAGCACGACGTTGCCGAACTGCTCGACGCTGGACAGTTGCCCGTTGACCACCACAGTGGCTGCAATGCCCTGGCCTGCGACGTTGGGCAGGTCGCCAATGGTGCCGCTTGCCACCTGCGCGTTTTGGGCACGGATGGCGGCGGTGATTTCTGCCGCTGACAGGTTGTAGCTCACCATTTTGGCGGGGTCGATCCAGATGCGCATGGCGCGCTCGGTGCCAAACAGCTGCGCCTGGCCAATGCCCTTGAGACGCTGGAGTTCAGGCACCACATTGCGCGAGGCATAGTCGCCCAAGGCCACGGTGTCAGTTGCCGGGTTGCTGGACGACAGCATGGTGAACAGCAGGAAGTTGGAGCGCGACTTGTCCACGCGCACGCCCTGCTGGGTCACGGCAGAAGGCAGGCGCGGCGAGGCCCGCGAGAGCCGGTTCTGTACGTCCACCTGCGCCAGATCGGCGTTGGTGCCGGGCTGAAAGCTCAGCGTGATGCTGCCCGAGCCATCGGCTTGCGCCACTGATTCCATGTAGATCAGCCCGGGGGAGCCGTTCATTTCCCGTTCAATCACCGACAGCACGCTGTCTTCGAGTGTCTGAGCCGATGCGCCTGGATAGGCGGCGTTGATGACGATGGACGGTGGTGCCACCGGCGGGTACTGGGCAATGGGTAGCTGCGTGATGGCTACGCCGCCCATCACCATGATGAACAGCGCAATCACCCACGCAAAGATGGGGCGGTCAATGAAAAATTTGGCCATGCTGGAATGCCCCTTATGGCTTGGATGCGGCCGATGCAGGTGCCGCAGGCGCTTCTGGCGAGGTCGGCGCTGACGCAGACGCTGCCGACTGTGCGCCTGGCGCTTGCCACGGCACAGGTTTTACGGGCGTGCCGGGGGGCAGCATCTGCAGCTTCTGGAATCCGTCCACCATCACTTTTTCTCCCGCCTTCAGTCCGTCCAGCACCACCCAGCGGTTGTTCTGTGCGGCATTGATCTTGACGGTGCGCTGCGACACTTTGCCGTCGTCGCCAACCACGCTGACCGTGTCGCCCTGCTGGGTACGCGTGACGGCCTGCTGGGGCAGGGTGATGGCGTTGCTGGCCTGTGCCTGTTCAATCCGCACGCGCAAATAAAGGCCGGGCAGCAGCTCGCCCTTGGGATTGGGTACTTCAGCGCGCAGGGTCACCTGGCCCGTTGTGGAGTCCACCGACAAGTCCGTGAACAACAGCTTGCCTGCTTGCGCGTATTCAGATCCATCGCTGAGCACCAGCTTGACGCTGGCCGCCTGGCTGCCGCCAGCGCGCTTGAATTGCCCGCTTTCCATGGCGCGGCGCAGTTGGAAGACGTCGCCGGCCGATTGGGTGAAGTTCACGTACACCGGGTCGATCTGCTGTACCACCGCCAGTGCGGTCGCTTCGCCCTGGCCGACCAAGGCGCCTTCGGTCACTAGCGCGCGGCCAATGCGGCCGGAGATCGGTGAAGTCACGCTCGCATAGCTGAGGTTGATGTCCGCGGTACGCACGGCGGCCTTGGCGGCTGCCACGTCGGCCTGGGCTTGTTTTTCGGCCGCCTCTGCGTTCACAAAGTCCTGCTTGCTGATGGCATTGGCGGCCACCAGGGGGCGATAGCGCTCAGCTTGAGCGCTGGCCTGTGCGAGATTGGCTTGTGCTTTGGCAAGGCTGGCGCGCGCGCTTTCTGCGGCGGCGGCGTAGGGTGCGGGATCAATGCGGAACAGCACCTGCCCGGCCTTGACGTCACTCCCTTCCTTGAACACTCGCTGTTGCAAGATGCCTGCGGCCCGTGCGCGCACCTGGGCCACGCGAGATGCTTCGACACGGCCAGGCAGCTCGGTGATCAGGCCCACGTCGCCGGGCGTGGCAGTGACGACCCCCACTTCGACCGGGGGCGGCTTGGGGCCTCCTGCCCCGGCGGCCTGTCCATCTGCCTTGCCACATGCAGATACAAGCAATACCGCTGCGCTGATGGCGGCCAGCGAAATCACTCGTCGGGTGGTGGTGGCACGCAAGTAAGGGGTGCCGGATGCGTCACGCAGTTGAGGCATGAGAGTCCTTTGGATGTGCGTCAAAAAAGGGGGTGTCGGAAAGAAAACGGGTCTAGAGCGCTTTGCTCAATGTCCCGACAGTTTGATCAGAAATTATACATACAGACATGAATGTATAATTATTGTCCGCTACAGATGCCCCTTGGCAGGTGTAGGGGTTTTGGAGACTCAACAGGGTGTTTGACTATGGCGCGCCGGACAAAAGAAGATGCAATCGCAACCCGTAACGGGTTGATCGATGCGGCGGAGTTGGTGTTTCGGGAAAAGGGCGTGTCCCGTGCATCTCTGAGTGACATTGCTCAGGCTGCAGGGGCCACCCGTGGCGCGATCTACTGGCACTTCAAAGACAAGGTAGATCTGTTTGGCGCCATGATGGATCGTGTCACTCTGCCGCTGGAGCAAGGTTTTGCCAGTTTTGAAGACAGCACCTGTACTGATCCTGTGCAACGCCTTCGGGCAGTGATGGCTCTGGTCTTGCGTAGCGTTGCCTCGGACGAGCACACCCGAAGGGTTTTCGAGATTGCTTTGTACAAGGTGGAATATGTGAGCGAACTGATGGGCTTGCGTGAGCGTCATGTCGCGGCTTCCGAAGGGTTTACGCAGCAGTTGGCGCGCGACTTTGCGTTGGCTGCCGAGTCGCAGGGCGTGGCGCTGTCGATGTCGGCCCTGGATGCGGCCATCAGCCTGCATGCCCTTTTTGATGGCTTGATACGTAACTGGATTCTGAACGACGGTGGCTTTGATCTCATTGGCGTGGGTGGTGCCAGCACCGACGCATTTTTGCGTGGGGTGGGGTTGTCGCTAGGGGGCTCGAAGGTGCCAGCAGCATCTTGCGGCGGCTGAGCGCCAGGGCTTTGTTTGGTGGGATGCTTGCCGCATGCAATAATTAAAGGCTGCGTTAATCAGAGGTATGCGGCTGTAGCTCAGTGGATAGAGTATTGGCCTCCGAAGCCAAGGGTCGTGGGTTCGATCCCCGCCAGCCGCACCAACGGTACATGCAGCATCGAACGCCGCCAGCGTTTGTGATGAGCGCCAAGCGCGTTTAATTTCTGGATGTGCGAAAAATTGGTGCTATAATTCGAAATTCTCCGGAGGGGTGCCCGAGTGGCTAAAGGGGGCAGACTGTAAATCTGTTGGCTTACGCCTACACTGGTTCGAATCCAGTCCCCTCCACCAGTGAGTGAGCAGTGTTGAGAGTGATGCTTAACTTTGTGAGTGCAAAGTTGGGTTCGCAAAGGCCGGTGGTCTGCGCGGGAGTAGTTCAATGGTAGAACCCTAGCCTTCCAAGCTAATGACGCGGGTTCGATTCCCGTCTCCCGCTCCATTGTTTGTTGCGCTGGTTTGTTGAGTAGAGATTTTTGGTGTTGTGTGAGCGGCGCCAATTGCCCATGTGGCTCAGTGGTAGAGCACTCCCTTGGTAAGGGAGAGGTCGCGGGTCCGATTCCCGCCATGGGCACCATTTTCTGGTGCGTCCGGTTCTGGTTGCGCCGAGATCCTGTTGTGTTGATATAGATTTTTTTCGGAGTCGGAAAAATGGCAAAAGGAAAATTCGAGCGGACCAAGCCCCACGTGAACGTGGGCACGATCGGCCACGTGGACCATGGCAAGACCACGCTGACGGCAGCCATCGCCACGGTGCTGTCCGCCAAGTTCGGCGGCGAAGCCAAGGCCTACGACCAGATCGACGCTGCGCCCGAAGAAAAGGCCCGCG
>NZ_JADHVT010000128.1 GCF_016783915.1 Acidovorax sp.
CGGGCCAGACAGTGGCGCTGGGAGGTCAACCTCATCGGCAGCTCGCAGATCAACGCCTTCTGCATGCCCGGCGGCAAGATTGCGTTCTACACCGGCATCCTCGACCAGCTCAAGCTCACCGACGACGAGACCGCCATGATCATGGGCCACGAAATGGCCCACGCGCTGCGCGAACACGCGCGCGAGCGCATCGCCAAGACGCAGGGCACCAACCTGGCGCTGCGCCTGGGCTCGCAGCTGCTGGGCCTGGGTGACCTGGGCCAGGCGGCGGCGGGGTTGGGCGGGCAGCTGCTCACGCTGCAGTTCAGCCGGTCGGACGAGAGCGATGCCGACCTGGTGGGCCTGGAGCTGGCTGCGCGCGGCGGGTTCAACCCGCAGGCGTCCGTGAGCCTGTGGGAAAAGATGGGCAACGCCACCGGCAGCAAGCAGGGTGGGCTGGCCTTCCTGTCCACCCACCCGTCGGGGCCAGCGCGGATCAAGGAGCTGCAAGCGAACGTGCCCAAGGTGCAGGGGCTGTATGAATCCGCCAAACGCGGCAGTTGATTGCTACTGATTCAATAGCTTATGGCGCTTTTCAGGCAAGCGCTGCAGCCTGACTTGGCATGATTTCTGCGGGCGTGGGTTCCTGCGCCGCACTCACCCGGTTGCGCCCGGCGTTCTTGGCGTCGTACAGCGCCTTGTCGGCGCGGGCGATGGCGGCGTGCAGGTCTTGCACGCCATGCACCTGCGCCACGCCAAACGACAGGGTGAGCGCAAGCGGCGTGGCGTCCACCTCCAGCGGCGTGGCCTGCACGGCGGCGCGAATGCGCTCGGCGGTGGCGCAGGCCTTGTCCAGCGGGCTGGCGGGCATCAGCGCCACAAACTCCTCGCCGCCCCAGCGCGCCACCACGTCGCCGTCGCGCAGGTTCTGGCCCAGCATTCTGGCGATGGCCATCAGCACCTCGTCGCCCACCGCGTGGCCGCGCTCGTCGTTCACGCGCTTGAAGTGATCGACATCGCACAGCAGCAGGGTCACGGGCGTGCCGTCGCGCTGGCTGCGCGCCAGCACATGGGTGGCCAGGGTTTCAAAGTGGCGGCGGTTGTTCAGGCCGGTCAAAGGGTCCAGCGTGGCCTGTTTACGCAGGCGGTCCTCGGCAGTCAGCACCGTGCGGCGGTAAAAGGCTGCCAGCGCCGACAACATGCCAAACACCAGGGCGACGTGCAGGGCGTTCACCCATTTCAGGCTGATCGGCGACAGCGGGGTGAGCGGCCCCAGCCAATCGCACACGGCCCTGAGGCCCAGGTAGTAGGCCAACAGCGTCAGCACCAGCGGCACGGCATAGCCGCGCGTGTTGGCGACCACAATGGTAGGGATGAACAGCAGCAGGTAGTAGTGAAAGCCGCTGTCCCAGCCAATGAGCAGCGAGCCCAGGGCGGCGTGCAGCATCACCTCCAGCCAGATCAGCGTGACGGCCGCAGTGTTGCGCCGCATCGTGACCAGCTGGTACGCGCCCACGTACATTGCGATGCTGATCAGGTTGATGATCGCCAGGGGCCCCGACCCCAGCCACCAGAACAGCACGACATAGCCCGCGTCGATGACCGCCGCCATGACGGCCACCTGCTTCACCATGGCCCAGTAGGCCTTGCCCGCGAGGCTGGAGCCGCGCTGCGGCACCGCAAACCGGCGCGGGGTGCGCGGGGCGATGTCGCTGTCAGGGGCAGAACGGGCCATGGCGTGCGCGGGTAGGGTCACAAAAGGTCACATTCTAGGGACGCGACCACTGGCGCACGGAATTTCAATTCAAAAGTGCCTGTAGACCTTGCTGAATAAGCGCGAACAGCTATCAATTTTGATAAGTCCAGCGCAACAATCAGGTACCCGCCACATACGGATTGCTCTGCCGCTCGCGCCCAAACGTGCTCTCCGGCCCGTGCCCGGGGATGAACACCGTCTGGTCCCCCATGGGCCACAGGCGCCCGGTGATGCTGTCGATCAAGTCCTGGTGGTTGCCCTGCGGGAAATCCGTGCGGCCGATGCTGCCCGCAAACAGCACATCGCCCACAAAGGCCCGGTCAATCTGCGGCGCGTGGAACACCACATGGCCGGGGGTGTGACCGGGGCAGTGGCGCACGTTCAGCGTTTCGTTGCCGATCTGCACCTTGTCGCCATCGTGCAGCCAGCGCGTGGGCGTGAAGTGCTGCGCAGGTGGAAAGCCGAACATGGCGCTTTGCTGCGGCAGGCCATCAATCCAGAACTGGTCGCCCGGGTGCGGGCCGACGATGGGCAGTTGCAGACGCTCGGCCAGCTCGCCCGTGCCCCCTGCGTGGTCGATGTGGGCGTGCGTGAGCCAGATCTGCTCCAGCGTGAGGCCCCGGCGCTGGATTTCGGCCAGCAACGTATCCAGATCGCCGCCGGGATCGATGACGGCGGCCTTGTGGGTGGCGTCGCACCAGACGATGGAACAGTTTTGCTGAAAGGGCGTGACGGGGACGGTGAGGTAATTGAGCATGGGCGTGGCGATGTTTTTTCAAGAAGGATTTTCACAAACCCTTCAGCGGCGCGGACTGCGCTACGCCACCGCCAGATGAAAGCAGATGAAGCGCATCCAACATGCGGCAATGGTACGCAGTGCCGGAAACAAGATGGACTTCTCATTAAGCGTTGTGTCTCACCCTGATGCACAACCTCACTCAATCGTCATCGTCTTCAGCCCATTTCCGGCGCCGATGTTCGTCATAACGGTAGGGCCGGTAACCAGGACCATAGTACACAGGCGCAGGCGCACCGTAATACACGGGTGCCGGCCGATAGTAAACAGGCGGTGGCCGGTAGTAGACCGGAGGCGGTGGCTGGTAATACACGGGCGGGGCATACACGGGCCCCGGCGCGTAATACGCCGGGCCTGGTGCGGCGTACACCACACCAGGAACATTGATGCCGACGGACCAGTTTGCGCCGGCATGGGCAGACGCACCCACGAAAAGAGCCCCAGCAGCGACTGCGGCGCACTTCAAGGTATTGGAAAGATTGAGGTTCACATCAAGCTCCACGAGGCGGTAAACAAAGTACCGCCTATATGAAACGCGCAGACCACCGTCCGCGTTCACCTCGAAAGCATGACGATGGTTGCCAAACGTAAAGAAAAATCTGCGCCGCAAAGCAACAGCGCGCCTGCGCCAGGTCTTCGGCGGCACAGGCTGCGGTGGTAAGCCTGTGCCTGGTAGGGCTGTCCGTGATTTTCCGACCAGGTGCAAGGGCTGTTGGGGAAGGTTGGTCGAAAGGCCGCAAATTCCTGGCTCGGACCCCTCCCGCGATCAGTGGCGTCACGGCTACCGCGCGATCCGCTCAGGGAAGGATAGTGATGCACCCTACGCTGCTGGCGGCTGTCAGCCGTCCTGCCGCGTCGTATCCCCGTACCTCATAACAATAGGTTCCGTTGATGAAGACCGAGGCGTCGATCAGGCTTGTGGTGTTGACCGTTGACAAAGCAAAGCCATCGCGCAGAACCTGGAACCTGGCGACATAGGGATCGTCGCTCCAGTCCAGCTGGATGGCCTGAGGCCCAACGCGTGTCAGGGCCAGCGTGAGCGGCGCAACGGCAGGCTGGACAGGGACGGCCACGCCGATGCCCACGGCCACGTCTCCGCCACCACCGCAAGCGGCGAGGCTTCCCAAAATAATAGATGCTGCCACGCTGCGCAGCACAAGGCTGCGCGTGAATACGGTCATGTACGACATCTGGTGCTCCTCAGGGTGCCGTAGCGGGACCGGCGGTCACCGACAGTTTGGATGAACTCAGGTACAGCTGCGGCTGCGACCCGCCAGCCGGTGGGCCGATGCGCAGTTCAAGAAAACGGTCGAAAGGACTCGCGGTGGGGAGGTTGGCGATCAACGTGGAAGGCGGCAAGCTATCGCGTGGCAGCACCCCGGCAGCACCTCGCAAGTCAGCCCCTTTCGGCTGCTGATTGACCTGGATCCAGGAAAGACGCAACAGGCCTGAAGGAATCAAGGCCGTGGTCGTCAGCTGTATCGACTCCCGGTTGGGGAAGCCACCACCACCGTCACTCACGACCAGTTGGGCCTGATCGATGGGCAGATCCATAGAGGTGTTGCCAATCACGAGGCGAAAGGCACGGATCGATCCAATATAGCGTCCTACAGAGGGGTCAGGGTCGGCGTCGCGGGTACTGTCGTCATACCGCACTGAAAACGACCAGTTGCCAGATGCAAGATCAGCGCGAGAAAAACCCAAATACGGGGGGAGGGCCGCGAGTTGTTCAGTCGACGGCGGCTTGAAGCTGCCGCTGCCTGAAAGCAGGATTTCGGCAGCGAAGCCGGTTCGCGGCATGGCGAAGCCCGCCGAGAAAACGGCAGCCGCACTGAATAGAAAAAGAGCCAACCGTGGGCGGCGCTTCGTTCGGGGTAGTTCGTGTTGCATACAGCCTTTTGCGTGAGACCCGATGGGGGCAAAGTCCCTGTTTAACGCTTGGCACGTGCATTCGCCGACTTCCGGCGCGCTGGATGTGTTACGGATCGTTTGGCCTTCGCATCTGGTTGCAGTCGGTTTGAGGTCCTAAGTGAGCAATGCCCTATAGACTCAAAAAAGGACTGCGACGCGGACATTTTTGTGCAGGAACCATAATTACATTTCATTGCTCAACAGCTGAGCCCGCCGCAGTGCTGGCTAGGCCTCTTGGGAATCCCCCGTGGGCAAGGTCAGTTGGCCGTTGCGCAGCGCCGGTGCTGGGCGTGAAGGCCGTGGCGGCGGCCGATATCCGGCGGGTGCACCACGCGCCCGATGACAACGAACTGTTCGAGTCGGTAGTGCCCGCGACAGCCAGCGCGCCGACGCTGTGCATTCTGGAAGTGGCGCGGCTGATGCGACTGGGCCAGGCCTGGTGCGAGCAGGCACAGGTGGAGCCCGCCGACGCAGCGGCCACGGGCGCACCGGCAGTCCCTGCACCGCACCAGGTGGGCACAACACAACGCCACGCGGTATTCCGGATCGGTGTGGAGCAGTGGGCGGTGCCGGTAAGCGCCGTGGAGCGTGTGGTGCCCGTGCCCGCCACCGAACTGGCGCTGGGGCCCAAGGAGCGCACTTGGGCCATCGGCCAGTGGCAGGGCCGCAAGCTGCCGTTGGTGGACATCAGCGAGGGCCGCCAGGCCAGCGATCGCCAGTCCGCGCCGTGGATGGTGATGCTGGGCCAGGGGCCGCTGCTGCTGGGGCTGACGGTGTCGGAGTGCCAGCAGTTTTTGGATCTGCCGCAGGCTGCCGTGGCCAGCATACCCGGCGACCCCTTGCTGGCGGGCGTGGCGCTGCTGCCAGACGGCGCCAGGCTGCAGGTGCTGGATGTCGCCAAACTCTTTGGCCTGACACCCGAGGCATCCATCAGCCGGCGTGCGCCGGCTCCGTTGCATGCTCCCGGCGGCGCCGTGCAACCCGACGCCACCGAGCCCTTGCCCTATCTGGTGTTCGATGCGGATCAACGCTATGCGTCCCCGGTCGATGGCATTGTGGGGGTGGTGGAACTGCCCGCCCAGGCAAGGGAAGACCTTCGGTCGGGGCGACCGGCCTTTCTGGCGTGGCGTGGCCAGACGGTTCGCCTCGTCAGCCTGCCCGCCATCGCCAGGTCGGAGGGACTCGCAGACCCGCAGCTGGCGGTTCTTGTCCAGGCGCCCGGCGGCACGACGGCGCCCTTGGGCATCGCCATCCACAGCCTGACGGACTGGCTGCCCGCCCACAGCGCGCGGCGCAGCGGCATGCGCATGGGCGCCATGGGCGAGTTCGGGCTGATCAATGCCAAAGGCGCGGTGGACCACGCCAACCTGGTGGTGGTCGACCTCGCCCAGATGGCGTACCTGCTGGGCTGAGCCCAGCGACCTGACCTCCACTCCCATCGCCGCACGATTTACCCCAGGATTTACCATGACACCCGCACCCGTACCCGCCGACGAGGCCGACCGACTGAATGCCCTGCGCGACCTGTTGCTGCTGGACACACCGCCCGAAGAGCGCTATGACCGCCTCGCCCGATTTGTGGCCGAGCAACTGAACGTGCCGATTGCCCTGCTGACGCTGGTGGATGGGCAACGCCAGTGGTTCAAGTCGCGCGTGGGCCTGGAGGCAACAGAAACCCCGCGTGACATCTCGTTTTGCGGGCACGCGATCATGAGTCCAGAGCTGTTTGTCGTCGAGGACGCCAGCAGCGACCCCCGCTTTGCCGACAACCCCCTGGTGACGGGTGAGCCCCACATCCGGTTTTATGCCGGTGCCCCGCTCAGTGCCCCCAGCGGGCACCACATTGGCACGCTGTGCGTGATCGACACCGTGCCGCGCACCTTGGGGCCGGTGGAGCTGTCCATTCTGGATGCACTGCGCCGCTTGGCAAACGAGACCCTGGCCGGAAAAGAGGGCGACGAATGACCGCGCTGTTGCCCCGGATTTTGCTGGTCGAGCCGCAGTTCGTGTTGCGGCGCACCATCGTCATGGTCGCGCGCGATCTCGGCATGGTGGATTTTCATGAGGCCAGCAGCGTGGGCCGCGCCCGCACGCTGCTGGCAGCGCAGGCCTATGACGGCCTGGTGCTGGATCTTCACGAGGAGCAGCAGGCCCTGGAGCTGCTCGGCGATCTGCGGCTGGGCCGGTTCGCCACGGCGCGGGATGCCCGGGTCGTGGTGCTGGCGGCCGATGCAAAGCCCGACGCCGCGACGCGCCTGCAGGCCCTGGGGGCTGCCTGCGTGCTTAACAAACCGGTGCGCATCAGCGATTTGCTCAACACGCTCGTGGTTGCCAAGGCTTGTTGAGAGGGGCGGGGCGGGGCGCGCTGCATCGCAAGTTGCGCAACCATCCCGGGGCCGCCGGGGCACCGCTGCTGCCCGCAGCCCCGCCGGGGTGCTGCGCCGCAGGAGGCACGCGAGCATGAAGTGCTATTATTTATATAGCTATTAACGCTTGTTCTATAAGGGCTACAGGCGTATTTGGCACTAAATCGGTCACAGATTGGTTGCGCCGATCACTTCGGGCATGTCCGTCAGGCCTTGCAGCACCTTTTCGATACCGTCCTGCCGCAGGGTGAGCATGCCGGCCGCCAGCGCCGAGTGCCGGATGTCCGAGGCGGGGGCCCTGCGGCGGATGTGCTGGCGGATGGAATCGTCGCTGATCATCAGCTCATGGATGCCCAGCCGTCCGCGGTAACCGTGGTTCTCACACTCCTTGCAGCCTACCGCGCGCCACAGCTGTAAAGCGCCCGTGGCGTCGCCATATTGTTTGCGCCAGCGTGCCACCTGCGCAGAGCGCGCCTCGGGCGTATTGCTGGTGCCGCTGGCGAGGTATTGCGAGGCCAGGTCGTTCAGGGCTTCCTCGTCGGCCAACCGGGGCTCGCGGCAGGCGGTGCACAGGCGCCGCACCAGGCGCTGGGCAAGAATGGCCAGCAGCGAGTCCGAGAAGTTGAACGGGTCCAGCCCGATTTCGAGCAGCCGCGCAATGCTCTCGGGCGCCGAATTGGTGTGCAGTGTGGACAGCACCAGGTGCCCCGTGAGCGAGGCTTCGATGGCGATGCGCGCGGTTTCCTCGTCGCGCATTTCACCGATCATGATGACGTCCGGGTCGGCCCGCAAAAAGGTGCGCATGGCGGCGGCAAAGGTCCAGCCGATGCGGGAATTCACCTGCACCTGGCGCAGGCCGCTCTGGGTGATTTCGATGGGGTCTTCGGCTGTCCAGATCTTGCGCCCGGCGGTGTTGATGTCGCGGATGACCGAGTGCAGCGAAGTCGTCTTGCCGCAGCCCGTGGGGCCGACCACCAGCACCAGGCCGTAGCTCTTTTTCATCACACCGCGTATGGCCACCAGGTTGGCCGGGCTCAGGCCAATGGCTTCCAGTGGCAGGGGTTTGGCGCCAGCCAGCAGGCGCAGCACCACGTCTTCAAGACCGCGCGAGGTGGGCACGGTGACCACGCGCAGCTCGACGGGCGGGCCGCCGAAGCGCGAGAAGTCGATCTTCCCGTCCTGCGGCTTGCGGTGCTCCGAGATGTCCATGCTGGCCATGATCTTGATGCGCGCCACCATCGCAAAGCGGTAGCGCGCGGGCAGCTCAAGGTAAGGCACCAGGTCGCCGTCGATGCGCAGGCGCACACGCACGTTGTGCGGGGCGGGCTCGGTCTCGATGTGGATGTCGGACGCGCGGTGGCTGATGGCTTCGTCAATCACCGAGTTGATGAGCCGCACCAGGGTGTTGTCCGACTCGCTGATCACATCGGCCTGCTCGGTGTCGGCGTCTGGGGACGCAGTGGCCAGGTTGGTCAGCAGCTCCTGCGAGGTGGCGCGTGCGCCCGATACAGCGCTGCCCGCGTCGGCAGGGCGGGTGCGGTAGGCCTTGTGGATGGCTGGCATCAGCGTGCCGGGCGCTGCCTGCAGCGGGATCAGCCGCCGTTGGGTCAGAAAGCGGATCTCGTCGATCAGCACGCGGTCCCAAGGGTCGGCCATCAGCAGCACCAGCGCGTCCTCGCGTGCGATCAGGGGCAGCACGGATTCACGCTCGGCCACGGCACGGGGGATGAGTGCCAGTGCCGATGCCTCGGGTGTGATATCGCCCGGATGCACGGTGTATTCGCCCAGCCACGTGGCGATGACGCCGCGCAACTGGTCCTGGGTGAGCGCCCCCCGGTCCACCAGAATCTGGCCGATCGGCCGTTGCACGCCATTGCCGCGCTCTTCTTGCTGCGCCTGCAGGCCCTCCGCCAGGTCTGGGGTGGACAGCAGTCCTGCGTGGACCAACGCCTCGCCCAGGTGCCGCGCCTTGCCCACCGTGGGGTGGGGGGTGGAGATCTGACGCCACAGCGCCTCGGCGCTTTGGGGGCGGAAACTGTGGGCGGGGGGTGGGGCGGAGGTGCTGGCGTCGGTCATCGGGACAGAGTGTCTGGGGCTTATAGGGTCAGTGCGTAATCCACCGTGATGGGTGCGTGGTCCGAGAACTTTTCACCCTTGTAGATATGTTCTGCGCGCGCCAGCGCCGCGAGCGCAGGGGTAGCCAGGTGGTAGATACTGGCGCAAAAAACCCACATTTTTTGCTCCATGTTACAGGGTGAAGTCGTACTCTACGGTCAAAGGCGCATGATCAGAGAACTTTTGGTCTTTGTATATGGCGGCAGTCCGAGCTAACGCGGCGATCCGTTCCGTCGCCAAGTGATAGTCGATTCTCCACCCAACATTTTTGGCGTAGGCCTGCCCCCGATTACTCCACCACGTGTAGCACTCGTCTGTCGTTGTTGGGTGCAGGGCTCGATAGACATCACTGACGCCGCCTTCAAGCAACTTCGTCATCCAAGCTCGTTCCTCGGGCAGGAAGCCGCTGTTCTTCTGATTGCTGCGCCAGTTTTTGAGATCCGCTTCCTTGTGGGCAATGTTCACGTCGCCCACCAAGATGAACTCTCGCTCTGCTTTGAGCTGTGAGAGATGAATCGCCATAGCATCCAAAAAACGGTACTTGACAGCCTGCCGCTCTTCCCCGCTCGACCCGCTTGGAAAGTAGCAACTGATGACGCTAAACGCGCGCCCAGGTTTGTCGAACCGCAGTTCTATCCACCGACCTTCATCGTCAAACTCGGGCACACCGATACCCGCCTTCACGTCACTTGGCTCATGACGAGAATACAACCCGACACCTGAATAGCCCTTCTTCTGTGCAAAGTGAAACCAACCGCGCAGTGCATCAATTTGGTCGAACGCCCCCACAACTGCGTCATGTTGCGCCTTGACCTCTTGTACCCCGACAAGATCGGCGTTTTGCTGGGGCAGCCAATCGAAAAAACCTTTGGTTGAGGCAGAGCGTATGCCGTTTAGATTGGCACTGATGACTTTGAGCATGAAAAATCTTGTGTGATCAAGGCAAGTCTTCGGCAGTTGGCACCGGCCAACCGGGAATCGTTGCGGGCATCTGAGTTTACCGAGCCATCACTGATCAAGCCGCTTTTCTAGACAGGCCCCATGCTGCCGGAATTCAGGCCAGCGACCGCCGCATCCAGCAACTCCCCAGCCGGTCGAAGCCCGTTGATCCTGACAGCCGAAGACGGCATCTGAGCCACCGCCACCAATCCTTGGCTGATCCCGCCAACCTGCTGCTGTGGCACTCCCAAACCTTGAACCAAGGTGGGCGCAGGCTGAGGGGTCACTTGCGGTGCCTCGACCATCTGTTTCTCATGCCGTTGCATGAACCAGTCCGCAGCTTTTTCAGCAGCAGAGAACGCCTGAAACAGCGCCCTTGGGTCACCTTCCGCTTTGCCGTGGAGGAACTGGGCATCAATGCTTTCGACAACCGCCTGATCGCGATTGACGAGTTCCATCACGTGTCCAGCAACCCAGACAACAAACTGGGCAGTCAACTGGGTGCCTTCATTGCCCGTGACAAGGTTCACTTGGTGGCGATGACCGGCTCTTACTTCCGTGGAGACAGTGAGGCGGTGTTGGGTCCGCAGGACGAATCCCGGTTTGAGACGGTGACGTACACCTACTACGAGCAGCTCAATGGCTACCAGTGGCTCAAATCGCTGGACATCGGTTACTTCTTCTACACCGGGGCCTACGTTGATGCGGTCAACAAGGTACTGGACCCTGCACTCAAGACCATCGTCCACATCCCCAACGTGAATGCGCGTGAGAGCTTGAAGGACAAGCAACGCGAGGTGGACGAGATCATGCACGGTCTGGGTACATGGAAGGGCGTGGACCCCGACACTGGCTTCCATTTGGTCGAATCTCCACAAGGCCGTATTTTGAAGGTGGCGGACCTTGTTGACGACAGTGATCCGGCGAAGCGCTCTCGCGTACTGTCAGCGCTGAAAGACCCAGCCTACAAAAACGACCGTGACCATGTGGACGTGATCATCGCGCTGGGCATGGCCAAGGAGGGCTTCGACTGGATTTGGTGCGAGCATGCCCTGACCATTGGCTACCGCAGCAGCCTGACCGAAATCGTGCAGATCATTGGCCGCGCAACCCGTGACGCCAAAGGCAAAGAGCGGTCACGGTTCACCAACCTGATCGCGGAACCCACCGCTGAGCAATCAGCAGTGGCTGAGGCTGTGAACGACATGCTCAAAGCCATCTCAGCCAGCCTGCTGATGGAGCAGGTTCTGGCACCCCGTTACGAGTTCACGCCAAAGAACGCAGGCCCCCAAGAAGGCTTCGACTATGGCGACGAAGGCTACAAGGAGGGTGGGCACAACATCGGGGTGAACAAGGACACGGGCCAGATTCACTTGGAGATTGCAGGCCTCACCAAGCCTGAGACGCCGGAGGCCACCCGCATTTGCAAGGAAGACCTGAATGAGGTCGTCACGAGCTTTCTGCAAGACAAGACAGCCCTCGAACGCGGCCTGTTCGACAAAGAGAACACACTGCCGGAGGAGTTGACCCAACTGCGCATGGGCAAGATCGTGCGGGAGCGTTATCCAGACCTGAGCGATGCCGATCAAGAGGCCATCCGTCAACACGCCATTGCTGCCATGAACATCACCCAGCAAGCGAAGTTGGCTCTGGCTCAGGCAGATGCTAGCGGCAGTGGCACGGGGCAAGGAAGCACCGCACTGATTGATGGTGTGCGCAAGTTCGTCAACGTGAAGGACTTGGACATCGATCTCATCGACCGCATCAACCCGTTTGATGCTGCGTACGCTGTGCTTGCCAAGGCAATGGATGAGAAGTCATTGCGCCAGGTACAAGCTGCCATCGCTGCAAAGAAGGTGAGCCTGACGGAAGAAGAGGCACGTGACCTCTCCAAACGTGCGTTGCAGTTCAAGAACGAGCGTGGCCGCTTGCCGGACATCAATTCTGCCGATGCTTGGGAAAAGCGCATGGCCGAAGGTGTGGCAGCGTTCGCCCGCTATCGCGCACTCGCAAAATCAGCCCAGGCGCAAGGAGCACAGAGCAATGGCTGATATTGATGACGACGAACTGCTGGATGCACTGGGCGTAGAGGTTGCTCCGCTTAAAGCGTCGAGCCGTACCCCGCGTGAAGAGCGCATCATCGCTGGCTTTGAGGACATTCTGCGGTTTCATCAAACCCATGGCCGAGCACCTCAGCATGGCGAGGGACGAGACATCTTTGAACGTCTGTATGCCGTTCGGCTGGATCAGCTGCGGAAGTTGCCCGAGGCTCAAACCCTCCTTGCAGAACTGGACACCCCCAAGCTGCTCCAAGGCCACGAAATCGCGACAGTAGATGTGGACGCACTCGACGAGGATGCTCTGCTGGCTGAATTGGGAGTCGGAGACGAGGCAGTCGATGGGGATGACATCACCGTGCTGCGGCATGTCCGATCCAGCACCGAAAAACGCGCCGCAGAGGAAGTGGCAGATCGGACGGCATGCCAGGACTTTGAACGGTTCCGCCCCCTGTTCGAGCAGGTGGAGCAAGACCTGAAATCAGGCGTGCGAAAGGCTCTGCGCTTCGGACGTGATGCCAGCATTGCCGAGGGCAACTACTTCATCTTGGGTGGTCAGCTCGCCTATGTGGCGGAAGTCGGAGAGACGATCAAAGCACCGAATGGCGAGAATGACGCGCGTCTGCGCGTCATCTACTCCAACGGCACGGAGAGCAATCTGCTGCGCCGCTCTTTGCAGCGTGCGCTCTACAAAGACGACACGGGAAGGCGACTCACCGATCCCAGCATGGGACCACTGTTCAGCGATGAAGTGGAGCCAGAGGACGTTGAGACGGGCACGATTTACGTCCTGCGCAGCAAATCAGACCACCCGTTTGTGGTGCAGCATCGTGAGTTGATTCACAAGATTGGTGTGACAGGAGGCAAGGTCGAAACCCGGATCGCGGGGGCAGAAAACCAACCGACCTACTTGCTGGCGGGTGTGGAAATCGTTGCCACCTACAAACTCCACAACGTCAATCGGGTGAAGCTGGAAGGCCTCTTCCATCGGGTTTTCGGTTCCGCCCAGCTGGACCTCACCATCGAGGACCGTTTTGGCAAACCAGTGAAGCCCCGTGAATGGTTCCTGGTGCCGCTGCATGTGATTGATGAGGTCGTGCAACGGCTGGTAGATGGCACGCTAACTGGGGTGGTGTACGACGCGCAGGCCGCTAGCCTCGTCACGAGCCAGTAATGCGACTCCTCGAACTCGACATTTCGAATTAATGATCGGCGGCAGGTGGAGGGTGCAGCCTTTTTCTTGCGATTGCCTTCGCATACGCAAGCTTGCCCTTGGTGAGCTGCTTTTTTTCGTCACCTGCTGAGGTGAAGTCGACGAGCGCATGCGACGCGTTGTCAGGTAAAGGGTCTGAGTAGCTAAGAAGCCCGAGCTGTTCGAACTCCGCAATAGAAACTCCCCAGGTTCCACCACCTTCGGGGAGCTGTTTACGCTGCAAGTACCGCTCGTACGCTTCTTTGGGGGTCAACAGGCTCTCCCGATCCGCAGACAAGTGCCCCTTGTCCGTTCCTGTCGGGGTAAAGCACCTGGATGATGGACGCCCCTCGGTGATTTGACTCGGATGAACTTGTCGCATGAGCAGTTCGTCTGAGGTAGCTAGACGGGACTGGCTATCAACTGGCATCAAACGGTCCCTCTTCCGAAGAGATAGC
>NZ_JADHVT010000027.1 GCF_016783915.1 Acidovorax sp.
GCCGCAATCAGGATGAGCACCTGATCGAGGTTGGCAGCAAATGACTTGGTGCGGATCTCGTCCTGTCGGTAAAACAGGTTGCGCCGCTCCTTGACCTTTTCGATGGTACCTTCTTCGCCTTGGCCGGGCGGCGGTGCTTGCCACAGCACATGGTCGCCGACGACGGCCTGGCTTTTTTTACCACGGGGGTGGCAGATGCGGCGCTCCCCATCGGGGGTCTCGACCATGCAGTGGCGGCCATGGCTGGCCACCACGGTGCCTTCCATGAGGGCGCTGCGTTCAGCCATGGTGGGCCTGTGTCACAGCGAGACCAGCGCGTCGAACTGGGTGGCACACTCGAAGTCGGTGCTTGAGATGCCGTGCACGTCGTGCGTGTTCAGTCGCACCACGCAACGGTTGTAGTGCACCGACAGATCAGGGTGGTGGTCTTGCGCGTTGGCGATGAAAGCCAGGGCGTTCACGAACGAGATCGTCTCGTAGTAATTGGCAAAGTGGTAGGTCTTCTCGATGGCGACGTTGGCACCGTCACCACTGAGGCTCCAGCCCTCCAGCTTGGCCAGGTTTGCTACTACTTCTGTAGCTGTCAGGGCCCGGCGTATCAGCGTGGACCAATCTTTTTTCTTCAACATGGTAGTCATGGGTGGACAGGGGTTTGCATGCGCGCCAGTCGTTCAGTGGCGGGCGGATGCGAGTAGTAAAACTTCACGTATACCGGATCGGGTGTCAGCGTGGAGGCATTGTCTTCGTACAGCTTGAGCAAGGCCGACGACAGGTCGGCGCCGCTGGCCTGGGCTACGGCATACGCGTCCGCCTGGAATTCATGGCGACGCGATTGTTGCGAAAACAGCGGCGAGATGAAGAAGGTGAACACCGGCACGACGAGCATGAACAGTAACAGTGCCAGCGCATCATTGGGTGCGGCGGCGATGACAGGGTCGAGCGAGATGTTGGGTCGCACGCCCAGCCCGGTGTAGAACCACACCTGGGTGGAGAGCCAGCCCAGCAACGCAAAGCCCGCCAGGCTCAGTGCGAACAAGGTCACGATGCGCTGGATGATGTGGCGGTGCTTGAAGTGGCCCAGCTCATGGGCGAGCACGGCTTCGACCTCGCCAGGCGCCAGCTGGCGCAGCAGGGTGTCGTAAAACACCACGCGCTTGGCGGCACCAAAACCGGTGAAATAGGCGTTGGCGTGCGCGCTGCGGCGGCTGCCATCCATCACGAACAGCCCCTTGGCCGAGAAGCCGCAACGCTGCATCAGCGCAGTCACGCGGGTCTTGAGCGACTCGTCTTCGAGCGGCTGGAATTTATTGAACAACGGTGCAATGAAGGTGGGGTAGATCACCATCAGCAGCAGGTTGAAACCCATCCAGAAACACCAGGCCCACAGCCACCACAGCGGGCCTGCAGCGCCCATCAACCAGAGGATCAGCGCGGCAATGGGCAGCCCGATGATCGCGCCCACCAGCAGCCCCTTGAGCGCGTCCGCCAACCACAGGCGCCAGGTCATCTTGTTGAAGCCAAACCGTTCTTCCACCACGAAGGTCTGGTACAGCGACAGGGGCAGGTCGATCAGGCCACTGATGGCGGCAAAGGCCACCAGCAATGCTATCTGTTGCCACATGCCGCCGCCCAGTGCGGCAAGCAGTGTCTGGTTCAAAGAGTCCAGACCGCCCAGCAAGGTCCAGCCCAGCAGCACGGCCGCGCCCAGCGCCATCTCCAGCATGCCCAGCCGGGCCTTGGTGATGGTGTAGTCGGCCGCCTTCTGGTGCGCCGCCAGGGCGATGCGCTCGGCAAACGGTACCGGGACCGCAGCGCGATGGCGTGCTACATGCCGGACCTGGCGCGTCGCCAGCCAGAACTTGAGGGCCAGGCCCAGCAGCAGCGCGGCTGCAAAGGCCAGGGTGAACAGCAAAGAGGGGGAAATGTCGTCAGAGGTGGGCATGTGCGGCGAGTTTAGGCCATCGGCGACAATGCGCGCCATGTCAGAAGCCAACAACCCCACCCCTGCCACGCTTGCCAAATCCGACCAGAACCTGGTCTGGCTGGACTGTGAAATGACCGGCCTGGAGCCCGACACCGACCGCCTGCTGGAGATCGCCGTGGTTGTGACCGGTCCGAGCCTGGAACCCCGCGTCGAAGGCCCCGTGTTCGCCATTCACCAGCCGGATGAATTGCTGAACAAGATGGATGCCTGGAACAAAGGCACGCACGGCCGCAGCGGCCTGATCGACAAGGTGAAGGCGTCCACGGTGACGGAGGAGGAAGCGGAGCAGAAGATCCTTGCTTTCCTGGCCCAGTACGTGCCCAAGGGCACCGCGCCCATGTGCGGCAACAGCATTGGCCAGGACCGGCGGTTTCTGGTCCGCTACATGCCCAAGCTCGAACGGTTCTTTCACTATCGCAACGTAGATGTGAGCACGCTCAAGGAGCTGGCCAAGCGCTGGAAGCCTGAGGCTTACACCAGCTTCAAGAAGGCGCAAAAACACACGGCCCTGGCAGATGTCCACGAGTCCATCGACGAGCTGGCGCATTACCGCCAGCACCTATTGGCCGTGGATGTGAAAACGTCCTAAGTTGCTGCTCCTCTTTCTTGGTGGGGAAGGGAGGAGGGCAGTAGTTCCGCGTGATGTCCGCCCCTGGGCGCGCGTGCATTACGAAGGCGCGCGAAAGAATTCGGCGCAATCGAGGTGGTTCCCCCGGTAAAAGCAAAGGGGGTATTGCGGGCAAACCCTTAATCGTGCAATAATCGCTGGCTGCGCAGGAATTCCTCGCAGATTGTGCATCTCCCCTCACACACCGGGCTTGCCAGCCGACTGTCCATCGACAGTGCAGGACTGGCGAATAATGCCCACCCGCTCCGGCCTTTTCTGCGCCAGCGCAGGTTTCGTTTGATGGTTGATGTTTTTTAACCATTTGACGAAGCCAATCGTGGGCTGCGCCCGCGACCGTCTTCGTGAGAGAAAAATCATGACCGACACCTCTTTGGTGCAGGGCGAATTCGCGCCTGCAGATACTTCCTTTGCTGCCGACATTTCCGTGCAGTCTTCCCCCCTGGACGCCGTGGCATCTGCTGTCGAAGCCGACGCTTCCGTGACCGCTGAACCCAACGGCTTCATTGAGCTGGGCCTGGCCCCTGAACTCGTGCAAGCTGTGGCTGACCTCGGCTACACCCAACCCACCAGCGTGCAGCTCAAGGCCATCCCCCTGGCGATGGGCGGTGGCAATGACTCCACCAAGTTCATTGACCTCATGGTCTCCAGCCAGACTGGCAGCGGCAAGACCGCCGCCTTCCTGCTGCCCGTGCTGCACACGCTGATCAACCAGCAAGCCGCTGCCGAAGCCGAAGAGCGCGCCGCTTTTGAACGCGCCGTGGCCGAAGCCGCTGCCCGTGGCGAACCTGCTCCCAAGCGCGCCAAACGCAAGGACCCTACCAGTTCGCGCAACTTCAAGGCTGCCACCCCAGGTGCCCTGATCCTGTGCCCGACCCGTGAACTGGCGCAGCAAGTCGCGCACGATGCCATCGACCTGGTCAAGCATTGCCGTGGCCTGCGTGTGGCCAACGTGGTGGGTGGCATGCCTTACCAGCTGCAGATCGCCAAACTGCAAAACGCTGACCTCGTGGTGGCGACCCCTGGCCGCCTGCTGGACCTGCAGCGCTCGATGCAAATCAAGCTCGACAAGGTGCAGTTCCTGGTCGTTGACGAAGCGGACCGTATGCTCGACCTGGGCTTCTCGGATGACTTGGCTGAACTGAACCAGCTGACCGCGCAGCGCAAGCAGACCATGATGTTCAGCGCCACATTTGCGCCCCGCATCCAGCAACTGGCCATGCGCGTGATGCACGATGGTGGTTCGTCTGTGCAGAAGGTGACCATCGATTCTCCGCAAGAGAAGCACGCCAACATCAAGCAAGTGCTGTACTGGGCCGACAATGCCCAGCACAAGCGCAAGATGCTGGACCACTGGCTGCGTGACACCACGATCAACCAAGCCATCGTATTCGCCAGTACCCAGGTGGAGTGTGACGGTTTGGCCAACGACCTGCAGCAAGAAGGCTTCTCGGCCGTGGCGCTGCACGGCGCCCTGAGCCAGGGCCTGCGCAATCGCCGTTTGATGGCGTTGCGCGCTGGTCAGGTTCAGATCCTGGTGGCCACCGACGTGGCCGCGCGTGGTATCGACGTGCCCACCATCACCCACGTGTTCAATTTCGGCCTGCCCATGAAGGCTGAGGACTACACCCACCGCATTGGTCGTACGGGCCGTGCGGGCCGCGATGGCCTGGCCATCACGTTTGCCGAGTTCCGCGATCGCCGCAAGATCTACGACATTGAGTCGTACAGCCGCCAGCAGTTCAAGGCCGAAGTGATTCCGGGCATGGAGCCCTCGCAGCGCGCGCCGCAGGCACCTCGCGGTGGCGATTTCGGTGGTGGCCGTGGCGCCCCAGGCCGTTCATATGACAACCGTGACAACCAGTCGCGCGGTCGCTTCGGTGGTCCCGCACGTGGTGGCAATGATCGTGGTGGATTCGGTGGTGGCTTTGGCGGCGGCTTTGCTGGTCGTGACAACCGTGGCGCCCCTGCCCGTGGTGAAGGCGGCGGTGGTTTCGCTGGCCGTGATGACCGTGGCGGCGACCGTGGTTTTGCGCCGCGTCGTGACGGTGACGGTTATGGCCGCAAGCCTGGTTTTGGTGACACAGGCCGTGGTGGCTTTGCTCCCCGTGGCGATGCGGGTGCACCGCGCGGCGATTTCGCTCCTCGCAAGCCGGCGTTTGCCAAGCCTGCTGGTGGTGCTGGCAAGCCCTTCGTGGCCCACGACGCCCGCAAGCGTCCTGCACGCCCCGCGCGCTGATCGCTGACAGTTTGGTGGCCTAGCGCCACCGCTGTTGCAAAGGCTGGTACCGCAAGGTGCTGGCCTTTTTTCATGGTAGACGCCTTTTCAGCCGCAGATGCCATCGGCGACTCGTCAATAATGGCCGCCGGAGGAATCTGCTGTGTCGTCTTCTTTATCTTCGGGTGCGGACTTTGAGCACATGTTCGGGCTGGCGCCAGTGTCGCTCTGGTTGGAGGACTACAGTGCGCTCAAGCAGCTTTTTGACCAGTGGCGCGCCGAAGGCGTGACTGATATCCGCACGTATCTGGCCCAAGATCCGGCCCGCCTGCGGGCCTGCAGCTCCGCACTCAAGGTGCTCAAGGTCAATCAGCGCACACTGGACCTGTTTGCCGCCGAGAACCAGCGGGTTCTGGAGGCCAACCTGGACAAGGTGTTCCGTGACGACATGCACGACGCGGTGGCGCATGAGCTGTCACAGCTGTGGGACGGACAGCTGGAGTTTTCCAACCAGACTGTGAACTACGCGCTCGACGGGCGGCGGCTGGATGTGCAGATCCGTGCGCGTATCTTGCCCGGGTATGAGGACAACTGGAGTCGTGTGCTGGTGTCGCTTGAGGATGTGACGGGCACTGTACGCGCTGGTGCTGAACTGCGCCGCAGCGAGCAGTATGCGCGTGACCTGTTCGAGCATTCCCCGGTGTCCTTGTGGGTAGAGGATTTCAGCGCGGTCAAGAACCTGCTCGATGGCGTGCGTGCCCAGGGTATCGACGATTTCAAGACTTTCATCCGGGTGCATCCTGAGTTCGTGACGCGCTGCATGCACGAAATTCGGGTGATCGATGTCAACCAGCAGACACTGCGCATGTTTGGTGCCGCGAGCAAGGAAATGCTGCTGAACAATATCAGTCGAGTGTTTCGCGGAGAGATGCATGAGTCCTTTGCAGAGCAGCTGCTGGACCTGTGGGAAGGCAAGACCTTCCAGCAGCGGGAGGTGGTCAACTACTCCTTGTCTGGCGACGCGGTGCATATACACATGCAGTTCTCGGTGCTGGCCGACCACATGAGCGACTGGGGCCTGGTGCTGCTGTCGCTGGTGGACATCACGGCGCGCAAAAAGGCCGAGGCTTATCTGGAGTACCTGGGCAAGCACGATGTACTCACGCAGTTGCGTAACCGCGCCTTTTACGCGGAAGAGCTCAACCGCCTGACCCGCAAGGGCCCTTGGCCGCTGTCCGTTATCGCCATCGATCTCAATGGTCTCAAGGTCGTGAACGACGAGCAGGGCCACGCAGCGGGGGACTCCATGCTGCGCCGTGCCGGCGAGGTGTTGGCCAAGGCCGTGGATGCCCCGGCCTGCGCAGCCCGCATTGGTGGAGATGAGTTCATGGTGTTGCTGCCTGGAACGGACGAGCGCGGGGCCATGGCATTGCAGGAACGCATTTTGTCGATGCTTGAACTCAACAACCAGTTCTACCCCGGCCAGCATCTGAGCCTGGCCATGGGGATTGCCTGTTGCCAGTCGGGAGATGCGGTGGAGGCAGCGATCCACCGCGCAGACCAGGCGATGTATGCAGAAAAGAACCGGTATTACCAGCAAAAGAACGTGGACCGGCGTCAGTCCGGTCCTTGATCAATGTCCTGATCAGAGGTGGACTGGCGTACGACCTATCTCGGGCCAGCGATGGTGCAGATAGATCCAGGAAAGCATGCCGATGCACAACATCAGCAGCGATGACAGTGCCAGTAAAACGGTGGAGTGCATCACCAGCGGTGCTATGAGGCCCGCCACCAGCCCATTGGCCGAAGAACCGACAAACGCCTGCATGGACGAGGCCATGCCCCGACGCTCCGGGTAGAGGTCCAATACCAGCAAAGTCACCACGGGCACCATCAGCGCCCAGCCAAAAGAGAACATCGCGATGGGTGCCAGTGCCCACCAGGCGTGGGCGGTGAACAGCAGATTGGCTGCCAGGTTCAGTACAGCCACCGAAAACATGATGACAAACCCGTGGCGGATCTGGCGCTTGGGGGGGATACGCCCCGCGAGCCGTCCACTTAGCCACGCGCCGCCCATGATCCCCGAGATGGTGAGCACAAAAAACCAGAAAAATTGCGTGGGTGCCAGCGACAGGTGCTCTCCCAGAAATGCAGGGGCCGAGAGCACGTACAGGAACATGCCATTGAAGGGCACGCCACTGGCCAGAGCTAGCAGCACAAAGCGCGCACTGGTGCCCAGCTGTACGTAGCCGCGCATCAGGTGGCGCACATGAAAGGGCTGGCGCTGCTCCACATGCAGGGTCTCGGGCAGCAGTCGGAAGTTGGCCGTCCACAGCGCAACTCCCACCAGGGTCAGGAACCAGAAGATGCTGTGCCACCCAGTGTGGACAAACAGCCAGCCTCCGATGATGGGAGCAATCGCTGGAGCCACTCCAAAGTAGATGGTCACCTGGCTCATAACCTTCTGCGCTTGTGCAGGAGGGAACATGTCGCGGATCACCGCGCGGGAGACCACGATGCCTGCCCCCGTGGACAAACCTTGCAGGGCGCGAAAAAAGACCAATTGACCAATCGTTTGTGACAGTGCGCACCCGGCGGATGCCAGCGTGAACACGGCAATGCCCCACAAGATCACGGGCCTGCGCCCGAAGCTGTCCGCTAGCGCGCCATGGAACAGACTCATGAACGCAAAGCCGAACAGGTAGGCGGACAGCGTCTGCTGCATTTCCACCGGCGTGGCTCCCAGTGCCGCAGCGATGCCCGAGAAGGCGGGGATGTAGGTATCGATAGAGAAAGGCCCGAGCATGCCCAGCACAGCCAACAGGATCGCGAGCGCCCAGCGGGGTGCTTTCCAGAGCAGATGGGCTTGTGGGTTCATGGGTGGTGGCAGATGGGTGTTAAGGGCACGCGAAAGGACATCGCACCTCCGCAGCATCGCAGGATGGTGCGAGGTGCGGATAGATTATGCGGGACGTATGCGGCCGCTTGTCGAAGAGGGGGGGCTGTTGCGCAACCCCTCGTCACGCGCCCTTCAGGCTTTATGCCAACGCCGTCAATAGTTGTAGGGAACCCATTCGCCGTTCCCCGAGCGCATCAGGTACTTGCCCTCCATGTTGCGCATGACGATCACATCGGCGTTCTCTGACACAAAGGGGGTGGTGACCGGGGCCGCAAGCCGTTCCGCCAACGGGCGTGCGGAGTCGGCGTAAGGGTTATCGCGAATCAGATCGCCCAGCAGGGTGTACAAGCCCAAGTAGCTCATCGGCTGGTTCACGACTAGGGGGCCGGAGGGGGCGGATGCCTCCGACGGCTTCATGCCCACCAGCTTCACTGCCGCAGGGACAAGGGTGATGCGGGGGCCCGGAATCTCCCGCATGCCAGACATCTGGATCTTGTCTCCGCGCAGCGATGCTCCATGCTCGGGGACCAGCACCACGACCACAGGGCGGCCTGCTGCCTCCAGTTCGGCAATGAACTTGTCGAAGTCAGCCAACAGCTGCACCAGACGGGGCTTGAACGTCTCCAGGCTGTTGCGCGAAGCCATGCCAGGCACCCTGTTGCCATCGTGCAGGGATATGGTGTTGTAGTAGAGTGCCACGGGCCCTGCGCTTCGGTCATTGCTGCGCTTCTTCCACCACTGCGCCAGCAGGGCGTGGTCGTTATAGATGGGCGAGCCATCAAAATTCTGCATGTGCACAGGTGCGCCCTGATTGGACTGCAGCTTGCCAGCAAGGCCTCCGCGCTGTTCTAGCGCATGGGCAAACTCTTCGTACACACCGTCGTGGTTGAGCAGCGCAGCGGTCTGGTAACCCACTTTTTCCAGGTTGGGAAACACATAGCACTGCGGATCAATGCCCTCGTACAGCTTGTTGTGCGGCGTTTGCCCGCAGGTGCCGTGCAATACCCGCAGCGAGGCCGGCCCGCTGTAGCTGGCGGCACTGTTGAAGTTGGTGAACAGCACATCAAAACGCTTGAGGAACGGGTTGTCCCGCTGTCCTACAAAGTCCATGTCATCCCACGACAAGGAGCACACATGCAGAAGGATGATGTCGAATGCCGGGGGCGCATTGGGCGCGGTGAACTGGACGCGCCTTTGGCTTTCGCTGGCGTAAAAGCGCAGTAGTAGGGCATCAGGCGAGGTGTCCTGGCTGGCGTTGGGTGCGGCGCCTCGGTTCTTGCCGTCTGCCGTGGCCACGGTGGCCTGCGGGGTGGCTGCCTGCTCCTGCAAGGCCGCTACCACCGGCACACTCAACAGGGCCAGCAGTGCGAAGGTCCCTGCACGTACCCGTCGGGCCAATGCCAAATAAAGCACGATACCGACCAACCCCGCCACCAGCATTTCAGGGTTGAAAACCCGCTGGGCGAGCTCCAGCCAATAGTCTGCGCTGAATCCGCTCAGCGCTTTGAGCTGTGACAGCACGCGCCCTGGGCTGGGCAGGTACGAGTCTGCATACAGGAGCGCTACCGCTGCTGGCAGGGCAACTGCAGTGCGTGCACGTCGCCACCCAGCGTGTGGAATGGGAGGCAGCATGGATAGCCACAGCAGGAGGTTCAACCACCAGTTCAGGCCAATATAGCCACCGAAGTACAGCCCCACCTTGGCAAGGAAAATCAGGTGCCAGAAGCTCATGCCTGCAGCCCTTCCTGACTGCGCTGTTTGCTAAAGGGCCATCGGCTGCGTGCCGAATCTATCAGCGAAATCCAGAACTTGCGGTAGCCCAGCACACCCAGTTGCGCGATTTCCTGCAAGCCGTGCAGGGGGCGGTCGGTGTCATGGCTGTCGTTCCATTGCCGCCAGGTGTCTGGTCGAGCAAAGGTGCATTGCACCAGGTCGATTTGTTGTTCGCGCGTCATGGGGTCGAACTGAAAACCGGTGGAGCTCTGCCCCCTGTGCAGCATCGCCGTGGCAGGAAAGGTGCATTCCGTGTCGCTGCGCCACAGTCCAATCTGCACTTTGTCCCCCACGACCAGCGGGGTGCCTTCTGGCAGTTGTAGTCCCACGCCGGTCATAGAGAAGTCGATGCAAAGGGCCTGCAACACAGTGCCATCGTCCTTGTACAAGGTCGCAGGCAACTGCGTGGCGACGCGGTGCATTCGCCGCACCTGGCGCGCCTCGGACGCAACACCCAATGCAGCACCTAGCATGAGAATGCTGTACACCGTCCACAGCAGATTGAGGAGTACTGTGGCTGTTTCCTCGGTGTTCCAGAAGAACAAGCGGAGGAGTCCCATGCCAAAGGCCGCAAAGTTGAGCAGCACCAGCACGGTGTATGGGCGGGAGATCACCCAGTCGAAGTACGGCTCATCCACCAGCCCGCCCTTGGCAGTCACGTTGAACTTGCCCAGACGCGGGTTGATAAGCGCCACCGTGGTGGGCAGTGCCACGTACCAGGCCAGCACGGTTTCATAGACCTCGGCCCAGAAAGTGTGTCGGTGCTCGCCTTGCACGTGCGCGTTGGCAATGTTCGATTGCAAGATGTAGGGCAGCACATACAGGGCGATCATGATGGCGCCCGCGTTGATGATGTGCCATTCAAAGAACAGGAAGGCCATGGGAGCGGTGAGGAACACCAGCCTCGGAAGCCCGAAAAAGAAGTGCACCATGGCGTTGGCATAGCAGATGCGTTGCCAGACCGTGAGCCCCTTGCCCAGAAAGGGGTTGTCCACACGGAAGATCTGTGCCATGCCGCGCGCCCAGCGGATGCGTTGGCCCACATGGGCCGACAGGCTTTCTGTGGCCAGGCCAGCGGCCTGCGTCTCATTGATGTAGGCCGTGGTGTAGCCGCGCCGATGTAGTTTGAGCGCGGTGTGGGCGTCCTCGGTCACCGTTTCCACGGCGATGCCACCCACTTCCATCAGAGGGCCGCGGCGGATCACCGCGCACGATCCGCAGAAGAAGGTCGCGTTCCAGAAATCGTTGCCGTCCTGGATCAGGCCATAGAACAAAGCGCCTTCATTGGGCACGCGCCGGAAGGTGCCCAGATTGCGCTCGAACGGGTCGGGCGAGAAGAAGTGGTGCGGCGTTTGAAGCATGGCGCACTTCGGATCGCGCTGAAACCAGCCCACGGCCGTGGTCAGGAAGGATCGCGTGGGGATATGGTCGCAGTCGAAGATGGCGACCAGCTCGCCATCGGTTTTGCCCAGCGCATGGTTCAGGTTGCCGGCCTTGGCGTGGTTGTTGTCAGGTCGCACGATGTAACCCACACCCATCGATTCGGCGAATGCACGGAATTCCTCGCGCCGGCCGTCGTCCAGGATGAAGACCTTGACCTTCTCCCTGGGCCAATCCAACGCCATCGACGCCAGCACTGTGGTGCGCACCACGCTCAGCGGCTCGTTGTAAGTGGGGATGTACACGTCTACGGTGGGCCAAGACGCAGGCGTGCCTTGCAGTTCGGCTGGACGGCGGTGAAGGGGCCAGGCAGTCTGTATGAAGCCTAGCACCACCACAAGCCAGGTGTAGGCCTCTGCAGCCAGCAGGCCGTAGCCCAGGAAGGATTCGATGACCGAATCGAATTCGATGGAAGAGGTCAGTCGCCACCAGGCATAGCGCCCCATCGCGAGCAGGCTGATGGCGGCAAGCGCCAGCGATGGATAACGGCCTGGCAGGCGCCGCAGCACCAGGGACAGTCCCCAGCAAAGCAGCATGAACAACAGTTGCCCAAACCAGTTGAAGGGGGTGGTCATGACCACCAAGCCCGTCACCGCGCCCACGGCCAGGATCACCCAGCGCAGACCAGGGATTTCGAGGGCAGGTGTGAGCCACTGGTCGGCCAGCCGCATGCCCTTTCCCACGTTGACGTGGGTGGCCAGACGGTCCATGGCGCGCAGAAAAAGCCGGATGGGCCAGAAAAGCAGTGTCAGCGCCAGTGCCATGGTTCTCCAGAGCCAGCGCATGGTTGAGCAAAGTCCTGCCCAAAGCCCGCGCACTGGGCGCAGCAACCAGGGCCGCAGCGCGCGCTGCGGCGAGGGAGGCAGGACAAAGCAGCGCCAGAGCCACATCCACCAGGGAGCTCCGGGGTCAACCTCCAGCCAGCCTCGGAGCCAAACCAGCGCCCTGTGTGCGGAAGCTGGGTCTGTCATGGTTTGGCGGCTCCAGCAGCGGGTGTCGGCAGCGGCTGCAACGGGGGCGCCGCGGACAGCCAACGGAAGATGCCCTGGAGATCGTGCGAGGACTGCGCGTGCGGTGCCATGCTGTTTACGCACTGCGATGTTGCAAGCGCACGTGAGAGGTTTTCGTCTTCGTGCACGGTGTAGGGCAGCAATTGGCCTCCCCACTGCTGTCGCAGTGTGCTGAGCGCCTCACGGTGCGATGTCCGGCGTGGGTCAAAACGCGCCACCGCGATGCCCTGTGCATGGGGAGCTGCTGGTGATGTCTTCAGCATGGTGTTTACATTGTCAGCACTGGCGCATCCGCGTGCGGATGCTTCCAGTACCACCAACACCGTGTCTGCGCAGCGCAGCGCAGCATCCGCAAGAGGCGAGGGCCATTGCGGTGTGTCCAGCAGTACCGTGCAGTGTTCCGGCACGTCGAGCAGTTCCATCTGTTCTTGCAGCCACTGCGGGTTGGCCTCCAGCAGCTTGTGAAGCGACGTGATGGTTTTCGGCGCAGCCGGACCGAATGGCAGAACGCTGACGCCGTCAGCGTTGTCGAAGCTGCCGTCCGCCCACCATGAGCCCTGGGCTGCGAGTGCCGCCCACCCTTGTGTGGCGGGGCGGGGCATGCCCAGGTGAATGCCCAGCAGATTCTGGGCACAGAGTTCCACGGCCAACATGTTCTGGCCTTGATGGGCGCCCAGGGACGCCAGGTGTGCGACCAAGGTGGTACGCCCGGACCCACCGAGCGGCGAAACGACAGCAATCACACGCATGCAAACTCTTTGTTCATGGGGCCTTGTGCATCCCGCCTTGCGGAGGAATGAGGGATTCGCTTGGCGGTAGGTGGGGACGATATGGCTGTACGCAGCGCAGCGGTTGGCGAGCCTGCAGGACGCGGCGCAGGAGCCAGGCGCAAGGCCAGGCCAGCAGAGCACCCAGCAGCATGTAGACAAACATCCATCCTGTCATGTGGATGTCCTCCCAAGGGGGCGCGGAACGACACGCCGTCCGATGGGATGGAGGCGCATGGGCAGTCTTGTTGCAACTAGAGGCAAGGCTGTGGGCTGCAGGCTCTCTGCGCTGGCGTGCGAAGGCAGTGCGGGTACGTCCGCTGGTACCTGCGCCACAGGCTGTGCAGGAGGATGCACCAGAGCTGCAGGTGCGGGCGCGCTGATGGCGGTCAGGATGGCACTGTAGTCCTGCACACCCTTGCGCAGGGACTCCTGTAACTGGTCGGCCATCGCGCGTATGCCGGTCTCTGAGCAGTCCGTAGCCTGCGAGGTGAACAGCTGGGTCAGCGGCAGCGCAAATACACGCTGCAGTGCCAGCTCCACATCGGGCTCCCGGCAGGCAAACAGGAACACGTAGACAGCTTCGTGGTCCGCAGTGAACAGGTCACCGTCGCGCGAGGTATGGCATGCGCGCAACGCATCGAGGTGCGGAATCTGGTCCAACATGTTCAGCCGCACCAGGCTGTGTGACAGACCAATGCCTTGGGTACGGTCGAGCATGCCGCGTACCAGCGCGCAGAACCGTGCCGGGGCCTGGTAGCCGCGCTCGCGGGGAGGCATGAAGCTGTCAAGCGCCTGTGCGTAGTCAGGGTGCACTCTGCGGGTGTGGCTCTGTGTACTGATGTCTTGCAGTAGTTGCAGCAGTCTTGAGAACCCCACCTCTTTGTAGACCACCACGGTGGCGCCCAGATGCAGCAGGGCCTGTTCGCTGTGGGTGCGCAACTTGCCCAGGTTTTCGCGCACCACGATCTTGAGGGTGGGGGGGCGAGAAAGACGCAACTGGTGCACCAGGCGAGCGCGGGCTTCAAAGTCGCTAGCCGCGCCCGCGTCGATCAGCACAGTGGACGCCACGCTGTTGGCTGCCGCCACTTCGATGTCCTCCAGGTCGTCCACGATGCGCCAGTGGCCAGGCACACCGCGCTGACCCTCTACCGATGCCCGGGTTGCCAACACACTCCACTGGTCTGCTGCAGTGACCAGCTCGGGTATGGCACCCTGGGTACGGGTGCCGTCCGCTGTAAGGCGGTGTGTGCTGACGTCGTGGACCAAGCCAAAGGCGGTCTGAAAAAGGGCCCCCATGTCCGAACCCCAGCGGTCCAGATTGAGACGCCAGCGGTCAGCGTCGGCGTTCAGGGTGGCGATGTGCATGGACATCTGGCACAGGTTGCGCAGCGTTGGCAAGAGCGCAGTGGCGTCCAGCGGTGGCGAGAACGCTAACACCACCGGGCGCTGTCGCTGGCGGCACAGGGCGCTGAGCTGGTCACTGACCCGGGCGAGTTGGGTCATGCTCAATCCGGACAACAGGTTTTGTGCGTCGCAGAGATAGAGTGCGTGCTGTGGCAGCAGGCCAGTGCGTTCAAGCTCCTGCATCAGTGGGAGGAGACCATGGCGCTGGACGTGCACCTGCATGCCAGGCGATAGTACCCAGAGCTTGATCTTGCCCGAGCAGTAGGCCGCCCGCACTGCGGGGCGTTCCAGGAGTTCGTCCAACCACTGCGTGCTGGACGCCACCAGCCCCAAGGGGCCAGCGGCCAAAGCGTCTTCGATCAGCGCAGGGAACCATACCGCAGCGCTTCCGCTGTCGGCGGCAACCAGAGAGACGGGTACATGGGAGGGCAAGTGGCCAATGCCATCTGGCAGGTCTGCAATGCCGATGGTCGTCGTCGGTTGGACGGCGCTGGCAGTGCCCAACGAGGGCCTGAGGCGCATGGCGAGCGAGCGCAGAACACCCGGTGCAGGGGGGCTCTTGCGTTGTGATGCAGATGCAAAGGACATGTCAGAAGCTCGAATAGGTCTGCACCGGCCGTGGGCGGTTGTCCAGCGGAGCCCCGCCAGGTTCGAAACGGTAGCGGCCGTACACCATGAAATTAGTGGGTGCGTAGTAGGCCGAGCGGTCCAGCTCCAGCTGCGCACCCAATGCGAGGTGTGACGTGACCTGGTACTCCAGCGCACCCCGGAACGACCGCCCGAAACCCGAGCCCGAACTGCCCGCATAGACTGGAACGCTACCGTCGGTCGCCAGCCGCGCACGTGCCAGGGACTGCAGAAGTGCGCTTTGCGGAAAGTAGTCGCTATCGCCACTGCTGCTGCGTGAAACAGAAACGGATCCGCGAGCCAGCCAGGTCAATGCGCCGCGGCGTCCGCTCCACTCCAAAGGCAGTGCGATGGACGCGTAGTTGCGCGGACTGTAATAGCCCCCGTGGCCGAAGCTGTATTCGGACAGGTCCTTGCCATAGTGCCACGCTGACACGGCAACACCGAGGTTGACCACGCCATCGCGGTGGCGCCACACATCGCGGTCCAGTGCCCATCGCAGCTGGACGCGGGTGTTGGTTGCCACATTTTTGCCGGTGAGGGCTGCCAGGCTCAGGCTCAGCGAGGTGTTGTAGGGCCCAATGTCGGTGGAAAGGCGGCCCGCAGCGCCAGTCGCTACCACGCCGCCCCACACCTGGCCGGTGATGGGGTCGCGTGCCCCCGCATACGACAGCAGGCTGCCGGTGATGGGGCGCCGATACGCTTCAAGCTTGTAGCTGTAGCGGCCCAGATCACCGGTCTTGGCCAGGCCACCCACCACATTGGTCACCGGAAAGCCGACCCCGGTGGTCCCAATGTCCCACTCGAGGTCATCCCCCACATAGCCGAAACCAAGGTTGGTGCCCTGGCCGCGTTGGCGCCGTTCAGTGGCAAAAGGGGATCCTGGTGGCAATGCCGCCACTTGCCCAAAGGTGAGCAAGTCTGAGCCGTCAGTAGGGAGGTCACCCGCATCAAGCTGCACCCGATCCACGTGCAAGAAATAGTGTCCGTCATAGCCTCGCGGCATCCACGCCACTACGGGACGTTCCCAGCCGTGCAGGCTGGAGATGCCGTCGGTGGAGCGCTTGTTCAGTGCCTGGTGCCCTGCTTCGATCCGCGGCTGGCGCCTCGCCTCGATAGCGTCGATCTCGCCTTGGATCTTGGCGATAACGGCGGGATCTGCGGGCACGGACAGTGTGTAGCTCTGCTGAAGAACCAGTGGGCGCTCTGAGTCACTGGATGCCTGGGCTTGGATGTCAGGTGCCGTGGCGGGTGCAGCGTCCTTTCCGCGTGTCTCCAGCATGAGTGCGCTGCGGAAGAACACCATGGCCTGCGCGTAGTTGCGGTTGGCCCGCTCCAGGCGAGCCGCATGCAGCAGCACGTCGCTGTCCTGCGGGAAGGCCTCCAGCAATCGGGTCGCCATTGTCCGCGCCTCGTCCATGCGGCCGATACGTTGCCATATGCGCAGCAGCGCCAGTTGTTGCCCCGCATCGCCGGTTGGGATGTGCTCCTTCAACCACGTGGCTTCGTCGGCTGCGGCCCGCGTGTCGCCTGAGCCCTGGAGGCGTGACAGGGCGTCAGCCAGCGCTATGCGAACAGACAGGTCATCGGGTTGCGCGGATGCCAGAGGTTTGAGCAACTGTGCGGCATCGGCATATTCGGCCGCAGCTATGAGCAACCGGGCCTGGGCCTGGGTGCGTTGGCGCGGCGTAGAAAGTGTGTCAGGCAGCGGCAACGCCTTGCGCGCCAGACGCGAGGCTTCACTTGTTCGACCGGCCTGGCGCTGCTGTTCGATGAGCCGCTCCTGGTGCGCTGTGTACAGCGCAACCAGCCGGGCTTCTTGCTCGGTGGTCCAGCCCGTGGCTTGCAGCAGGCGGGGCAATTGCTCGGCCAGAACGGAATCGTCCTCCGCCCGGTTGAGCAATTGGGCGTAGTCCAGTTGGGTGTCCAGCGTCAGCGCGGGTACGCGGGCCGCCAAGCGGGTGAAAACCGCTACGCCTCTTGCAGGCTGCGCACGGCGAAACCAGGCATTGGCCACGGTGTAGAGCAGGTCTGCTTCATTGCCTGCTGTTTCCTCTGCCTGGCGTAGCAGTTCCTCGACGTCTGCAGGGGGCAGCGTCGTCAGGGCTTTGGTGACCAGCGACTTGACGCTCGAGCGCCGTACCAGCGCGCGCATGGAGTCTGTCTGATCGACGGTAGGTATCCGCTTCATGTCTGCCAGGGCTGCGCTGTCATCGTCCAGGGCCGAACGTATCAGGGCACGGGCATACAACATCTCGGCGTTGACTGCGCCTGACGGAATACGCGCAACTCCCTCATCCATG
This sequence comes from Acidovorax sp., assembly GCF_016783915.1. Classification (GTDB taxonomy): domain Bacteria; phylum Pseudomonadota; class Gammaproteobacteria; order Burkholderiales; family Burkholderiaceae_C; genus Acidovorax. Next base: position 17,054 of record NZ_JADHVT010000027.1, read on the forward strand.
GCGTGCAGCGCTTCCTGGGGTCGGCCCAGGCGAACGTAAACACGCGCGAGGCGGTGCCGTATCCACGCATCGTCGGGGGCGAGCACCACTGCAGATTCCAGCGCACGCAGTGCGGGGCCGAGGCGCTGTGCCTGAAGGTCGTCCTCTGCTTGGGCCACCAGCACATCAGCCTGGGCGCTGGATAGTTTTGTGGCGAGTGTTGCATCGCGTGCGGCGGCCTCAGCCAGCAGTGCCAACGCTTGGGTGACGCGACCGGTGCGGGCATAGAGACTCGCCAGACCTTTGATGGCGGATGTGCCGTCTGGCTCCTGCTGCAGTGCTTTTTGGTAGAGGTCTTGCGCCAGCGCATGGTCGCCCTGCAGGTCGCGAATGCCGGCCAGAGTGGTCAATGCGTCGGCACTTTGGGGTTGCATCTGCAACGCACGCTCGGCCAGGTTGGCGGCGGTGCCCAGTTCATTTTGTTCGATAGCCCTGTCGGCCTGTCGCAACAGTCCCCAGAACCTGGCGGTGGCCTGTAGCTCCTGCCATCGGCCTTGGCGCGTCAGCATATAGGCTTGGCTGAACAGTTCCTGCGCTTGCGCATGCTGACCCTGGCGCAAGCGGATCAACCCCAGGTTGCCCAGGCTCTCGCCATCTTGGGGCCGCAACGCCAGCGTTGCCTGGATCTGTTCTTCAGCCAAGTCAATGTTGCCCTGGTCAAGGGCGGTGCGTGCTGCCTGGCGGGCTATGTTGGCCGGGTCACGGGCCAGGCGCGCTGCGCGTTCGACTGCTTGCTGCATGGCAGCCAGTCGTTCCACCATCGCGTTATCGGCCGGGTAGCGCTGCAGGAATGCGCGCACACGGGGCAGGTTGGCTGGAGTGTTGGCCAGCCGGTCCAGGGCGCGACGCCACAGGTCTTGAAGTTGCTGGGCATTCGTGTCGGGCTGCTTTGCCAGCACCTCGATTTCCTGTACCACGGCCGTTGGGTTTTCGCCCTGGTACATGCGCAACTCCAGTTGTGCCAGTCGGTAGCGAGACTCCCCGGTCTGCTGGTACAGCCTGGCCAACTGGCGTTGGGACTCGGTGCTCTTCTTGGCCGTCGATCCCATGATCTGATGATATTCCAGTGCCAGCCCGCCGAGCGTGGGTGGACCTTGTGGAAACAGCTCGCGCGCCAGGTCGGCGGCCTCGACCTTGCGGCCTGCACGCGCCATCAGGCGCATCTGGGCGATTTTTTCGCGGTCGGGGCCATACACGCGCACCAGGGTTTCCAGTTCCTGGGTCAGTACGTGACCCGGATGGCGTGCACGCAAGGTGGCCAGTACACGCTGGGCCTCATCAGTTTTCTTTTCGCGCAGTGCCAGATCACCCAGTGTGGCCAGGCCTTCCGGAGAGTTGGGGTCCATCGCCAGCAGCTTGTCCACCAACTGGCGGGCCATATCGGGGCGGTTTTTGCTGGCCCACATGCGCGCGCCGCTCAGCAATTCTGCTTCGATGGCGGGCGGAGTACTGGCAAGCACACCTTGCTGCGCGGGCAGGCAGGCCGCTGCAAGCAAGGTCAGTGACGGCAGCCAATGACGGGTGTGGTGTTTCACGGTGTCCACCGTACAGTGAGCTGCCCGCTTGCCGTGAAGCGATATTGCCCCTCCATGGCGCCGAGCCCAAACAAGCCCAGCACCTGCTCGTAGTAGGCGGTAGGGCGCAACGGGCGGGCCTCCAGGCGCATGCGCTGCGATTGCAGGGTACGGTCGTCCCCCACGGCCCGCAAGAACGGCAGCACCGCTGCAGAGAACCCTGAGGGTGCAGGGCCCGAGGCCTGTGCCGTCTGAATGTCGATGGACTCTGGCGGGTAACCCTGCTCGCGCACAAAACGTGCCATGGGCTGCAGGTTATCCAGCAGGGCCTTGCGGCCTGGTGCGTTGGCGTGCAGCGTGCCAGCCCATAGATAGACACGGATCGCGTTGTAGCTGCCCTGGCCTTTTTCCTTGCCCTTGTCGTCCACCAGAAAACCCCGCTTGGCGTCGTACACGGTCCAGTCGGGGGCAAAGCCCTTGGGCGATGCGCCCTGGATGACCCTGAGCGAGCTGTCCGCCAGTTGCTTCCATTCGGGCTGCGGGTCCACAGCCGCCAGCCAGTGCATCAGGTGCATGGGCATGTAGCTAGGGTTCAGGCGCCAGCGTCCGTCTCCTTGCACAAATCCCTGGGGCGCCGGTAGAAGGGTCAGCCCAAGGCCCGGCAGGTTGGCAGTTTCTTCGCGCAGGATACGGGCAGCCAGCAGGGCCGAGAGTGCGCGGAAACTACGCACGTTCCACAGACGACCTGCCTCGCCCAGTGCGTAGGCAATCCAGAGGTCGGCGTCAGAGGCTGCGTTGCTGTCGATGACCCCCCAGGTGCCATCGGGGCGTTTGCCCCATAGCCAGGCAGGCAGCCGGGCTGTCATGTCTCCGTCGCACAGGTTGTTTTCGGTCCATCGCAGCAACTTGTCAAAGGTGGCACGGTCATTGGCCACCAAAGCAAAAAACAAGGCGTATGCCTGACCTTCGGAGTAGGTCTGCCCGCCCTCGGCATCGTCGGAAACAACGCGGCCGCCTTCGTTGATGAACTGTGCCTTGAACGCTTCCCAGGCAGGCCACCCGAGTCGGTCTGCACTGGGTTTGGGCTGTGCGCGGAGGCTGGGCAGCCAGGACAGCAGCGCGGCACCACCGCCTGCTTGCAAGGCGGTACGCCGACGAATGGGATCAGTCATGCTGGGAGGCCAGTCGGCGGCGCGCCATGGTACGCAGGGCGCCATAGACAATGAATGTCAGCAGAAGGCCAGTGGCAATACCCGCCAACGCTAGCAGCAAGGGGTGGCTGTGCAGGTGGAACCACAGGCGTTGCCACCACGGCAGGTCGCCCACGTAGTAGACCGGCTTGATGCGAAAGCTCTCGATGGCGTCGCCCCGCATCAGGCCCAGATCGCCGCGCAGGCTCTTGATCTTGCCCGCATCGTTCAGGCTCTGGCTCAACAGCCCCATGGCTTCCTTGTCAGTGGCCGTGAGCGCCACCACACTGCGTCCGCTGTGCAAGGGCGACTCGAACCCTGTGACCGCCGCCAGCGGTCCCGTGCCCTGCAGCACGGCCTGTCCTCCGGAGGCGGACAGACGGTGCTCGGACTCCAGGTTGAACAGCTCGATGAACGAGCCCAGCGCGCGTTCCAGGGGCTGCACCGACCGGGCGCCAGCGGCCAGCAGGGCTGGCAGGTGGTTCTTCCATTGCTCCAGCAAACCATCGGCGTCTGCATGCGACACGATCAGGATGTCTGTGTCACCCGCCTTGTTGGCGTCCGCAGCGCGCAGCAGCTGAAAGCGGGTGCCTGGATAGCCAGTCGAGGCGCTCATGCGGCCTACGGAGGTCAGGAAGACCTCGATGTCTGCGGTGCTGGGCTGGTTGGGCAAGATGATGGAGGTCTGGGCCAGGTCGGGCACCCGGGTGAAGGGAAAGCCGCTGTTGGCATAGGCCGCCAGATTGGGCATGGCCAGGTAGTGGCGAAAACCTGTCAGGTCGATGGTGGACTGCGGATCAATGGCCGCAAACAGTTCGGTGGGGGGCGCGGACTTGCAGCGGCCCAAGTCGTTGGGTGGGATCTGGAACGCGAACTGCAGCTGGTTGTCGCCGCCGATCATGAAGGCGGGGATCTTCAGGTCCGAACGGTTTTGCGCGTTGCCATCGTCGAACAGGGGCAGCATCACGGTGTTCTTGCCGCTGGTGCGCTCATCGCGCGACTGCAGCGGGTAGGACTGGATGAACTGGTTGTTGATGGAGATGTTCAGGCTGCCATTGTCCGAAACGCTGCTGGGGGTGTAGCGGTAGGCCAGGTCTAGTGGCACGCCCTTGGCGTTCCAGGTGAACAGGTCTGGGGCCATACGGGTGTAGATGTTCACCGTGTCATTGAGCACCGTGCCGCGCAGTTGCAGGTCCGAGGGGCTGCCCACAAGCTCGGCCAGCTTCACGGGCCGCTGGGTGGTTATCCAGCGCGGGGCGTCGTAGGGCTTGGTCAGTGCGGGATAGTCCAGCGATTTGACTGCAATGGTTTGCCCAGACAAAACCGCTTTGCCCAGGGCCAAGGCGTCGGCCGCCATCTGCAGCTGGGCGTCGTCCTTGCCCAGCACCAGCAGCAGTTTGGCCCCCGGCACTTCGGGGTGGTTGACCATGGAGATCGTAGGCTCGGTCACCGGCGCCATGTCCTGCAGGAACGCGGGGCGTTGGCCGTTGGTGGCCAGCACCACGGCATGCGAGCGCGGCAACTGGTTCTCCAGCACGGGGAACTGGTTGCCTCGGTAGCCTGCGAGCATGCCGATCCAGCTGGCGATGGAGCCCGATGCCTTGAGCGTGCCGGTGCTGGGTTGGCTACCGAACACAAATGGCAGCTTCACGGGGCGGTTGTCGCGGGGGTCGAAAAACGGAGCAGGCAGCAGCGCGAGGTCGTTGCGCAGGGGGATCTGCCGCAACGAAAGCTCCAGCTGGCTATCGTTGCTGATGGTGGCCCACAGGCTTGAATGGGTGGGCGTCTCGCATTCCATCGTGTAGTGGCCGATGAACTGGAAGCGGAACCGGTTGTAGTCGGTGAAATAGCGCGGGTCAATGTTGAGTTCGACCGTCTGCGGCGTGCCCAGCCGCTCCTTGTCCAGCACCACGGTCTGCAAGGTTTCGTCGTTGAGCATCAGCTTGAGATGCGACAGTGACGGGATCAATGCGGGCGACAGCGTGAAGGTCAGGCGCAGTTTGGCGGCTTCCACGACCTCGTCACGCCTTACGCCCACCCCCACGCTGGCTTCACTCTCCACGCCGCGCAATGCGATTGGGCGCCCAACGCCCAGTTCCTTCAGGCTGACTTTCCACTGCCGTGCGGGTAGCGCAGGAGTGGTCAATGGATTGGTTTCGCGCGCGCTGTCGCTGGTCTGCACTGCGCGGGCGACCTCACGCTCCTGGCGTACCAGTGCCTTCTCTTTGGCAGCAGTGTTGCGGGCCTTGATTGTCTGGGCGTTGGCTTGCGGGGTGGGGGCAGAAATCAGCCCGGCAGTGATCAGCGCGATAAAAAGGGGGAGTGCACGGGTGGCGGAAATGGATTTCACAGTGTTCTTTTTACTGGCTCGTACCTGGCGGATGGGCGCATCGGATCCATGCCTGGGTGGTGTCACTTGTATGACAAAGTGTATCGAAGGGAGCGTGCCGTGCCGCTTCGCAAGACATTTGTTTGCAATTGCTGCCTCAGCATTGTTGCCGCCCGACTGAAACAGGTACGCGAAGAGTAGATGCCTGGATTCATGGTTCGAAAAAACGGTGCGCATCTGTGGCGCTGCCTGGTCACCATGGCATGGTGGGCTCACAGCGGGCAGAGCACGCGGCGGTTCTCGCAAAGACACATCCGTTGCCACCCGTGGAGGGCGGACACCGGGGCCGTGGGCCCCAGGCGGCCAGACGATGGTGCTGCCGGCGGACGACTCCGGGCCATGGGGCCGGGCTGCCGCGAGCGGGGAAGCAATCGGTCTGAAAACAAAAAAGCCTGCTACTTATGGGTAACAGGCTTTTTGTGCCTTGCGGCTTGATTTGGTGGGTCCTGAGTGACTCGAACACTCGACCTACGGATTAAGAGTCCGCTGCTCTACCAACTGAGCTAAGAACCCAAATCTTTTAAATTTGTCTGCATTGCTGCAGAGCCTCGAATTATGCACTAATTTTTTAGCACTCTGCAAGTCGTGCTCAAAAATTATTGCATTGCGTTGCGACTGGCCAGCTCTACAAAGAGACCGCTGTGGTCCAGTTCGCCCAGACCGTGGTCCACACCCTCGGCATACAGCGCCTCGAACAATGCGGTGATGGGGGCGTCGAAACCCGTCTCCCTGGCCGTGGCCAGAGCATTGCGCATGTCCTTGAGCTGGACAGCCATGCGGCCCCGGGGCGCAAAGTCGCGTTCCACCATGCGCTGACCATGCAACTGCAGGATGCGGCTGTCGGCAAAACCACCACTGATGGCCTCGCGGACCTTAGCCATATCGGCACCACCCTTGGCGGCAAAAAGCAGCGCTTCGGCCACGGCGCCAATCGTGATGCCCACGATCATCTGGTTGGCAAGTTTGGCCAGTTGCCCGGCGCCGTGTGGCCCCACATGCGTGGCGCGCCCCAGGCAGGCGAACACGGGCCGGGCACGGGCAAAGTCTTCAGGCCGTCCGCCAGCCATGATGGCCAGGGTGCCAGCTTCGGCACCGACGGTGCCACCCGATACCGGTGCGTCCAGGTGGGTCAGGCCCAGCTCGCCCAGGCGGGCCGCGTGGTCGCGGGCCTCGCTGGGCTGTATGGAGGCCATGTCAATGAAAAGAGCGCCTGGGCGCATCGCCCGGGCAGTGCCCTGTTCAAACAGGACCTGGCCCACGACCGGGCCGTTCTCAAGCAGACTGATGGCAATGTAGGCGTCCTTGACGGCATCGGCAGGGCTGCCGTGCACGGTCACCCCCCATTGCGTCAGCGGTTCTGCCTTGGCGCGGGTGCGGTTCCAGGCGTGCACCCTGTGGCCTGCTTCGCTGAGCCGCCTGGCCATGGGCAACCCCATCATGCCAATGCCAAGAACGGCGATGCGAAGCGGTGTGGTGGTCATGGCGTTGCTCTGCTGCGAAAAGGTATTCAAGGGCGTCTCTGTTGGCATCATGTGCCTTTTTGGCGCTGCAGCCTGTCACGGAGCTTGCAGCGTACGGCGATTGGCCAGATGATTCTGTAGCACCAGCGTCATTTCTGTGCCTGCCGAGCCTTCAGAGGGCGCACCCCACCGCGCGGAATGTAGCCTGCACTACACGGAGACCACTGCCCATGACCTTGCCCCTGTATGACCCCGCCTGGCTGGAGCGCATGTACAACAACCGCGCCCTGGTCCCTGACCACATGGACTACTTCCAGCGTTGGGCGCAAGACTCGGCCCAGGTACGCGCCAATGTCCCCTGTGCGCTGGATGTGACCTATGGCACAGGTGTCGGGGAAACCCTGGACGTGTTTCCGTCCACCCGCACCGCGGGTGGGCCGGTGCCGGTACTGGTGTTCATCCACGGCGGTTACTGGCGGTCGCTCGACAAATCCGATCACTCGTTCATCGCGCCGCCCTTCACCCAGGCCGGGTTTTGTGTGGTGGTGGTGAACTACGCGCTGTGCCCGGGCACTCCGCAGGCGCCGGTGACCATTCCTCACATCGCGCGGCAGATGGAGAAGGCTCTGGGTTGGGTGTGGCACCACATTGCTGCCCATGGTGGCGACCCCCAGCGGATCACCGTGGCGGGGCATTCTGCTGGCGGGCAACTGGCGGCGCTGCTGCTCACCAGCGTGTGGTCGCTCATCGGCAAGGGCTTGCCAGATGGCTTGGTGCGCAATGCGCTGTCGATCTCTGGGGTGCACGATCTCGAACCCGTCATGCATACGCCCATGTACCAGTCGGTGTTGCACCTGACCGAGCAGCAGGTACTGCAATGCAGCCCTGCGCGTTTGCTGGAGCCGCCCACCGGCACACTGTATTGCGCCGTCGGGGCCGATGAAAGCCCCGAGTTCCTGCGCCAGAACCAGCTCATGCAAGACGCCTGGGGCAGCCATTTCGTGCCCCGCAGCGTGGCCTTGCCGGGGTTGAACCACTTCAGCATCGTGGATGCCCTGGCCAAGCCCGGCCATGACCTGCACCACATGGCGCAGAACCTGCTGCGGGCCTGACCGCGCCGGAATCCGCGCCCGGCTTCTGGGTTACATCAGCAGGTGTTCGCCTGCGTTGTCGCCGCCCAGGATCACATAGTTGACCTTGCGCACGTCCATCAGCTTGGTGCCGCCCGAGTAGCTGATGGAGCTTTGCACGTCCTGCTCCATCTCGATCAGCGTCTCGGCCAGTTTGCCCTTGATAGGTTCCAGGATGCGCTTGCCTTCGACATGCTTGTACTCGCCTTTGTTGAAGTCGCTGGCCGAGCCGTAGTACTCCTTGAATAGCGCGCCGTCCACTTCCACCGTTTTGCCTGGTGACTCCTCGTGGCCCGCAAACAGCGAGCCGATCATCACCATGCTGGCGCCAAAGCGGATGCTCTTGGCGATGTCGCCGTGGCTGCGGATGCCGCCATCGGCAATGATGGGCTTGGTGGCCACGCGGGCACACCACTTGAGCGCGCTGAGCTGCCAGCCACCCGTGCCAAAACCGGTCTTGAGCTTGGTGATGCACACCTTGCCCGGGCCTACGCCCACCTTGGTGGCATCGGCGCCCCAGTTTTCCAGGTCGATGATGGCTTCGGGTGTGGCTACGTTACCCGCGATCACAAACGACTGGGGCAGGTGCTTTTTGAGGTAGCCAATCATGTTCTTCACACTGTCGGCATGGCCATGGGCGATGTCGATGGTGATGTATTCGGGCGTGAGTCCCAAGGCCACCAGCTGGTCCACCGTGTCGTAGTCGGGTTGCTTGACGCCGAGCGAGATCGACGCGTAGCAGCCCTTGGCGTGCATGTCCTTGACGAACTGGATGTTGTCCAGGTCAAAGCGGTGCATGACGTAGAAGTAACCGTTCTGCGCCATCCAGGTGCAGATGGTTTCGTCCACCACGGTCTTCATGTTGGCGGGCACCACCGGCAGGCGAAAGCGGCGGCCGCCCAGCTCCACGCTGGCGTCGCATTCCGAGCGGCTTTCCACGCGGCACTTGCGAGGCAGCAGCAGGATGTTGTCGTAGTCGAAGATTTCCATGAGATTCCAAGCTCCATAAAGGGACGCCGCCAAACTATTTCGACGGCGGTGGGCGCTTGGCTGTCAGACCGGCTTTGCGAGAGTGAACGTGAGAGTCACTCCGAACCCTGCTGAGCGCAGGCACAAAAAACCGGGCGTCAAGAAACTTGGGCCCGGTGCTTGATTCTACCCGCCTGCCAAATGGCCGTCATAACGGCCCCGGTATTACCTGCATACGGATTGGGCGGCCGCCACGATGCTGCCCGAGGCATCTTGCACCCAGCCGACCAGATGCAGCCGCTCGGCCTGCGCGCCATCGGGGATGCGCATGGAGCGGGTCTCCATCCATGCCCACGGCTTGCCTTTGCTGCTTGCGGCCCGGTATGCCTGGGGCCAGGTGCCCTCGAACTGGTTGCGCACGATGAAACGGGGCACCACCGTGCCGTCGGTGCCTGTGGGGATGGCCTCCACCAGCAGCAGGCGAAAGGCAAGGGGCGTGGCAGCAGCCTTGCGCTGTGGCGCCACGGGGGAGGGGGTGAAGTTGATACCTGTGCCCACATAGTCATTGAACGCCACCCCGTGGGCCACGCGCAACCGGCCGCGTGCCGCTCCATCCACTGGTGTGACATACACATCGGTGGAAATGGGCGGCTTGCGCCCCAGGGCCTTCAGGCGCGGCAGAGCATCGGTTGTGGCCGCAGCCGACAAGGGGGCTTCATCGCCCGTCTTGCCGGGCACGATCCAGTCCAGCACCATGGCACCTGCGTTGGCCGACGGTGCCGGGGTGGCAGCATCGCCCCAGCAGGCCTCGCAGTCGGCGCTGATGAATCGCTCGAACACGGCCAAAGGCCTGGGGGTGCCGTCGCTGCTGCAACTGGCCTGGGCCAGCGCCTGGGGGGCATGCGCCAGTGCAAGCCACAGGCTGGCCAGGGTGAGGGCAATGTTTTTCATGGTGTGGGGCAGCGTGGGGCAGGGGCTTTCTACAATGGCTGGATGTTCCCACAAGACCCGTTTTCGGGTGTGCCAGATGCGCTGGTGCCCCCACACTCCGGTGCGCCCTCGGCTGCATCCCCCCTTCTGACTAACCTGAATGACGAGCAACTGGCTGCGGTGACGCTGCCCGCAGGCCATGCCCTCATCCTGGCGGGGGCCGGGTCGGGCAAGACCCGGGTGCTTACCACCCGCATCGCCTGGCTGCTGCAGAACGGCTACGCCACGCCGGGCGGTATCCTGGCCGTCACCTTCACCAACAAGGCCGCCAAGGAGATGGTGGCCCGTCTGTCGGCCATGTTGCCGGTGAACGTGCGCGGCATGTGGATCGGTACCTTCCACGGCTTGTGCAACCGGCTGCTGCGCGCGCACCACAAGGCGGCGGGGCTGTCGCAGTCGTTCCAGATCCTCGACACCCAGGACCAGCTCTCGGCCATCAAGCGCCTTTGCAAGCAGCACAACGTGGACGATGAGCGTTTTCCACCCAAGCAGCTGGCGTATTTCATTGCCAATTGCAAGGAAGAAGGCCTGCGCCCCGCCAACGTGGAGGCGCACGACAGCGACGCCCGCAAGAAGGTCGAGATCTATCAGCTGTACGAAGAGCAATGCCAGCGCGAGGGCGTGGTGGACTTTGGCGAACTGATGCTGCGCAGCTACGAGCTGCTGCGCGACAACGACCCCATTCGCGAGCATTACCAGCGCCGCTTTGCGCACATCCTGGTCGATGAGTTCCAGGACACCAACAAGCTGCAGTACGCCTGGCTCAAGCAGCTGGCGGGTAACGACGTGGGCGGGCGCTTTGAAGCGCGCGGCAGCGTGATCGCAGTGGGCGACGACGACCAGAGCATCTACGCCTTCCGTGGCGCGCGCGTGGGCAACATGACCGACTTTGTGCGCGAGTTCGATGTGCAACGCCAGATCAAGCTGGAGCAGAACTACCGCAGCTACAGCAACATCCTTGACTCGGCCAATGCCCTCATCAGCCACAACAGCCGCCGCCTGGGCAAGAACCTGCGTACGACGCAGGGCGCGGGCGAGCCCGTGCGTGTGTACGAGGCCAGCTCCGACCTGGCCGAGGCGCAGTGGATGGTGGATGAGATCAAGCAACTGGTGCGCAATGACGGCTTTGAGCGCAAAGAGATTGCAGTGCTTTATCGCAGCAACGCACAAAGCCGGGTGATCGAATCGGCACTGTTCAATGCCAGCGTGCCCTACCGCGTGTATGGCGGCCTGCGGTTTTTTGAACGCGCTGAAATCAAGCACGCACTGGCCTACCTGCGTCTGCTGGAGAACCCGCACGACGACACCAGCTTCACGCGCGTGGTCAACTTTCCGCCGCGTGGCATTGGCGCGCGCAGCATCGAGGTGCTGCAAGACGCTGCCCGCGCCGCGGGCTGCTCGCTGCACGACGCGGTGAGCGCCGTGCCCGGCAAGGCGGGCGCCAACCTGGGCGCGTTTGTGGCCATGGTGGATGTGCTGCGCGAGCAGACGCAGGGCCTGAACCTGCGCGGCATCATCGAGCAGATGCTCGAATCCACGGGCTTGGTGGAACACTTTCGCACCGAAAAGGAAGGCGCCGACCGCATCGAAAACCTGGAAGAACTGGTCAACGCCGCCGAGAGCTTTGTCACGCAAGAGGGCTTTGGCCGCGATGCCGTGGCGCTGCCGCTGGATGAGCATGGCACGCCGCTGACCCAGAGCGCGGTCAGCCAGGGGCTGGACCCCAACGCACCGGTGCTGGACGAACCTCTGAAACCCGCCGTGCCCGGCATTGTGGATGCCGACACCGGCGAAACCCTCTCGCCCCTCGCAGCCTTCCTGACCCATGCCGCCCTAGAGGCGGGCGACAACCAGGCCCAGGCCGGGCAAGACGCTGTGCAGCTCATGACCGTGCACGCCAGCAAGGGGCTGGAGTTTGACTGCGTGTTCATCGGTGGCATGGAGGAGGGCCTGTTCCCCCATGAGAACTCCGCCAGCGACCGCGACGGCCTGGAGGAGGAGCGCCGCCTGATGTACGTGGCCATCACCCGCGCGCGCAAGCGCCTGTACTTGAGCCACTCGCAGACGCGCATGCTGCACGGGCAAACGCGCTACAACATCAAGAGCCGGTTTTTTGACGAGCTGCCCGAAGCGGCGCTCAAGTGGATCACGCCCAAGCAGCAGGGGTTTGGGTCTTACCAGCCGGGTTCTGCTCCTTATTCAGGAGCATCCGGGGCATATTCGGCTAGCGCAAGAGGCCAATTTGGCTTCAAGTCCGAGACGTTTGCCAGCCCCCCCGTGCCTGCGCAGAAGGCCGCGCCGTCCCACGGCCTGCGCGCAGGGATTGCCGTGTTCCACACCAAGTTTGGAGAGGGCAAGGTGCTGGCCATTGAAGGCACGGGCGACGACGCACGTGCACAGGTCAACTTTCCGCGCCACGGCACCAAGTGGCTGGCGCTGTCGGTGGCCAAGCTGACGGTGGTGGAGTAAATCCAATACCCGAGCCACGGGTTTGGCTGCAGTGGTTGGCGTGTGCCCGACCCGTGGCTGCCCACCAAGGTCGGGGCTTTTGCTCCGGGGCTGTAAGGTTACACGGCTGCCCTGCTGCCACATCGGCACCCTTGCCGCTAGTGCTGCACAGGTCTGTGGCCCCGTGCAGAGCAGCGAGGCTGTTGTGGGTCAATCCACCTTGATGTTGCGCGCCTTGACCACGCGGCTGTAGATGTCCGCATCGCGGCGCACCATTGCTGCCATTTCGGTGCGCGACACGCCCAGCGGCTCGCTGTTGAGGTCCCGGATGCGGCGCGACAGATCGGGGTCCTTGCTCGCCTCCACCAGCAGCGCATTGAAGCGGGTCAAAATAGGCACTGGTGTGGCGGCCGGCGGCCAGATGCCGTGCCAGGACATCATCGAGAAGCCGGACATCACCTCGGACAACGTAGGCACATCGGGCAGCGCGGGGTGGCGTGTGGGCCCCGAGTAAGCCAGCGCCTGTACCTTCCCGCTGCTGATCAGTGGGTAGCCCGTGGCAATCGGCTCCATGAGCGTGTCCACTTGCCCACCCACCAGGTCAGCGATGGGGCTTGCACGGTAAGGCACATGCAGCATGTCGATACCCACCTCGTCCTTGAGGGATTCCACGATCAGCTGCGACGGGCTGCCAGCTCCGTATGAAGCGTGCGAGTAGACGCCCGGCTTGCCCTTGGCGGCCGCCACAAGGTCCTTGATGGTCTTGGCCGGGAATTTGTTAGTGGCGATGAGTACCAGACCCTGACGCATGGTCGTGGCCACCGGCACCAAGTCCCTGTCGGGGTCGAAGGGCAGCTTGCTGTAGATGTACGGGTTGATCGTGAACGCCGTGGACAGGTTGTACAGGAAGGTGTAACCATCCGGTGCCGATTTGGCCACGGTGTCTGACGCGAGGTTGCCGGCCGTGCCGGGTCTGTTGTCAATCACCACGGGAACGCCGAGTTTTTTGCCCGCGTACTCGCCGTACATGCGGGCAAAGATGTCGGGTGGGGTGCCCGGAGCGAACCCCACCACGATCTTGATGGGCTTGTTCGGCCACTCAGCGCCTTGCGCATGGGCGGGCGCGGTCAACAGGCTGCTGCCCAGGCCTACGACCAGGCTAGCTGCCAGGCCCACAGTCATCCGGATTCTCAAACGCATTCTTGTCTCCTTGTGCGGGTTCGAGCCCGCTATGTTGTTGCTTCGTCTCTTGCACTGCGTGCGGGGCGTTCGTGGGTGGGGCTCCCGGCCTCGCCAGAATTCACATCGCCCCTGTCTGCATCGTCTTGGGTCAATCGATGGCGTTACTCCTTTCGGGCAGCGCTGTGCCTGGTCACGCTACGGCGCAGGCTTGTGAAAAATCGAGTCTGACTGCGCGGGGGCGCGCCGGAGCGCCCGCGGCGAAGCCGACGTTGAGGAGGAAATCAACCTCCCAGCGCCCATCACTGAAAAAGCTGTCGTTCACCCCTTGGGCATCGAAGCCGCTCATCGGGCCGCAGGCCAGCCCCAGCGCACGCGCGGCCAGGATCAGGTACCCGCCGGTGAGCGTGGCATTGCGTTGCGCGGTGGCGCGCGCAAGCGCTGGGTCGCGCTCAAAGTTTTCTTGCGTACCGGGCATGTGCCACAGGGTGGGCATCCACTCGTAGAAGCGGGTATCGCGCGCCACGATCACGGTGACCGGTGCTGCGCTCACCTTGTCGCGGTTGCCAGGCGCCACATGTGGCAGCAGCCGCTTGCGCGCCACTTCGCTGACCACAAAAACAAAACGCGCGGGCTGGCAGTTCATGGAGGTGGGGCCCAGGCTCGCCAGTGCATACAGCTGTTCCAGCGTGGTGCGGGGAATGGGCGTGGGGTCGAACTGCGCGCAAGTCCGGGCATGGGTGAACAGTTGCGCCAGAGCCTCCGCGCTGATCCCTGCAGGCGGGCTGGTGGGGTGGGGGTGCATAGCCGTCTCCTGGCGTCAGTCGACCTGCGCGCCCGAGCGCCGCACCGCCTCGCCCCATTTAGCGATCTCCGCCGCGGCAAAGCTGGCCATTTCTGCGGCACTCATCGTTGTGGGTTCAATGCCTTGCGCCACCAGTTTCTCGCGCACCTCTGCCTGGACCAGCGCAGCCTGCGTGGCCTCGCGCAACGGGTCTCTCAGTGCAGCGGGCATCGTGACGGGCGCATACAGCATGAACCAGGCCACCAGGTCGAAGCCGGGAACGCCTTGCTCGGCGAGCGTGGGGACGTCGGGTGCGGCTGTGCTGCGTTGGGCGCTCGATGTGCCCAGCGCGCGCAGTTTGCCCGCGCGGATGTGCGGTAGCACGGCCGCCGGGTGGTAGAACATGAACTGCACGTTGCCGGCCATCACCTCGGTCAGTGCCTGCGCGCCATCGCGGTACGGCACATGCACAAAGTCCTTGGCGAGGCGGAGATTGAGCGTTTCGCCTGCCAGGTGGCCCGAGGTGCCGTTGCCTGCAGAGGCGAAGCTCACGGCCTTGCCGCTGGCCTGGCGCAGGTCAGCCACGCCCTTCCATGGTGCACTGGCAGGCACCACCAGCAGGGTGGGCGTGGCGCCCACAAAACCCAGTGGCACAAAGTCACGCAACGGCTGGTAGGTCAGCTTCTTGTACAGCGACGGGTTGATGGCGTGTGTGCCTACAGTGCCCAGCAGTAGCGTGTTGGCGTCCGCACCGGCACGCGCCACCATCTCGCTGCCGATGGTGCCGCCTGCGCCGGGCTTGTTCTCCACGATCACGGTCTGCGCGAGCTGCCGCCCCAGGGCCTCAGCCAGTATGCGGCCCACGATGTCGGTGGAGGTGCCGGCCGCAAACGGAACCACCAGCCTGATGGGACGGCCATTGCCCTGGGCCAGGGCCCCGTTGGCCAGCAGGGCCAGGGCGGTGGCTGCAAGGATTTGGCGGCGCCCAGTCATGCGACTTCTCCAAATCCTTCGGGCACGCTGCCGTCGTACTGCAGTTCGCGCGTGGCCTGGTAGGACAGCGCAAAGCCGCTCGGCGTTTCGGCCTCTTCGGCCAGATGCGCGATGAGGCCCGCCGTGCGCGCCAGGATGGGCACGCCGCGCAGCGAGGCCACCGGGAAACCCACGCCCATCAGCACCGCAGGGATGGCGGCCGAGACGTTCAGACGCAGCTCCTTGCCCACGATACCGGGGATCACCCTCTCCAGCGCTTGGGCGATCTGCACGTAGCGTAAGTCGGCGTCTGCTTCGGTGGCCACGGCAATGAGTCGGCCGACACGCGGGTCCATTTCCTTGTGCAGTGGGTGGCCGTAGCCTGGGATGGAGCGGCGAGCTGCCTTGAGCTCGGTGACCACCGCAGTGGCCGCCTCGTCCATTGTGGCGCCGGAGTCCATCCGCGCTGCCACGTCGGCGAACATGCGGCCCGCGGTTTCCGACGCGCCGAGAATCACTGAACCGCAGCCCAGAATGCCAGCGGCCACCGCGCCCTGCAGCGCGTCGGGCGCTGCCGCAAAGGTCATGCGGCTGGCCTGCACACTAGGCACCAGACCATGTTCTGCAATCGCCACCAGCGTGGCGTTGAGCACCGCGCTGCAGGCCCTATCCGGCCGGCGGCCGGTGAGCAGCAGGAAGAAGTAGTCGGCAAACGAGATGTGGCCGATCAGGTCCTGGCACAGGTTCTCGCCGCGCACGACGATGGTGTGCTCGTTGGAGGTGCAGATGGCGGTGCGTGGGACGGTAGATTTTCCGATTTTCATGGTGTGGCTCCCGGCGTCTTCTTCAGGCGTGGTGGGGTTCGAGGCGGAAGTCGTAATGCGCTGACCAGTAAGGCTGGCCCTGCACGCTGCCGTCGGGGGCTTTGCCGGCGGGGTGCTGCTCGAAGTCCACAATCAGGCTGGGCCGCACGCCGAATACGGCGTCCGAGTCGATGTAGGGGCTGTTGGCCACGAACAGATGGGTGGTGACCCGTGCATGCCCGGGTGCGGACACCATCATGTGAATGTGGCCCGGACGGTTGGGGTGGCGGCCCATGCCGTCGAGCATGCGGCCCACAGGCCCATCCACCGGCACGGGATAGAAGCTCGGGCGGATGGACCAGAACCAGTAGCGGCCCTGCGTATCGGTGCGGATGCGTGCGCGCGCGGCCATGCCAGAGCCCTCCACCTGCATGTCGTACACGCCCTCGCCGTCGCCCGACCAGATGTCGAGCAGCGCACCTGCCAGGGGCTGGCCGTGTGTATCGGTCACGCGGCCGCTGTAGAAGGTGGGCTCGCCCTTCACGCCTTCGGACAGGTTGGCGCCCAGCGGCAGTTCGGGTGCACCCTCCCAGTAGTAGGGCCCCTGCACCGTGGCCTCGGTGGCTTCGGTCACGCGCTGGCTACCCTTGGCATGGGCCGTGGCGCGCAGTTGGTCAAGCATCACCACCATCATCGATGCGCCCAACGTATCCGACAGCAGGATGAACTCCTGCCGCTGGCCAGTGCAGGCCTTACCCACGGCGGTCAGGAACTCGATACCTTGCATCCATTCGTCCGGCTTCAGGTCCACCTCGCGGATGAATGCATGCAGGTGCGTGACCAGCGATTGCATGATCTCTGCAAAACGCGGATCGCTGGCGCCATCCAGGCGCTGCAGCACGGCCTGGGTCAGCTCGTTCTCGTTCGATGGGGTCATGGTGTCGTGTCTCCTTGTCTGTTCTTGTGCTCGGCTTGCGGGTCAGAGCGCTTGCCCGAGGCGCTGGCGTATCGGTCCCACGATGGCCTCGTTGTCCGCCCCCAGCGTGGGTGGTGCACTGACCTCCAGTGCGCGCTCGCCGTCAAAGCTCAAGGGCGAGCGGATGGTGCGCCACTCGCCGCCTTCGGGGTGGGGCGCGCTCACCTCCAGCTGCAGGTGCAGGGCCTGCGGGTCTTGCATGGCCTCGCGCGTGTCGTACATCGGGGCGTGGGGCACGTCCTGCGCCTGCAGCCGGGCACACCAGGTGTCGCGTGTCTGCTGGCGGAACAATTCGCCCAGCAGTTCGATCAAATCCTCTTGGTGGGTGATGCGCGCCTCGCGCGTCGCAAAGCGCGGGTCGTCGAAAAGGTGCGGCCGCTCGATGGCGTTGGCCAGGCCCTGCCAGAACTTCTCGGGCGAAGACATGTGCAGCGCAATCCACAGGCCGTCAGCACATTCGAGCACGTACGACTGCGAGACGCTGGGCCGGCTGTACGGGCCCATGATTTCGTTCTCGGAAAAGTAGTGCGTGAACGCGTCGAGGTTGAAGTGGCACATGGCTTCCAGCATGGACACTTCGACCTTGCGGCCTACGCCCGTTCTGCCACGTTCCACCAGGGCGCCCAGAACGCCATAGGCCGCGTAGAAGCCCGTCATGGCATCGGCGAGGGCCGGCCCCACCACGCGGGGGTTGGCCGGGTTTACCAGCAGCTTGAGAAAGCCGCTTGCGGCCTGCGCCACCGTGTCGTAGGCGGGGCGACCGGCAGCGGGGCCACTTTGCCCGAAGCCGCTGATCGCGCAGTACACCAGGCGCGGGTTCAGGCCGCGCAGCCGGGTCTCGCCCGCACCCAGCCGTTCGGCCGCGCCGGGGCGAAAGTTCTGGATATACACGTCCGCATCCTTGACCAGCTCGTCGAATACGGCTGCGTCCTCGGGCAGCTTGGGGTTGAGCGTGATGCTCCGCTTGTTGCGGTTGTACGTCTGGAAGTGGGGGCTATAGAGCCCTCCCCGAAAGGCTCGGAACGGGTCGCCCGCGCCTGGCTGCTCGATCTTGATGACCTCGGCTCCCAGGTCGGCCAGGAACATGCCCGCCGCGGGTCCCGTGATGAACGTGCCTTGCTCCAGCACTTTGATGCCACTGAGGACTTTTTGCACCGCTTGTCTCCTGTTGTGTGGTCGGTCCGACCGGTAGGACCGGTGGGAGCCACTGAGCCCTGATAGGGTTTGCGGTGGACTGTAGGGGACGCGCAGAATATTTGAAAATGATTGTTTTTCATCGTTACCATCGATGACATCGATCACAGGCGGGCAATCATGGAACTGAGGCATCTGCGCTACTTCATCGCTTTGGCGGGCTCACTCAATTTCACGCGGGCGGCTGAGCGGCTGCATGTGACGCAGTCAACGCTGTCGCACCAGATCAAGCAGCTCGAAGACGAGATCGGCGCGGCGCTGTTCGATCGCACGGGTAAGCGCGTGGCGCTGACCGAGGCGGGCGACGAGTTCCTGCACCACTGCACCAAGGCCCTGCAAGAGATCGACCTGGGCCTGGGCGCCCTGCGACAGAACAGCTCGGAAGTGACGGGGGAACTGCACATTGGCTCCACCCATACCTTCAACCTGGGATTCATTCCTGGGTGTATCGCCAGCTTTCACGAGCGCCATCCGCGCGTGAAGGTGGTGGTGGAAGAACTTTCGGCCGACCACATCGCCACGCGCCTGCAGCAGGGCACTCTGGACCTGGGCATTGCGTACCGACCCGCGGTGCCGGGGCCGCTGCAGTTTGAGCCGCTGTACAACGAAGAAATGGTGCTGGTGGTTGCCAAGGACCACCCCCTTGCACGGCGCAAGCGCCTGCGCATGGTGGAGCTGCACCGCATGCCCATGGCGCTTCTGCCCGCGAGTTTTGCCACCCGGCAGATGCTGGACGAGTGCTTTCGCTCGTGTGGCGCAGAGCCCCAGGTGGTCGCCGAAATCAATACCCTGGCACCCATGATGGAACTGGTGGGCAAGACACGGCTTGCGTCCATCGTCGCGGCCAATCTGGTTGCACCCACCTCGGGGTTGGTGATGGTGCGGCTGGAGAGCCCAACGCCCGTTCGCACCCCAGGTATGCTGTGGTCGCCGATGGCGCGGGAATCGGCACCCACCCGCGCTTTCTCTGCCATTGTGCGCAAGCTGGCGTTGCGTACCAGCCTTCAGGATGTGGCCCAGCGCTCCGGAAAGATGCGCTAGAGCCTGTTTGCAATATCGCCTCTGACCGCCTTCCTCATCCACGCCGCGCTCTAAGCCGGTGACAACCACGCCCAGGTCGGGCAAGACGCCGTGCAGCTCATGACCGTGCACGCCAGCAAGTGGCTGGCGCTGTCGGTGGCCAAGCTGACGGTGGTTGAATAGTTGGATGAATGTCTAATAGGACGGTAGCGATACTGAAATATGCTTGAGTAGCTATTAATTCTATAGCGTAATGCGCCAACAACAACGGGGCCCTGAGGCCCCGTTGGTCGTTCAAGCGGGCTGCGCCTGACGCAGCCCGGTGCTCAGCCCTGGTTCAGGCTGGGCTGCTTGGCAGCTGCCGTCAGGTAGCCCACGGCCGCGCCGTTCTTGTTCTTGTAGTTGGCCTTGATCATCGGATCGAGCGTATCTTTCACCACGCTGTGGATGGCGCCCCAGTCACCGGCGTGCTGGAAGTTGCTCATGATGTACGTCCAGCCGTTGATCTCGTCCACGGCGTGCAGACCGGTGGATTCGCCGCCCGCAGGGATCGACATCACGCGCGACAGCTGCTTGGTGTCCACGTTGTAGGCCCACAGGAAGTTGTTGACGTGCTGGCCACTGTCTTCGCCGATGAACAAGGTGCGCATCTTTTCGGAGAACTTGAGGTTGTCCGGGTTGGCGATGTTGTTGGGGTTGGCCGTGTTGCCCAGGGCGTCGGCGGTGATGTCTTCACCGGCCAGCAGCACCTTGGTGTCCACGGGCATCCATTCGCTGTTGATGGTGCCGCCGGCGGTGTCCTTCTGGCCACCCTTGAGGTTCAGCGCCATCACGGCGCCGGCCACCAGTTGCTTGGGCACCGAGATGCCGTTGCCCGGCACGTTGGCGGCGTTGCCTGCCACCATGGACGATTGGATGTTCTGCAGCGCAGAGTAGGCAATCTTGTCCTTGGCGTTGACGGTGGTGCCTTCCATCTTGGTGAAGCCCAGGCTGGCGCCGAGGTAGGCGGCGTAGCGATGGGTTTCCAGGAAGGCTGCGGCCTTCTCCATGCCGGGGTTCAGCTTGACCCACTCGGTCTTGCCGTTGGCCACAATCTTGGTGTAGCTGGCATCGGCCGGGTCTGCGCTCTTGACGGTCATGATGTCCGTGGGCTTGAGCGTGTTGGCCAGGTTCTCGATCTCGGCGCTGGTGGCCGAGCCCATCTTGATCCAGGTGAGGGGCGCCGCCGTGCCCACCTTGGGGTCGATGGAGAAGCCGCTGCCCACCTTGGCAACGTACAGCGTGCCGGACGACAGGTCTTTCTCCTTGTCGGCCACAAACACAAAGTAGCCGCTGTTGGTCGCGTCGTCGCCCATCAGCGCGGTGCGGTTGTCAGGCATCACCTGCACCAGCTCGTGCGAGATGCGGCCCATGCAGAAGTGCTTCTTGATGCTGGCAGTGCCGTCGGGGTTCACCGTCACTTCGGGCATGTGGCCGTAGTGGTAAGGGTTGGCCTTGGTTTCGTCGCCGTACAGGTTTTGGCTGTAGGCCTTGAACATGGCGTTGCTGGCGATGCTGAATGCGTCGGGCTCGTACTCTTCGCTCGACAGGTGGGTGCCCCACGGCGATAGGCTGGCGCCGCAGGTGATCCACAGGCCGTGCACCTTGGAGGTGTCCACGTTGTGGTACTTCACCAGGCTCAGCTTGCCGGTGGTCTGGTCCTGGTCCAGCGTCAGCACGGCAATGGGAGAAGGCAGCTTGCCGTACATGTCGGTCTTGCCGTCCTGGGCCCAGGTGGTGTATTCAAACTGCACCACGGCAAACACGGCCTTGCCCTTGAGGCCGGTCACGGTGGGGTTGGCCACGGTCAGCAGCGAGGTGCCGTCGGGTGCGTCGGAGTAGAAGTGGCGTTCTTTGCCCGCCACGGTGGCGTCGATGATGGGCTTGTTGTTGATGTCGTAGTAGCCACCCGACAGGATGGTGCCGCCCTTGCCGTCGGACACCATGTCGCCGGTCACGAAGAATGGCTGGTAGGCCAGTTGGTACGCGCGCACCGAGTCGTCGCTGAGCTTGATGTTGAGCGTGGAGCCCACGGTGGTCGTGGCCATGGCGGCGGCGTTGGCCAGGGTGGGGGCAGCCATCGACGTGAAGCTGGCCGACACAAAGCTGGGTGCTGCAGAGTCGCTGCCACCGCAGGCGGTCAGCAAGGCGGCCGAGGCACTGGCGCTGAGCGGCAACATGGGAACGCCGGCCAGCAGTTGCAGGGCCTTGCGGCGGGTGGGCATCGTCGGTTGGGTCATTTCGGAGTGTTTCCAGGTGGGTATGCGAACGGGCATGCCACGCCTTGATCCGACCTGGAGCCTTGTTGGAAAGGCGTGATGGGCGGGTGGCATGGAATCCAGCCCGCGATCCTAGGAATGCCTCGTGACAATGGTTTGACGTTTGTGTGACGGTTTGACGCCATGCCCAGCACATGGCGTGGCGACACCAGGGCACACCAGGGCATACGGGCGCAGCCGTCGCTGCACCTGTCCGGACGGTCAGTGTCGCTCAGTCTCTGGAGCCGGGTGGACCATAGGAGTTGCCCGTTCCGTAGGCGTTGCCGGGTGCGGGCGCGCCACCGCTGCCGTCCTTGATGCCCTTGCGCCCCGACACCTGCCATGCGGTGCGCTGGTTGACCAGCCCCGCCAGAAACTCCATCTCTTCGTCCGTGTGGTTGATGGCGCCTGCCGGTGTCAGAAGCCGCCCGTTGCGCGGCGCGGGTTCGGCCCAGAACGACTGGTGGTAGCTGGACTGGCTCACCAGGCGTTCGCCGCCCGCCGTCAGCTCCACCGTGCCGTAGCAGTTGCACAGGTAGCCGCGCTGGTCCTGGTTGGCAAACACTTCGGCGTACACCCCCGTGCCGCGGATACCAGCCGTGGCGGTGGGCAGCGCAATCTGCCGGTCGGGGCCGCGCCCCCACACCGTGGCCACCGCACCGCTGAGCAGGCGCAAGAGCTTGACGGCCGTGGGGGTGTCACTCTCCATTGCCATGCGCGAGTTCTGCCGCACCATGATGGCGCTGTCGCCCACCGAGAACACCAGGCTGGCACCGGGCCCAGTTTCGATGTGGTCGTTGGCGCTGATGGTGTGCTGCGCGGTCAGGGGCTCGCCATTGCGCAGCACCTCGCCCCGCACCTCCACGATGTTGCTGCGCGCCTGGGCATGGGCGGCGGCCCAGCCACCGCCTGCCACCCACAGCGCGGCGGCCTGTACCACGCTGCGCCGCTGGAACCAGACCAGCTCGTCGTCAGAGCGGCCCTGCAGGGGGGGTGTCGGGTGGATTGGGGGGCGGGTTGTCATGGGGCGCCTCTTCTTGCGCAGGGGTGGATGGGGGCTCGAAGCAGTCGCGGAAGGTGAAGACCACCGAGGTGAAGAACATCGCCGCCATCATCATGGCGGCGCCCACCATGATGCCACCGGCCATCGATCCCGCCAGCCCCGCCACGGCCAGCAGTGCAGACACGATGCTGACCACCAACCCGCCCAGCAGAAACACCCCCAGCCAGCCCAGTCCATAAACCAGGAACGCGCCAAAGTTGCGCACGCAGGCCACGATGCTGAAGAACAGTGCCTTGACCGGCGGCACACCATGCCAGTGCACCAGCCCCGGTGCATGCCAGAACAGCAGCGACAGCGGCAGGTACAGCACCATCGACAGCCACATGGCGCGCTGGAAGTCCGGGTTCTCTGCGATCTCCTTGGTCATGGGCGCGCCACCCAGGTACACCTGTGCAAACTGCCCGCCGTCGAGCAGGGCCGACAGGCCCATGATGCCGAGGAAAGCCACCGCATACAGCACACCCAGTGTCAGCATGTCGCGCAGCCGCTCGCGCCCGGTGCGAAACGCCACCAGCAGCACCGTGGGCATCGGAAACCGCCCTTGCGATGCCTGCGCCGCCGCCACCATCATGGCCAGTGTGGCCGACGGCAGCAGTACCAGTGCAATGGCTGGGCCCACCAGCGGGATCATCGTGGCCAGCGACATCGCCGCCATGGTCATGAAGAACAGCGCAGCCAGCGCCATGGGCTGCCGCCAGAACGCCCGGACGCCGAGCTTGACCCAGGCCATGCCGGTGCGTGCGGGAACGATGTGGAGTTTCATGAATACGTTGGAAAGGAGGAGAGGCCCAGCACCGCTGGCTGCGCCCCGGCGCCAATAAGGGGCGCCGAGCGGCTTTCGATGCTGAGTGGGCGAATAAGGTCGAATTTACCCCACTGCCCCAAACCGGTGGCTGGGCCAGGGGTTAGAGGCTGCCCGTCCGTTGTGGGATCAGCCCGCGTGCACGGGCAGGGCCAGTCGCCCGCGCAGCACGCGCTCGAAGTGCGTGGGGTCGTGGGGCTTGAGCATGGAGGCCTCGCGCGGCAGGTAAAAGTCCCACAGGCGCGAGATCCAGAACCGCAGCGCCCCGGCGCGCAGCATGGCGGGCAGCAGCTCGCGCTCGGCGGCCGTCAGCGGGCGCACGGCCTGGTAGGCGTCCAGCATGCGCGTGGCGCGCTCGGCGTCGTGGGTGCCGGTGGGCAGGTCGATACACCAGTCGTTCAGGCACACGGCCAGGTCAAACAGCCAGGTGTCCACACCTGCAAAGTAGAAGTCGAAGAAGCCTGTCAGCTCTTCACCCTCGAACATCACGTTGTCGCGGAACAGGTCTGCATGCACGGGCCCGCGCGGCAGGGCGGCATAGGCGGAGCTGGCGGCCACGTGGTTCTGGTAGGCCAGCTCGGACCGCAGCAATGCGGCCTGGGCGTCGTCAATGTGGGGCAGCACCACCGGCACCGTCTCGTTCCACCAGGGCAGCCCGCGCAGGTTGGGCTGGTGGCGGTCAAAGTCGCGGCCTGCCAGGTGCATGCGGGCCAGCATGGTGCCCACTGCGGCGCAGTGCACGCCTTGTGGCGCCAGCTGGCTCTTGCCGCGCAGCTTGTTGACCACGGCGGCAGGCTTGCCACACACGGTGTGCAGGATGTCGCCGTTCTTGTCGGCACGCGGGTCAGGCACGGGCACGCCGCCGTGCGCCAGGTGCTTCATCAGGTACAGGTAAAACGGTAGTTGCTCGGCCGTCAGGCGCTCGAACAGCGTCAGCACGAACTCGCCCTGGTCGCTGGTCAGAAAGTAGTTGGTGTTCTCGATGCCACCCTCGATGCCGCGCAGCTCCACCAGCTCGCCCAGTTGCAAACGGCGCAGCAACTCGCGCGCCTCGGGATTGGAGACTTCGGTAAAAACGGCCATCGCTCAGGGGTCGAAGAAATGAGAAGGAGAGGGGCTAAACAGCAGGCGGCGGGAGGAGGCTTAACCGGTGGCAGCGCAGTGTGTGCGTGCCACCCTGCAGACCATCAGAACTTGAACACGTTCCAGACGCGGGGTGCCGTGGTGGTCTCTGCGCCATTGTTGCCGCCAGCGCGGCTGCGCGCGCCGTCAGGCGACTGCACTTCGTAGGCGGGCAGGCTGCCGGTTTTGGGCTGCACCGAGATATTTTGGGTCTGCCCGCCTACCCGCAGCTCATCCACACGGCTGCCTGCGTCTTCGATCTGGATGCGCTCCGTGCGCTGGTTGGTGCGGCCAGACAGGGGCTCGGGATCGGGCAGCGCCTCGCGCTGTGCGCCAGTGCCTGAGGCGGTCGGGGCAGGGGATGGAGACGGGGTTTGGGCCAGGGCATTGCCGCAGGCCATGCCCAGCAGCAGGAGAAGGTGAACAGCGCGCATCGGGCGATTGTAGAGCGCCGCCCGGCGGGCGCTGCCCGTGCACAATTGCCGCATGAGCAACAAAAAGACCCTGGTGCTGGTGGATGGCTCCAGCTACCTCTACCGCGCCTTCCACGCCATGCCCGACCTCCGGGCCGTGCCGGGCGACCCCAGCAGTGCAGCCACAGGCGCCATTCGCGGCATGATCAACATGATGCAGGCCCTGCGCAAAGAGGTGGTGGCCGACTACGCCGTCTGCGTGTTCGACGCCTCGGGCCCCACCTTCCGCGACGCCCTGTACACCGAATACAAGGCCACGCGCTCGCCCATGCCCGACGACCTGCGCAGCCAGATCGAGCCCATCCACCAGGTGGTGGACTTGCTGGGCTGGAAGGTAGTGGCCGTGCCCGGCGTGGAGGCCGACGACGTGATCGCCACCCTGGCCCACATGGCCGCAGCGCAGGGCATTGAAGTCATCGTGTCCAGCGGCGACAAAGACTTGAGCCAGCTGGTCAACGAGCACATCACCATCATCGACACCATGAGCGGCAAGCGCCGCGATGTGGCGGGCGTGACGGCAGAGTTTGGCGTGCCACCCACGCTGATGGTGGACTACCAGGCCCTGGTGGGCGACACCGTGGACAACGTGCCCGGCGTGACCAAGGTAGGGCCCAAGACGGCCGCCAAGTGGCTGGAAGAATACGGCTCGCTCGACAACCTGATTGCCAACGCCGACGCCATCAAGGGCGTGGCGGGCAACAACCTGCGCGAGGCGATTGCCAGCGGCCAGCTGGCCTTGAGCCGCCAGCTCGTCACCATGAAGACCGACTGCGCGCTGGCCGACTACATCCCCGGCCTGCCTGGGTTTGATGACATCACGCTCGA
>NZ_JADHVT010000129.1 GCF_016783915.1 Acidovorax sp.
CGGGCCCGGCGCGCCGCACACTCCCGATGCTGCTGCCGCCGATGCGGAATGCCTGACCACAGATACCGCAGCGCCGTTGGCATTGGCCCTGGTGCTGGGGGTGCCCGCCAGCGACCTGCCCGGCTACCAGCTCATCGCAGACCGCGCGGGCTGGCTGCGCGCACGGGGCCAGCCGGGCAAGGCCGCATGGTCGGAGGACGATCTGGTCTGCCGCACTGCGCCAGCGGCCCAGCAGCTGCCTTCTGCCGATGTAGCGGCCAACGCTGCGGGCGATGGCCTGCTGGCGCTGATTCGCCGCATGGACGCAGAGCCCGTGCGGCTGGTGCGGGGCGGCTTCCCGCACTGACAGTGCCTGCCACCAGCGTGTCGGCAGCGGGCTGCAAGCGCACGCCTGGGCCGCGTTCCGGTTGCTCTCAAAAGAATAGCTGCCAGCGCTTTATCGACTAGCGCTTGAGGCGATTTTTCCTCCAATAGGCAGCGCAGGGGGCTCCCGCCCGCCCGGCGCCACCCTGCGCTACGCCTGCCCGTGCGACGCCACACACAGCTTGTTGCCGTCCGGGTCCCGAAAATACGCGCCGTAGTAGTTGGCGTGGTACTCGGGCCGCAGCCCGGGGCGGCCCTCGCACTGGCCGCCCAGGCTCAGCGCCAGCGCGTGGGCCGCGTCCACCTGGCTGCGCGTGGCGGCCATGAAGGCCACCATCAGCCCGTTGCCAGGGTGGGGCACCTCGCCGTTGAACGGGCGGGCAATCACAAACAGCGGCCGGGGGCCGGGGGTGGATTCCCAGCCCGCCCAGGGTCGCTCGGCTTCGCAAAAGCGCTCCTGAATGCCCAACGAGGCCAGCACCGGCCGGTAGAACGCCAGGGCGCGCTCGAAATCTGTGATGCCAACAAAAACGTGCGAGAGCATGGTGGGTGGGGTCCTTTCTGGATGCGAAGCGGGCTGGCCATTGTGAGGAGTGAGGAGCCAGCGGTCAGAGGCCAGGGCCAGGCGTTCAGGTCGGCAACGCACTGGCCGACCATGCCGACGCTGGCGACCAGGCGGCGGAGTCTGGATGGCAACCCGCCACAGCATAGCGGCGCGCACGCCGGCGGTGCACCCCATCGCCGTGTTCAGCGGGGCCTATGCGCCGCACAACTTTGCAAACGCGTTTTTCTTCGTTGGCGCGCGCCAGGGGCGGGCAGATCATGGCTGCAGTCCCGCACGCGTGACGTTGCCAACCATTCACCCAACCTTGTTTCACCCCATCGCCACAGGAGCCCGCTATGCCCGTCCAGTTCATCGGCATGATCCAGCCGCACGAAGTCTCTGAAACCATCGCCCGCAAGGGCCCGGCGGTGGACCCCGCCTATGTGCGCGTGTTTGCCCAAGCGCACGAGCACGCGGGGTTTGACCGCATCCTGGTGCCTGCCAGCTCGTCCAGCCCCGACACGCTGCTGACCGTCACGTACGCGGCATCGGTCACCGACAAGATCAAGTTCCTGCTGGCGCACCGCCCCGGCTTTGTGGCGCCCACGCTGGCCGCGCGCCAGCTGGCCACGCTGGACCACTACACCAACGGCCGCCTGGCCGTGCACTACATCAGCGGCGGCTCGGACGAAGACCAGCAGCGCGATGGCGACTTCCTGAACCACGACGAGCGCTATGCGCGCACCGACGAATACCTCACCGTTCTGCGCCGCGTGTGGGCCGAAGACAAACCCTTTGACCACGAAGGCACCTACTACCGCGCCAAGGGTGTGGTGTCGGAAGTCAAGCCCCTGCAAGGCCAGCGCGTGCCTATCTACTTTGGTGGTGCCTCTGCACCCGCGCTGCAGGTGGCCGGCAAACATGCCGACGTGTATGCGCTGTGGGGCGAGTCGCTGGCCCAGGCGGGCGACCTGGTGCGCCGTGTGCGCGCCGAGGCCACCTTGCAGGGCCGGCATGTGGACTTCAGCATCTCGTTCCGCCCCATCCTGGGCAAGACCGAGGACGAAGCCTGGGCCAAGGCCGAGCGCATTCTGGAAGACACGCGCCGTTTGCGTGTGAGCCAAGGCTACTCGCGCGGCGTGGGCCCGCAGCAGAGCGAGGGCGCGCAGCGCCTGCTGGCCGACGCTGCCAAAGGCGACCGTGTGGACGAACGCCTGTGGACGGCCATTGCGCGCGAGCTGGGCGGCCGGTCCAACTCCACATCGCTGGTGGGTACGCCCGAGCAGGTGGCCGACGCACTGCTCAAGTACTACGACCTGGGCATCACCACCTTCCTGATCCGTGGCTTTGACCCGCTGGTGGACGCCATCGAGTACGGCCGCGAGCTGCTGCCCCTGGTGCGCGCCAAGGTGGCAGAGCGCGACGGACAGCAGACACCGGTGGCGCCCGCCGCGTTGCGCAAGGCCGCCTGAGCGATTGGCTGCGTAGCGCCCCGGCCTGGATCACTCCCGGGCTGGGTCGTTGCCGCTAACGCAGCGGCCTCGCCCGTGCGGTTACCCCGCCACGCGTGCCAGAACGTCGCGGGCTTGCTCGGCGGTCACCACGGGGCCGCCAGCAGGCGCCGTCCAGGCCACAAACTGGTCGGGCCGCACCAGCACCAGCGGTGCGCCATAGCGCGCAGGCTCGGTGCCTTCGCCCCCGTCACCACAGTCCACCAGCCGCAGGGGCAGGCCCAGGCCCGCCGCCGCCTCGCGAAAGGCCTGCACCGATGGCGCGTGGGCGCCATCGCCGCCCACCACCAGCAGCGAAAAGCCCGGGCCCAGTT
The DNA here is from genome assembly GCF_016783915.1 of Acidovorax sp. Lineage (GTDB taxonomy): Bacteria > Pseudomonadota > Gammaproteobacteria > Burkholderiales > Burkholderiaceae_C > Acidovorax. Next base: position 2,733 of record NZ_JADHVT010000129.1, read on the forward strand.
CCTCAAACACATTGCGTCCGGTGGGCAGCGTGGCGGGTGCCAGGTGGTGGCCAGGCCGCGCCTCAAACCGGTGCGATCCCTTGGCGCTGCTGGCGCGGCCCTCGCTGCCCCACACGATGCCCGAGCCCTCGTAGTGCGGCTCAAACGCATGCACCTCACCCACGGCACCCTGCGCGCGCGCCTGCCACGCGGCCTCAAACGCGGCCTGGTCCCGCGCCGGGTCGTGGGTGTCCAAGAACTCCTTGTCGGTCTCGATGGACCGCGCAATGAAGTCGTTGATGGTGGACGCAAACACCGGGCGCCGCTCGGCGTCGTAAGAGTCCAGCAGGCGCTCGCCGCCCCAGCCTTGCAGCACGGCGGCCAGCTTCCAGCCCAGGTTGCGCGCGTCTTCCAGGCCCGAGTTCACGCCATAGCCGCCGTAGGGCGGGTGGCTGTGGGCGGCATCACCCGCGATGAAGATGCGGCCCTTGCGGTAGCTGTCGGCCAGCATGAAGCGCAGGTCCCAAAAGCCGATGTGCTCAAACTCCACCTCAAACTCCGCGCCCACCGCCTCGTGCAGGTAGGCGGCAAAGTCAAAGTTGTCCTTGGTGGTGCCTGGCGGCACCGGGGCGTGAAAGAACCAGGTGCTGCCCAGGTCCACCCGGCCCAGAAACTTCCAGTAGCCCTTCAGTTCGGGCTGCAGCACGTTGTAGTAAGACTTGCCGGGGTAGCGCTCCAGCAACTGGTGCAGGCCTTGCGACTTGAACACCAGCAGCACCATCATGCGGTCGTGGTCCGTGCGGGTGTGGGTGATGCCCGCTTGCTCGCGCACCACCGACCGCGCCCCGTCCGACCCCACCACATAGGCGCCGCGCAGCACGCGCTCGGCACTGCTGTCGCCGCGTTGCTGAATGGTGACGGACACGCCATCGTCGTCCTGCACAACGTTGCCGGTCTCCCAGCCGTACACCGTCTGCACCGATGGCAGCTGGGCCACACGCTGGCGCAGCACCGCCTCGGTGGCGTACTGCGGCAGGCGCTCGTTGGCCGTGAAGTAATACGGCTTGACCAGGTCGCGCTGCAGCCAGTCGTAGCTGTAGGGCCCCAGCAGCGTGCCATGTGCGGTCAGGCCGCCAATGCCGTATTCGACCGGAATGGTGCGCGCCGCGCGCAGCTGCTTTTCAGCACCCCAGAAGTGAAAGTGCTCCATGGTGCGCTGCGTGAGGTTCTGCCCCTTGGGGATGGGCTGGGGCTGCACATAGCGCTCCACCACGATCACGCTCACGCCGCGCTGGCCCAGCTCAATGGCCAGGCCCATGCCGACCGGGCCGCCGCCCACGATGATCACTTCGGCGTCTTGTTGTTGCGCCACGGTTGCTTGCTGGTTCATGTTGTTGGTGTGCGGTACGGGCTGCGGTGATGTACTAGTCATTACTCTGCGGTGATGCCCTGGGCCTTGATCAGGTCGGCCCAGCGTTTGGCATCTGCCGTCACCAGCTTCTGGAAGGCGTCTGGCGAGCTGTGGGCGGGCGTCATGCCCTGGGTCTCGAACGACTTGGCCACGGCAGGCGAGGCCAGCACGTCGCGCAGCTCGGCGTTGAGCCTGTCCACCATGGCGCGGGGTGTGCCTGCGGGGGCAAACACGCCGTACCACATGTCCACGTTCAGGTCGCCCAGCTTCAGGGTGCCGAGTGACGGCACCTCGGGCAGCAGCGGGTGGGGCGTGTCCGAGCTGATGGCCAGCGCCTTCAGCTTGCCCGCCTTCACGTGCTGCAAGGCCACGTGGATGGGCAAGAACATCGCGTCGATCTGCCCGCCCAGCAGGTCTGTCACAGCCGGGGCGGTGCCCCGGTAGCTGATGTGGGTGAGCGAAATCTTGGCCCGGTTTTTCAGCAGCTCCATGGCCAGGTGGTGCGGCGTGCCCGCACCGGGCGAGCCGTAGTTGAGCGAGCCGGGCTTGGCCCGGGCGCGGTCCATCAGGTCCTTGAGCGATTCGATCTTCGACCCCGCCGATGCCACCAGCAGCAGCTGCCCCCAGCTCGTCTGGCTCACGGGCACCAGGTCCGTCAGCGGGTTGAAGCCCTGCTTGGGGTACAGCGCCATGTTCATCACCAGCGTGTTCACGCTGACCAGCAGCGTGGTGCCGTCGGGCGCCGCGCGCACCACCTCTTGCGTGCCGATGATGCCGGACGCACCCGCCTTGTTCTCCACAAAAAACGGGCGCTTGAGCCGGTCAGACAGCGGCTGTGCAATCTGCCGTGCAATGAGGTCGATGCCCGTGCCGGGCGTGAATGGCACCACCAGCCGCACCGGCGCATCGGCCCCCGTCTGCGCCCAGGCCCTGGGCGTGACGGCTGCAGCCGTGGCGGCCAGCGCGCCCAGCACCAGGCTGCGGCGTTGGGGGGAGGGCGGGTGCGCGTTGGCACGCAGGGTGGGCAGGTGGGGCATGGGGCTTGTCTTTCTAGGGCCTGTTAACACTGTTTTCGGGGATCGCGTTGCCTGGCATGGGGGCTGGATGCAAGGCGCCCGTGCGCAGCAAGGTAGGTACCTTGCAAGCGCGGACAACGCCGCAGACAGCCCCCATGCCGGGCAACCCAAAGGGAAGGCCCTTACCGGTGCGCCACTCGTCGTTGCGCTCCTTGCGTGTGCAAGGGCACACGCGGCGTCGCGCGCCTAGATTGACGCAACGGCAAGGGCCTTCGCGACCCTGAAAACAGTGTTAACAGGCCCTACTCGTTGGAAGGGCGTTGCAGGACAATTACAACGACACTCTTGATATTGATCAAACGGAAAATTCTGATGAATTCTTCATCAAAGCTGATGAATGTCAGCACCCGCCAGCTCCACGCTTTTCTGGAGGTGACGCGCCTGCAGAGCTTTGCCAAGGCGGCAGAGCAGGTGCACCTGTCGCCCTCGGGCATGAGCATGCTGGTCAAGGAGCTGGAAGACCAGGTGGGCGCCCGCCTGTTTGACCGCACCACCCGGTCGATCACGCTGACCGACGCCGGGCGCCGCCTGCAGCCCGTGGCCGAGCGCGTGGTGGGCGAGCTGCGCGCCCTGGGCGCCGTGCTGGACGGCAACGAGGCCGCCGTGCGCTCGCGCCTGCTGGTGGCGGCCACGCCCATGATCTCGGCCAGCCTGCTGCCCGAGGTGATTCGCGGCTTTGCGCAAAGCCACCCTGGCGTGCAGGTGCAGCTCAGCGATGTCGAGGTGAGCACCGTGCGCCAGCGCGTGCTCGACGGCGAGGCCGACATCGGGTTTGGCTTCTTCGTCAAACCCGCCGTCGGGCTGTCGCGCCAGCCCTTGTGCAAGTTCCGCCTCATGCGCATCAGCCCGCCCGATGCGGCGCACACCAGCGGCCAGCTGTCCGACAGCCAGCCCTGGAGCCGCCTCAAAGACGTGCCCCTGGTCAGCCTGCCATCGGACAACCCCATCCAGGTGGTGATTGAAAAGCAGCTCTCCCGCCTGGGCCTGGCCCACCAGGAGCGCCCCCGCATGAACCTCATCGGCACCCTTATCGGCATGGTGCGCGCAGGCCGTGGCAGCGCCATCGTGCCCTCGTTCGCGCTGGAAGAATGCCTGCGCCAGGGCCTGGGCGTCGCCATGCTGCGCGAGCCCGTGGTGCACCTGGACTTGTACCTGGCCTACCGCCGGGGCACGCAGCAAAAGCCGGCGGCGATGGCGTTTGCCGAGGCGTTGCGGGAGGCGGCGGTGCGGTTGCCTGCTTGAGGGCGTGGAGTGTCTGGGGATGATGCTGGGACAGTGTGGGGCTGCGATTCAATGCGAAATGTGCCCCAGGCGCTAGAAAAAAATGCCGTAGCAGCTATCGAATTGATAGCAAATATGGCTGAGCCCGAAGTCGTTGCGCACCATCCGTCCCTTCCACTCCATCGGCTTGTCGCTTCACAGCGCCAACAGCTTCTGCAACTCGCTGCGCAGTACCCCAACCACCTCGGCAAGGTCCAGGGCTTGCAGACGGTTCTTTTTCAGAAAGGCGGCCCACTGTTTCTGCTTGGCCGCATCCTGTGCAAACCCATCGCTCAGACCAGAGGGAATGGCATTGGGCAGGGCCAACCGGCGCCGATGGAACGTGGCAGCCACTGCGCGGTGCAGTTCTTGCGGGTCCAACACGCCTTCGGTCAGCAGCACCCACAGGTCAAAGTAGTCCTTCATGCGCGTGTTGGCCATGCCCAGCAGGCACACCGCATGAAACTTCTCTGCCACCACCGTGTACTTGGGGTAAGCGCGCAGTTGGGGTGCGGGCAGGTCTGGCAGCAGCACCGGGTAGTGCACCGCCTCGGGTGCTGGGGTCACCGCGTCGCCAAACCCAATGTCCACCTGCAGCGCAATGCGTGCGCCGTCCAAGGTAGCCAGCAGGTCCACCCGCACACCGCCGTACCCCGCCTCTTTGCGAATGATGGTGCCCTTGACCGAGGCCGGGTCAAACGCCAAACCATCGTCCACCTCGATCTGTCACATCTCGCGGAACGCCTGTACGGCAGATTCAACGTCGTCCGGACCAAAACCCAGCAGATCCGCATCGCGCGTGGGGCGGTGGGGCTGGTCGAACCACAGCGAGAACAGCAAGGCGCCTTTGAGCAGATAGCGGTTGGCGTGTGGCGTGTGGCGAGATCGACAACCGGTACAGCAGCCGCTCCAGCCCATAGCGGGTCAGAGTCAGGTTGAAGTCCTGCTGGTGCGCATCGGCGTGCTGCTTGAGCCGTGCACGGATGGAGGCGGCCACATTGCGCTGGCTCATACCGTCACGCTCTCTAGATATGGCCGCATCACGTTGGCCACGCGGTTCACTGTGGCGTAGTGCCACAGCGCATCCATGGGCAGCTTGCCCTGCTGCCAGCCATCGCGCAGCGCCTCCAGCGCCACATCCAGCCCAATTTTGTTGCGGTACTTGAAGCAGTCCGCCACCGTTTTTGCGGCGTTGAACACTGGCACTTGCACGCCGTCAATGTCCACCAGTTCGATGCCTTCCGTCAGCGCCGCGCCAGACATGCGCACCACACGCAGCGCCGGTTGCCCCAGGCGCGGTGTGGGCTTGTTCGGCGGTATCGCCATCCACACCTCAAACGGCGCCTGCGTGCCGATGCCGTGCACGCGCAGGGCAGAGAGCAAACACACCACGCCCTTGGGCACACGCAGCGCCACCTCGGCCAGCGAACGGTGTTCGCTGACCGCGCGGCCTGGCAGGCTGTACACGCCGCGTGCCACGCGGTCGAGCTTGCCTGCGGCGACCAGCCGGGTCAGCAGTACCGTGGGCAGGCCATGCGCGCTCAGGTCGCGCGCGCGGAGCAGGGGTTGGTGCTGGGCAAGCTCAAGCAGCGTGCTTTCTTGGGAGGTGAGGGGGGCTGGTGGCACGTCACAAGTCTGTTGTATTGGATAGTTGTTTGTCAATAAATAACTAGAAAAAGCAACAACCAAGGCTTCAATTAAGTCTGGTTTATCTATTCATTTATCTATCCAATTTTCAATTCAATCGGCGTATCCTTAGGGCATGCCCTCCGCCGCCCAGACCTACGCCAACGCCATCCGCCCTCTGCTACGCCCCGGCCCCGCCAAAGCGCAGGCGCTGGCCCAGGCGCTGCAGGTCAGCCAGCCCACCGTCTCCCGCGCACTCAGTGCACTGGGTGACGAGGTGGTGCCTTTTGGCGCTGCGAGATCTATTCAATACACGCTCCGCGATCCCCAGCGCGCCGATCTGCAGGCCACCGTGTACCGCGTCACCCCCCAGGGCGCACTGGAAAACCTGGGCACCCTGGTCCCGGTGTGCCCGCAGGGCTTTGTGATGATCGAGGCGGGCGGTGCCCGGCTGCACAGCGACGGCCTGCCGTGGTGGATTTTTGATATGCGCCCGCAGGGCTACCTGGGGCGCGCCTACTGCCAGCGGCACGGTCAGCGCCTGGGCCTGCCCGAGCGGCTGGGCGACTGGAGCGACACCCACGCGCTGCGCGCCATCCTGGACCAGGGCGACGACATGCCCGGCAACCTGCTCATCGGCCCCACCGCGCGCGACCAGTTCGTCAACGCGCCCGACCCCGTGCCGATTGCAGCCGCGCAAAAGCTGCACACCTACGCCCAACTGGCCGACCTGGCCGCACGCGGCGAAGTGGCGGGCTCGTCAGCCGCCGGCGAGCAGCCCAAGTTCACCGCCTACGCAGAGCAGGCCGACGGCACCGCCGCGCATGTGATGGTCAAGTTCACCGCAGAACTCGACACTCCCGTCAGCGCCCGCTGGCGCGACCTGCTGCTGGCCGAACACATCGCCCTGCAGGTGCTGCGCGACTATGGCGTGGCTGCCGCGCAGTCACTGACCTGGATGCACGGCACCCAACGATTTCTGGAAGTGCAGCGGTTTGACAGGCTGGGCGCACGCGGGCGCAGGGCACTGCACTCCTTCGCCGCTCTGGATGCCGAGTTTGTCGGCAGCGGCGGCCAGTGGCCGGTAATTGCCAGGGCGTTGTGGAAGGAGGGGGTTATCACTGCCCAGGCCTTTGACGCGGCCTGCCTGCTGTGGGCGTTTGGCACCCTGATCGGCAACACCGACATGCACAGCGGCAATCTGTCGTGCTTGTCAGAGGGGCGCTGGCCCTACGAACTGGCGCCTGCTTATGACATGACGCCCATGGCTTTTGCGCCTACTGCGGGGGGCGGTTTGCCGGATCGGGCGCTGGAACTGACGGTGGGGGAGCAGGTCAGCGCGGCGGCTTGGAAAGAGGCGCTTGCGATGGCGCAGGTGTTTGTGCGCCGGTTGGCGGGTGAGGAAGGATTCAGTGCGGGATTCGATGCGTGTAAGGCGGAGTTGGTACGCCATTTGACGGTGGCTGCTGAGCGTGTTGGGCGGCTTGCTGTTTAAAGAGGCTATTGGTAGGCACGAGGCTGAGGCCAGTTTGGTGCGAAATATTCCGGTAGTGGTTGATATATATGCGGTGGTAGCTATGAAAAATAGAGCAAACGAGACTGCGCTCTTTTTTCTTTGAATTTTGAAACGTATGCGTGAGGATTGACCGCTGCGGGTCTTGAGCCGCCGTTCAGAAGCGCCGCCCGGCAGCTGCCTTTGACTTGCTGCGCGCAGCTGTTAGAAATCCCGGTGGCTGCCTATGGCAAGCTATCGTTTGCTGACTTAACGCGTGCCGGGTTTCACAGAATTTTTATACTCGGATGTTTGAACAGGTCGTCCCTTGCAAACCTATGCTGTAAGCCACTTTCAGGAGAAATCAGTGTCCAGAATATCGCGCACGCTCCAGTTTGTCCCGCAGGTTTTGCGGGATACATCACGTTAGGCCTCAGAACAGAGCATGTCTCCAGCCGAAGCAGCGTCGCTAATCCGTGGCGTCAATGAAGACATTGAACGCATGGCACGTGCAGCGCAAACCCAGCAGCAGGTCCGAAGTGCTATTCGATTCCGAGCCGAAAAGCCACTTGAGGAACAACTGATCGATGAAGACTCTTATGCCATCCCTAGAGGACAACCGAGGGTTCTGCGAGTTGGTAGCGTCGAACTGAAGATCTGGAAGATCCACAGAGCAGGCCTCGATTCAACAGACATCAAAGGCGCGGATCTCTACTACGAGATGGATGGCACAAAGTTCGTGCTGGTTCAGTACAAATCTCCCAGCAGTTCGGGACGAGTCAAGAAGGACTCAAGCCAGCTAGTGGAGCTCACCGCCGCTTGCCCGAATCCCTGCCCTCCGGCGGAGCGCTTCAGTTGCGGGTCGTGGTTTGCCTTGCGCGATGGCGTAAGCAGCTCTTATCACACAGCCTGCGAAGCAAGCAATATCTTTGGTACATACGCTAGCCGAAAGAAGGAAGCGTTCATCAACGGTCTCACCAAGACCCAGTTCGAAGCAGATTTCGCAAGCTGTCGAATCGGCGGTAGAAGCGCGCCCATTCGAGCAATGCAGTTCCAACGGGCGAGCGTAGATGCCGATCACATCTTCTTCAGAGTTCAGCAACGCTTCATCTAGAGTCCGAGCGCGGAGGCCTAGTCCCTCGCTCGAGCGGACCCGCACCGGCAAGCCGCTTGGGCCGCCAGGTGGCCAGTGTCATCATCCGCCTCGCGGCCCCAAGCGCCTTGCTGGCGGTGTCCGCGCAGCTCAAACGTTAGACATTTCAAACCGGAGAACGCATGGCAGTTTCTGAACACTTGAAGGACTTCAAAGCCGTCTGGGGCGATTCGTGCCAGTCAATGTGGGCCGAATTACTCGCACTATCGATGGCAGAGTCCTACGTGCTCTCCAACTACGCCGACATTTCGGCAGAGCGGCTGCTCACAGACATGTTCCATGTGCCGAAGTTGCGAGGCCGTCTACAGGATCTGCGAAAAGACACCTTCCTTTCACGGGTAGCCATCTATCGTCAGGCCGTCATCACTAACAGGCTCGTAGTGCTATCAGCGTCGTTTGAAACGTACCTGTCCAACTTTCTTGACGCATTTGTCCAGACCAAGCCCAAGTTCTGGGACAAGACGGCCGGTTCACGGACCGCGGACGGCGATAAGTTCCTCGGGGAAGTAGTCAAGGTTCGCGGCCTCTCCCCAAGACTCAGAAAATTTGGTGAGCTCGCGCCAGCAAAGATCAAGTCCATCGATGTGCGCATGAGCTACCTTGAAGACGTCTACATGCTCCGAAATGTTCTCGCCCACCGTGCTGGCCTCGTCGACGCTCATGCGGCATCAGTGCTGAAGCACGTCAAGGCGAACGCCGGCGAGAGGGTCACGATTACTACCGATCAACTCCTTGAGCTTGCAGCGCCTGTAGTCAAGATCGCTGAGGCGCTAGACCAGAAGCTTTAGCGGCAATGCAGCAACGGTCTAACCCGCTGTTCCAACCGACGCCTAACGGCGCGGCTGAACGCAATCGTTGAATGTCCTCTTTCATATGCATCCACAGGCTGCTCCTGGCCGGTTCCTGCTGTAGCTCCGTGTCTCACCCCACCGCCCGCATCCCCACCAACCCCGGCATCGCCCCCCGCATCGCCTCCAAAAACAACCGCAACCGGGCCGGATAAAACCGCGCATACGGGTACACCAAGTACACCGGCAGCGGCGCCGCGTGCCAGTTGGGCACCAGGTGCAGCAGCTTCCCTTGCCGCACATCGTTGTCCACGATCCACGCCGATGAAATACACGCCCCCAGCCCCGCCAGGGCGGCGCTGCGCAGGGCGTACAGGCTGTCGGTGGCCAAGCGGGGGGTGATGCCAAAGGTGTGGGCCTCGCCGCCGGGCTCTTGGGTCAGCGTGACCTCGCGGCGGTAGAAGGTGCTCAGGGCCAGCCAGGGCAGGGGTTGCAGGTCTTGGGCGTGCTGGGGCGTGGGGCGCCCGGCCATCAGGGCGGGGGCGGCCAACACGATGCGTGGCACCTCGGCCAGGCGTACCGCCACCACGCTGGGGTCGTCCACCGCGCCGACCTGGATGGCGCAGTCGATGCCTTCGGCGATGAAGTTGGGGCGGCGGTCGTGCAGCATCCATTCCACGTCCACCTCGGGGTAGCGGCGCAGGTAGGCCATCAGCGGGGCGATGAACTGGTCTTGCCCAAAGGCGTGCGGCGCCAGCACGCGCAGGGTGCCGCGCGGGGTGTCGGCGGTGCCGCGCAGGTCGTCCTCCATGGCGCGCCAGTCTTCCAGCAGGGCCTTGGCGTGGGCAAAGCAGCGGTCGCCGTCTTCCGTCAGCTTCATCACATGGGTGGAGCGCTGCAGCAGCTTGATGCCCAGGCTGCGCTCCAGCGCCTGCAGGCGGCGGCTCACGGTGGGCTGGCTGGTGCCCAGTTGCTGGGCGGCGGCAGACAGGCTGCCGGCTTCGACGATGCGGACAAAGGTCTGCATCAGCTCGATGCGGTCGGCGCCGGGTTGCAGGGCTGGCAGGGTGTTGGTCATACGCCAAGCGTATAACGAATCTGCAATTCAGCCTACTACCCAGCGCGGCGGCGGGCTAGAACAATCGCACCATTCCTTTTTAACCGATGGTGTTGTGATGTCTTCCATTCAAAACGTGCATGCAAGTGGCGCAGCGGGGCTTGCCCCGGTGGCGCCGCCTGCGGAGGGGGCGGTGAGTGCGCCGCTCTTATTGCTGCTGGCGACCACGGCGGGGCTGAGCGTGGCCTCGCTGTATTACAGCCAGCCCATGCTGGGCGTGCTGGGGCCCGACATGCAGGCCGACAGCCGCGTGGTGGGCCTGGTGCCCACGCTCACGCAGCTGGGGTATGCGCTGGGCATCTTGCTGCTGGCGCCGCTGGGTGACCGGTATGACCGGCGCCGCATCATCGTCATCAAGTCCATCGCGCTGATGCTGGCGCTGCTGTTGAGCGGCCTGGCGCCCGGCATGGGCGCGCTGCTGGCGGCCAGCCTGGCCGTGGGCCTGGCTGCCACGGTGGCGCAGGACGTGGTACCTGCCGCCGCCACGCTGGCCCCGGCGGCGCAGCGCGGGCGCATGGTGGGCACGGTGATGACGGGGCTGCTGCTGGGCATCTTGTTGTCGCGCGTGGTCAGCGGCTTTGTGGCGCAGCAGTGGGGCTGGCGCACGGTGTATGTGGCGGCGGCGGTGGCCATTGCGCTGCTGACGGTGGCGGTGTGGCGCGGGCTGCCGCGCTTTGCGCCCACCACGCAGCTGGGCTATGGCGCGCTGATCGGCTCGATGGTGGCGCTGTGGCGCCAGCACGCAGCGCTGCGCCGTGCGGCCTGGGCGCAGGGGCTGCTGGCCGTGGGCTTCAGCGCGTTCTGGTCCACGCTGGCGGTGATGCTGCACAGCCAGTTCAACCTGGGCACGGC
>NZ_JADHVT010000130.1 GCF_016783915.1 Acidovorax sp.
CCAGCTCGCACCTGCCGAACCGCCTCCAGTTTGAACTCCCGCGTGTACTGCGCACGCACTTGCTTGTCACTCATTGCTCAACTCCTTGTCGGTATTTTCAACAAGGGTTAAGAACTCCACTTTTCAGGGGCAACCTCAGAAAGTCCGCTCACCATCAGCACCGCCGACAGCACGACAAAGGCCAGAATGGCCACGCCCAGGTGCTTGTAGGTGGAGACGATGAAATCGCGCCGCTCCATCGGAGCGCCCGCAGGGGTTTGTGGCGAAAGTGCGTTGGGGTTCATGGTGTGGTCCTCCGTAGTGAGCGCGCAGGTTGGCGCAAACGATGGGAGGAGCGCGCCCCGGGCGCTGCCCCTCCCTCCCTCTCTCTTTTTATGGGGTGTGGCCGTCAGGCGGCGGCCAGCTGCTGTGCTTCGTCGGCCGCACGCAGCTTGCGGTTGGACCAAACGCCTGCCGCACCTACCAGCGTGAGCAAAATGGCAAAGATCCAAGTGCCCGCACCGCTGAAGGACTGCGCGGAGGAGGTGGCTTCGGACTGCAGCCGCTGCTTGGTGGTTTCATAGCTGATGACGGGTGCGCCACCCGCCGAGACTTCATAGACCAGGTCGTTGTCGCTGCTGTCTACCAAGGCGGTAACTTTTTCGTCGATCAGGTTGCCCACCAGTTGCTGCGGCGTGCTGTAGTCGATGCGCAACTTGCGTACCTCGGCACCTGCGGTGTCGGGCTGGACCGTGATCTCGTAGTACTTCTTGGTGGTGCGACGCTTGCGCTTGACGGTCACTTCGGAGGCTTGCGTCACGGCGCCGGTCACGGTTTGCAGGCTATCGCGTGCAGCGTAAGCGTGGTCGCCTTCCGCTTTCCAGCCGCTGTACACCGTCAGGCCAATCAGGCCGGGCCCAGCCAGCAGCAGGAGCCACGCGTAGCCGGTGACAAATATCAAAATCTTGCGGACGAACCCTGGCATCGCAACCCTCTCTCTTTTCAGTCGGAATAGTGATTTTTGGTAACTGCTTGCCGCCGGGCTTTGCGCCTCTTTGACGAGCAAGGCCGCGATGATCTTTGATATTTCCGTATCGGATGTAAGGAATTGTTGTTTCGTCGCGGCGATGCCGAACTGGACAAAACTGAGAAGCAGCGGGCCTGCGTGCCGCTGTACAAGGCACGCACTAGAGGCCGCAGGGGCGCCGTAGCTTTCGGGTTTGCGGCACCACTTCTTGTTGCGAGTTGCTACGTTTTGACGCCGCCAGGGCACATCTCCTGGAGGTCTGGACGTGCCTTGTCCGCAGGCGAAAAAAATGGCCCGCACCTTGCGGCGCGGGCCATTGATTGAATTCGGAGCCAGAAGGCGTTAGAACGGAATGTCGTCGTCCATGTCGTCAAAGCCGGAGGCCGCGCGCGGTGCCTGTGCCACGGGAGCGGGTGCAGGGCGCTGTGCGGGCGCAGCCATAGGGCGCGGCGGTGGGGCGGCGCGGCGCGGGGCCTGGTCGTAGCCACCCTGGTCGCCACCGTAACCGTCGTCGTATCCACCGCCTTGCTGTCCGCCGCCCTGTCCGCCACCGCCCATGCCTTGGCGGCTGCCCAGCATCTGCATCTGGTCGGCGCGGATCTCGGTGCTGTACTTTTCAACGCCGCTCTGGTCGGTCCACTTGCGGGTGCGCAAGCTGCCTTCCACATACACCTGCGAGCCTTTGCGCAGGTACTGGCCGGCGATTTCGGCGAGGCGGCCATTGAAGACCACGCGGTGCCACTCGGTGGCTTCCTTCATTTCGCCAGACTGCTTGTCTTTCCACTTGTCGGTGGTGGCAATCGTCACGTTGGCCACCTGGTCGCCACTGGGGAAGGTGCGCATTTCAGGGTCGCGGCCCAGGTTGCCGACGATGATGACTTTGTTTACGGATGCCATGGTGCTGTCTTTGCCTTTAAGGGATAAAAGCGCCGGATTTGGAGAGAGATTCCAGGCGCCAAACGCGCCATTGTGCCGCAACCGGGGGGCAATGGAACCCCGGGCGGCGTGGCACGGCCTGTCGCTCAGTGCCCGCCGCGCCCCACGGGCCGCAGCGGCCAGGTCAGCACCAGCCACAGGGCCGTGAGCGCCGTGGTCACGGCAAACAGGCCCGGAGCGCCGGCCCATTTCACCAGCGCGCCGCCCAGCGCGCCGCCCGCAAACAGGCCCAGCGACTGCAGGGTGTTGTAGCTGCCCAGCGCGGAGCCGCGCAGGTGGGATGGCGCCATGCGCGATACCAGGCTGGGCTGGCTGGCCTCCAGCGCATTGAATCCGCAGAAAAAGACGAACAGCAACGGCCCCAGCATCCACAGCGTGGCAGGCACACCGCTGGCCGCAAGCAGGCCCAGCCCGGCCTGCACCACCAGCACCAGGGCAATGGCTCCGAGCAGGGCGGCGCGCAGTTTGCCCACACGCTCCAGCGCAAACAGCCCGCCCATGGCGGCAAACGACAGCACCACGGCGGGCAGGTACACCTGCCAGTGGTGGTCCTTGGTGAGGCCCGCCTGTACCAGCATCGCAGGCACTGCAACCCACATGGACAGTTGCACGGTGTGCAGCACAAACACACCCAGGTTCAGGCGCAGCAGATCGGGGTGGGCCCACACATCGGCCAGGCGGCCCCGGGATGCGTTGTGGTGCAGCGCAGGTTCGGGCGGCACCCACCACACCACCACGGCCACACCGGCCAGTGCCAGCGCACAGGTCAGGCCAAACAGCCCAGCCAGACCGATGTGAGCGGTGAGCACCGGGGCCGCCACCAGCGCCACTGCAAACATCAGCCCAATGCTGCCACCCACCAGCGCCATGGCCTTGGTGCGCACGGCGTCGCGTGTCTGGTCGGCCAGCAGCGCGGTCACGGCGGCCGACACGGCCCCCGCACCTTGCAGTGCCCGGCCCAGCAGCAGTCCGGTCAGAGAATCCGCCAGCGCGGCCAGCAGACTGCCAGCCGCGAACACGAGCAGGCCGAGCACGATGACGCGCTTGCGCCCGAACCGGTCGGACGCCATGCCCAGAGGCAGCTGCAACACCGCCTGCGTGAGTCCGTAGATACCCATGGCAAGGCCCACCAGTGCAGGGTCGTCGCCACCGGGGTACTTGCGTGCCTCCAGGGCAAATACGGGCAGCACCAGGAACAGCCCCAGCATGCGCAGCGCAAAGATCAGTGCCAGGCTGACGCTGGAGCGGCGCTCCAGGGGGGTCATCTGGCTACTGGGTGTGGGGTGCCGGGAGGCGGCGGTGGCTGACAGGGAAGGAGAATCCGGCACGGTGGTGCGCTAAGGCCCGAAGAAGCAAAACCGGGATTTTCGCCGATTGGACGCGTGCCTGCTCAGAGGGATGCAAACCGATAGCGCGAAGGTTGGGCTCCACCTTGCCTTTGTTTCGTTCTCTCCGCAGGTCGCAAGCCAGCTCGGGGCATGGCCTCACTGGCCGGTGGGTCGGTCATGAAGAGCGTGGAGGGTAGGGACTGCGGTGCAGGCATGGCGGGGCAATTCTGGGGGGCTGCGCGACAAAGCTTGGGTGTCCTATCATGGTGGGTTTTCCTGCACCGAGCCCGCCCGTGACCCCTCCCCCTGTTGCCGACGACCGATCCGCCGATGGTGTGTACCTCGCCCGCGCCCTGCGCGAGCAGCGCATCAGCATCCGGGGGGCGCGCACGCACAACCTCAAGAACATTGACCTGGATATTCCGCGCAACCAGCTGGTGGTGATCACCGGGCTGTCGGGCTCGGGCAAGTCCAGCCTGGCGTTCGACACGCTCTATGCCGAAGGCCAGCGGCGGTATGTGGAGAGTCTGTCGGCCTATGCGCGGCAGTTTCTGGGGCGGCTGGACAAGCCCGATGTGGACCTGATCGAGGGCCTGTCGCCTGCGATTTCCATCGAGCAGAAGGCCACCAGCCACAACCCGCGCTCCACCGTGGGTACAGTGACCGAGATCCACGATTACCTGCGCCTTTTGTATGCCCGTGCGGGCACGCCGTTTTGCCCCGACCACGGCCTGCCGCTGGCCGCGCAAACGGTGAGCCAGATGGTGGACGCCGTGCTGGCCCTGCCCGAGGACACCAAGCTGATGATCCTCGCGCCCGTGGCGCGCGAGAAGAAGGGCGAGTTCACCGAAGTGTTTGCGCAGATGCAGGCGCTGGGCTACATCCGCTTTCGGGTGGACGGGCAGATCTACGAGCATGAGGCCCTGCCGCAGCTCAAGAAGACCGAGAAACACAACATTGATGTGGTGATCGACCGCGTCAAGGTGCGTGCCGACCTGCAGCAGCGCCTGGCCGAGAGCATCGAGGCGGCCCTGCGCGTGGGTGGCAACGAGGGCAACGGCCGCGTGCTGGCGCTGGAGATGGACACGGGCCAGGAGCACCTGTTCAGCAGCAAGTTTGCCTGCCCGGTGTGCAGCTATTCGCTGGCCGAGTTGGAGCCCCGGCTGTTCTCGTTCAACTCGCCCATGGGCGCGTGCCCCGCGTGCGACGGCATTGGCCAGCGTGAAGTGTTCGACCCCGCGCGCGTGGTGGCCTTCCCCACGCTGAGCCTGGCCAGCGGTGCCATCAAGGGCTGGGACCGGCGCAATGGCTACTACTTTGCGATGCTGGAGAGCCTGGCCAAACACTACGTGTTTGACATCGAGGCGCCGTTTGAATCGCTGCCCGCACCGGTGCAGCACGCCATCCTGCAAGGCTCGGGCGAGGAAGAAATCGCCTTCAGCTACATCATGGACAGCGGGGCCTCCAAGGGCAAGGTGCACACCAAGAAGCACCCGTTCGAGGGCATCATCCCCAACATGGCACGCCGTTACCGCGAGACCGATTCGGTGGTGGTGCGCGAGGACCTGGCGCGCTTTCGCAGCACCCAGCCCTGCCCCGAATGCCACGGCGTACGCCTGCGCCGCGAGGCCCGCCATGTGAAGGTGGGCGAGGGTGAACAGGCACGCGCCATCTACGAAGTCAGCCACGCCACGTTGAGCGACGCGCACGCATGGTTCCACGCCCTGCAGCTTACCGGTGCCAAGGCCGAGATTGCCGACAAGGTGGTGCGCGAGATCGCCACGCGCCTGCAGTTTTTGAACGACGTGGGCCTGAGCTATTTGAGCCTGGACCGCAGTGCCGAGACGCTCTCCGGCGGCGAGGCCCAGCGCATCCGCCTGGCCTCGCAAATCGGTTCGGGCCTGACGGGCGTGATGTACGTGCTGGACGAGCCCAGCATCGGCCTGCACCAGCGTGACAACGACCGGCTGATTGCCACGCTGCAGCATCTGCGCGACATCGGCAACAGCGTGATTGTGGTGGAGCACGACGAGGACATGATGCGTGCCGCCGACCACGTGATCGACATGGGCCCCGGAGCGGGCGTGCACGGCGGGCGGGTGATGGCGCAGGGCACGTACGACGAAGTGCGCGCCAATGCCCAGTCGCTCACCGGCCAGTACCTCTCGGGCACGCGCACCATTGCCGTGCCCCAGCGCCGCACTCTCTGGCTGCCGGTGCTGGACCAGCCCGCGCCGGTGGTGGAGGCCAAGGCCAAATCGCGCTTTCCGCAAACCGAGGCGAGCAAGCGCCGCACCGAGCGCATGGCCGAGCACCATGCGCGCCAGGGTGCCGTGCAGGCGCTGCGCGTGGTGGGTGCCACGGGCAACAACCTCAAAGGGGTGACGGTGGACTTCCCGGTGGGGCTGCTCACCTGCGTGACAGGTGTGTCGGGCTCGGGCAAGAGCACGCTGGTGAATGACACGCTGTATGCCGCCGTGGCGCGGCAGGTGCACCGTGCGCACGAAGAACCGGCCGAACACGAAGAGATCGTGGGCATCGAATACTTCGACAAGGTCATCAACGTGGACCAGAGCCCCATTGGCCGCACGCCGCGCAGCAACCCCGCCACCTACACCGGCCTGTTCACCCCCATCCGCGAGCTGATGGCCGAGACCAACACCGCCAAGGAACGCGGCTACGGCCCGGGGCGCTTCAGCTTCAACGTGTCGCAGTCTTCGGGCGGCGGCCGCTGCGAGGCCTGCCAGGGTGACGGCGTGGTGAAGGTGGAGATGCACTTTCTGCCCGACGTGTACGTGCCCTGCGACATCTGCCACGGCCAACGCTACAACCGCGAGACGCTGGAGGTGCAGTGGAAGGGCAAGAACATTGCGCAGATCCTGGAGCTGACGGTGGAGGACGCGGCGGCGTACTTCAAGGACGTGCCGACCATCGCGCGCAAGCTGCAGACGCTGCTGGATGTGGGTTTGAGCTACATCCGCCTGGGCCAGGCCGCCACCACGCTCTCGGGCGGTGAGGCGCAGCGCGTGAAGCTGGCGCAGGAGCTGAGCAAGCGCGACACCGGCCGCACGCTCTACATCCTGGACGAGCCCACCACGGGGTTGCACTTTGCCGACATCGATCTGCTGCTGAAGGTGCTGCACCAGCTGCGCGACGCGGGCAACACCATCGTCATCATTGAGCACAACCTCGACGTCATCAAAACCGCCGACTGGCTCATCGACATGGGCCCCGAGGGCGGTGCAGGCGGTGGCACCGTGGTGGGCGTGGGCACGCCCGAGGAGCTGGCGGCCAACCCCGCCAGCCACACGGGGCGGTATCTGGCGCCCTACCTGAAAACATCGCTCGCCTGAGCGTAGCTGCCCGTCAGGGCATCTTGCTCACAAACGCCACGGTCAGCCCCTTGGCCGTCACGGTGATGGGCCCTGGCTGCAGGCCCAGGCCGTCAAACACAGCGGTGTCTTGCGGGCGAAGTTGGTGCAGCGTAACCTCGCGCAGCGACTGCTCGGCCAGTAGGGGGCCGTAGGCGTTAAGCAAGTCTGTCACCACCGGGCGCAGGCTGGGAAATTCCATATGCCCCAGCTGAATCTGGTGGGCGCGCAGCGTGCGGTCGCTGGCCTCGTAGCGCAGCGCAAACTCCACATCCAGGCTGCCCTGGTGGCTGCGCCGCAGCGCCGGGCCGGCCACATCCAGCGCCATGGCTGCGCCCAGCCGGTTCACCTCGGGCAGCAGGCGCAGGCGGGGCGCCTGCACGCTCAGGTTGAACAGGCCTTGCACGGGCACGTTGCGCGGGAACTTGGGGTCCACCATGGCCTGCAGTTGCGCCAGGGGCACGGTGTAACTGGGCTGGGCCAGTGCGCCCCGCGCCACCAGCAGCGCCGCACTGCCCAGGGCGAGGCCCCGGGTGGTGTGGGTCAGGAATCGTCTGCGATGCAGCATGGGCGCTCTCCGTCAAACCCGTTGTGACACCGTGGCGGTGAAAAGGTGCCCCAAGGCTTGCTGCAGGCGTTATTACCAGAAGTTTGCGGGTTTTGGGGCGATAGCGCAGGT
This sequence comes from Acidovorax sp., assembly GCF_016783915.1. Taxonomy (GTDB): domain Bacteria; phylum Pseudomonadota; class Gammaproteobacteria; order Burkholderiales; family Burkholderiaceae_C; genus Acidovorax. Next base: position 7,321 of record NZ_JADHVT010000130.1, read on the forward strand.
GTTATATGCCTTGGGCGCTATCAAAATAGGTGCATTTGCATGGGGGCCGCAGGATGGGGATGGCGGGGCTCGGCCGCCACCGGTGCGACAACCGCCGCGCTCAGCGCCCCACCACCGACCAGCCCGCCCGCTGGTTGTTCTTGTCGTTCTCGTACTCCCACGCGGTGCCGCAGCGGTCGCACACATAGCGGGTGATGGTGACGGTGCCGTCCTCACGGTCTTCCTTGCGGTTGCCGCGCTGCACCAGCTCGGCATGGCCCGGCGCCTTGCGCCAGTTGCGCTGGATGCCCTGGCAGGGCTCGCACAGGGCCATGGGTTTGAGTTCGTTCTGTCGGGCCAGGTCTTTGGTCATGGGGTGGCAGCCGTCGTGGGCTGGTATGTGGGTGGGTTTGTGTGTGCGGGGCGGCTACTGTAAAGCAAGGGCGCACTGGCTTGTCCAAAGCGCATCGCCTCCTTTGGCCCAAACGCGTCAAGCCGATGCCATGCGCAGCCTGCGTGCGGCATCTTCGTCGCGCGCATCGTCAATCTCGCGCAGCACGGCCTGCATGTCCACATCGGCATGCGTGGGCGCATAGATGCCGGTGAGCGGCGTCTCGTTGCTCAGCAGCCCGCTCTGGTACAGGCTCCAGATCTCGGGGCCGTATTGGGTGGTGCGCAGCTCGGGGGCAAACTGGCCGAAGAAGTCTCGCAGGTTGGCCACGTCGCGCAGCAGCATGCGCTGGGCGTGGTTGTTGCCCGCAGCGTCCACGGCCTGGGGCAGGTCGATGATGACGGGGCCATCGTGGCCCCCTTCGCCTTCTGCACCGTCCACACCTTCAGCGCCCGGCAGGTGGGCCAGCAGGATGTTGAACTCCGACAAGTCCCCATGCACCACACCCGCACACAGCATGCGCACCACCTCGGCCACCATCGTGGCGTGGTGGGTGCGCGCGTCTTCGGGCGTAAAGCTCACATCGTTCAGGCGCGGGGCGGCATCGCCGTGGGCGTCGGTCACCAGCTCCATCAGCAGCACGCCGTCGTGAAAGTTGTAAGGCTGCGGCACACGCACGCCAGCGGCGGCCAGGCGGTAGAGCGCATCGACCTCGGCGCTTTGCCAGGCGGCTTCTTGTTCTTGCCGGCCAAACTTGCTGCCCTTGGCCATGGCACGGGCCGAGCGCGAGTTCTTGACCTTGCGGTTTTCGGTGTAATCGACGGCTTGGCGAAAGCTGCGGTTGTTCGCTTCTTTGTAGATCTTGGCGCAGCGGGTTTCGTCACCGCAGCGCACCACGTAGACCATGGCCTCCTTGCCGCTCATGAGTTGCCGGACCACGGTGTCGATCAGGCCTTCCTCGATGAGGGACTGCAGGCGGGGGGGAGCTTTCATCGGTGCATTTTGCCCGTGTGTCGCAATCCCCCTACCAAGCCGGGTGCCAAATGTCGTTTTGCTCAGCCCGCGCTGCACACAGCGCGCAGCCGCAGGTGCGTGGCATCGTCCGCAGCCACCGGCAACTGGTGCTTGGCCTGCAGATAGTGGTGGGTGAACACATCCAGGTATGCCTCCAGCGCCTGCGCGGCGCGCAGTTCGCCCGCCAGGTCCAGGCACAGCGCACCGACCTCGGAGGTACAGAAGTGGTCCATGCGGGTGGATCTGCGCAGGTGGTAGCGCGAGAGCTGCTCGGGCTGCAGGCTCAGCACGGGCAGGTGGTTGAGGTAGGGGCTCTTGCGGAACATCTTGCGCGCCTCGGGCCAGGTGGCGTCGAGCAGCACGAACAGCGGGCGTTTGCCCTCAGCCGTGGCCACCTGCGTGACCACGCGCTCGGGCGCCACGAACTCGCCGGGGAACACCACATACGGCTGCCACTGCGGGTCGGCCAGCAGCGCCAGCAGGTCGGGGTGCACCTCGGTGCGCGCCCAGCCAAACGCATAGGTGTCGGCCACCACATCGGCAATCAGCCAACCGGTGTTGCTGGGCTTGAGGGGCTCGATGTCGGCCATCAGCAGGCACATGCCCGCGCGCGTGGGCAGCGCGGGGCGCAGCGCGCAGATGCAGTGGCTGGGCACCAGGCGGCAGCCCGCGCAGCGCTCGCCCTTGGGGCCGCCCCGGGCCAGAAAGGGCTTGGCACTGCGGGCCAGGCGTTCTGCGCGCAGGCGTGCCACCGCATGCGGTGGGACAGGTGGTGTGGCGGACGGTGTGGCGGACGGTGTGGCGGTGGTAGCTGTGCCGGTCGTCCATGGCGCAGTGGGCTGTGTCACCGGCCGCCCGCGCGTTCCAGTGCAAACAGCGGCAGCTCGGCCTGCGGGCTCAGCCACACGCCGCCGCCCAGCTCGGTAAAGCCTTCACCCAGGGTGCGGCGGTACAGCTGCGCGGGGTGGCGGAACATGCGCGGGTCGGTCACCTGCTCGTCCACCACGTCCTGTTCCCAGTCCTCGCGCGCGACGGCTTCCACATACAGTGCGCCCCGGCTCAGGCGCGCCAGGTTGCGCATGGCCTTTTGTACGTCGGCCTCGCTCAGGTAGGGCAGCACGCCCTGGCAGATCACTAGGTCATACGGCGTGCGGGCTTTGTAGTCCACCACCGAGCCGCGCTCCCAGCCAAACCGCTCGCACAGGTATTCGCTGAACTCCACGCCATGGAACTGTGCCTGCGGAAAATGCCGCGCGATCACATCGCGCCACAGACCAATGCCGCAGCCCACGTCGAGCACCCGCCGCACGGGCACGCGCAGGTATTGCAGGTAGCTGCACACAAACGCGCCCAGGCGCTCGGTGTGCGCGGGGTCCACCACGCTGGTCTTCTTGTCGAAGTAAAAGCGCTGGTAGTACGCCTCGTCAAAAATGGCCGCGTCCGCGCTGCCGCTCACTGGTTTCACTGGGGAGTCCTTCTGCCACTGCCACCCCTGCACGTGCAGGGCACCGGCCACTTGTCTATGGCGGGGAGTATGGCCCAGCGGCAGTGGCGCCATGCCACAAAGACTTGAAACAGGCTCTGGTGATGTGGCGCGTCGCGCAACGGACAACGCCTCCTGGGCGTTGCCAGCGTTCGCGTTGACTTACTTGGCCGGGCGGTGCAGCGCGCAGATCTTGTTGCCGTCCGGGTCGCGCAGGTATGCCAGGTACAGCTTGCCGCCAGGGCCTTCGCGCCAGCCGGGTGGGTCTTCGCAGGTGGTGCCGCCGTTGGCGACACCGGCCGCGTGGAAGGCATCGGCCTGTTCGGGCGACTGCATGGCAAACCCGATGGTGCCGCCATTGGCAAAGGTGGCGGGCTCGCCGTTGATGGGGGTGGTGATGCCAAAGGTACCGGTGGGGCCGCGATAGAAATAGCGGTTCTTGTTGGCCACGCCGGGCGGTACGCCCAGCGCCCCCAGCAGCGCGTCATAAAACTTCTTGGACCGCTCCAGGTCGTTCACACCGACCATCACATGACTGAACATTCATCGTCTCCTGTAAGCCCCTCTGGGGGCGGGTTGTGGCCAACGGACTGGCGGTGGCATGTTAGCGGGTGGCTATCGCCATCACATGAGCGTGGCACAAGCCCCTCTGCGGCACTCTGGACATCAGCGTCATTGAGGGGCAGCACCCCACGGCCCCGCAGCGGCCATACAGGCTGTGTGGAGGCCGGTTTGGAGCCAGAATGCGCCATGGCGCTAGTACGACATGCCTGAATGGCTATCTAATTGATAGCAAAAATCCACAAGGCAAACTGGCTCTGCGCCCCGCGCCCCACTGCTCGGTATCGCTCTTTGAACAGGCCCTCACCCCCATGCTGCCCACTGCCTCCCCACCCCACTTCGCGCCTGTTCCCCTCGACAAGGCCTACCGCCTGCTCAACCACGGCCCCACGGTCCTGGTGTCGGCCGCACACGCAGGCCAGCACAACGTCATGGCGGCATCGTGGGCCTGCGCACTGGACTTTGCGCCGCCCAAGGTCACGGTGGTGCTCGACAAGGCCACGCGCACGCGCGAGCTGGTGGAGGCCAGTGGCTGCTTTGCGCTGCAGCTGCCCACCGTGCCCCTGGCCGCGCTGACCGTCGCGCTGGGCACCGACAGCGCCAAGACCACGCCCGACAAGCTACAGCGCCATGGCGTGCAGCTGTTTGAAGCGCCCGGCTACCCTGCGCAGAGCACGCCCCCGCTGGTGCAAGGCTGCGCCGCCTGGCTGCTGTGCCGCGTGATCCCCGAGCCGCACAACCAGCAGGCCTATGACCTCTTCATCGGCGAAGTGGTGGCCGCCTGGGCGGACGACCGCGTGTTCCGCCATGGGCACTGGGAGTTCGATATCGCGCCGGATGACTTGCGCACGCTGCACTATGTGGCGGGCGGGCAGTTTTATGCGACGGGGGTGGCGGTGAAGGTGTGAGCCGGCACGCCTTCGCTCCGTCAGGCTCAGTGCAAACAGCTAAAGCGATAGCTCTGGGGTTTGCAACGTATCCAGCCAAATTGGCCACAAGCGCTGGTTTTGTATGCACTGCAAGCTATAAAAACATGAGCAACCATATCGCAGAGCCATGGTTTCAGCCCAGCAGGCCCTGCCTTGCGCTGCATCACTCCCCGTCCGAAATCCCCAACTGCTTGAGTTCCGCAAATTTGGCCGCCATCGTCGGGTTGCCGCGGGTCAGCTTCTTGATCGTGAGGTCTTCTGCCTTGTCGTTGGCAAGGCGCAGGTTGTTGGCCGACTTGTGCAGCGCCTCCTTGGTCTTCTCCAGGTCCTTGATGGCCTCATCAATGCGCCGCACTGCCTCCTCAAACCCGTCCGACGCAAGGCGCCAGTTGCGCCCAAAGGCGCCCTTGAACTCCTCCAGCTGCGATTCGAACCTGGTGATGTCCAGGTTCTGCGCCTTCACCAGCGCCAGCTCTGATTTGTATTGCAGCGACTTCATCGCAGCGTTGCGCAGCAGTGTGATGATGGGAATGAAAAACTGCGGCCGCACCACATACATCTTGGGGTAGCGGTAGAACATGTCCACGATGCCGGTGTTGTACAGCTCGCTCTCGGGCTCCAGCAGCGACACCAGCACCGCGTATTCGCAGCCCTTTTCGTTGCGGTCCTTGTCCAGCTCTTTCAAGAAGTCTTCGTTGCGCTTCTTGGTGGCCGTCTCGTCGCTCTCGTTCTTCATCTCGAACATGATCGAGACGATCTCGTTGCCCGCCTCGTCCAGGTCGCGAAAGATGTAGTCGCCCTTGCTGCCGCTGCGTGCGTCGTTGTCCTTCTCAAAGTACGCGCGGGGAAACGCCGTGGCGCGGATGCGGTTGAACTCCGTCTCGCAGTGCTGCTCCAGCGTCTCGCCCACCATCTTGGTCGACAGGCGCGCCTTCATGTCCCGCAGCCGCGCAATCTCGCCGTCGCGGTCGCGCAGCTGCAAGGCGTACTGCTCCTTGATGGCGTTTTCCTCCAGCTGCTTTTTCACCACCACCAGGTTCAGGTCGTTCTTGAGTTCGTCGCGCTCTCGCGCCACCACGGTGACTGCCTCGGACACCGCCAGCCTGCGCGCCACCTCGGCAGCGTCCAGCTGTGATTTGAGCTGCTGAATCTCCGCGTCTTTTTGGGCGGCCACGCCCTGCAGCTGCTGCGCCAGCCGTGCTTGGGCCAACTGGTCCGCTGCCTGCTGCGCCTGCCGCGCACGCTCCAGCTCATTGGCCAGCGCATCGCGCTGCTTCTCTACCGCGCTCAGGGCCTGCGCTACCGCCAGGTCGCGCTCCACCGCGCCCGCATCCAGCTGCGCCTTCAGAGCTTGAATCTGCGCGTCTTTGGCTGCTGCCGCCTTCTGCAGCTCATTGGCCACCTGGGCCTGCGCCAGCGCCACCGCATTGCGCTTGTCCTGCTCGGCCAGCTCCAGCCGTTCGTGCAACTGCGTGGCGAAATCCGCGTCGCGCACCTGTTTGAGGATGTCGGCATACCCGGTTTCGTCTACCTTGAAGGCTTTGTTGCAGTGGGGGCAGATGATGTCGTGCATGGCGGTCACCGTGTGTCTTGTTTCATTGGGTGGGGAGCATAGCCGGCAGGAGATGCGCTTTGGGATGGCAGATCAGCGCTAAGGGTCCCATTCACGCGCCGACCGCCAAGTACGCATCTGCGGACTGCCCGAGTCTGCTGATGCGCGCGGCGTAATGACGGTGAGCTTGCACCAAGTGCAGCCTTTCC
>NZ_JADHVT010000131.1 GCF_016783915.1 Acidovorax sp.
CGGCAGTGCAGGGGAGGCCAGCCACATCAGCTGCAAAAAGCTGGCGGCCGGCAGCGGCGTGGGGCGGTCCAGGCGCATGGGCAGTGGCTCAGTGGTCGTGGTTGCAGTTCGGGCCGTGCACGTGCCCTTGGGCCACCACGGGGATGGACACCGTGCGGCCTCGGGCCGGGGGCGTGGCCGCAGCCGGTACCTCTGTGTGCGTGTGCCCGTGGTCATGGCCATGATCGTGCGCGTGAGCATGCTCGTGGTCGTGGCTATGGCCGTGACCCCCATAGTGGTGCCCGCCGCCATGCCCCGCAGCATAGGCACCGCCTTCGGGTTCAAACGGCAGGTTTTGCTCGTTCACGATGAGGTGCATGGCGCGCAGCATGTCGGCCAGCACGTGGTCAGGCTCGATCTTGAGGTGGTCGGGCTGCAGCTCGATGGGCACGTGGCGGTTGCCCAGGTGGTAGGCGGCGCGGGTCAGGTCAAACGGTGTGCCGTGTTGTTGGCAGTGGGTGATGACCAGCACCGGCTGCGGCGCTGCGATCACGCGCACCATGGAACCGTCTTCGGCCACCAGCACATCGCCGCCGCGCACCAGGGTGCCACGGGGCAGGAAGATGCCCAGTGCGCGTCCGGCCGAGTCGGTGGCTGCAAAGCGGCTTTTCTGGCGCACGTCCCAGTCCAGCTCGATGGTGGTGGCGCGCTTGAGCAGTACGGGAGCGAGGCCTTGGCCTTGGGGGAGAAGTTTGGAGACCTGGATCATGGCAAGAGGGAAGGGCGGAGCCGGATAGGCGAGGTCAACATTGTGGCCCTGGCCGAAAGGCGATGCGCGGATGCGCTACAGGGTGCGGCTCATGTAGCGGCTGTGGGGATCGGGCCGGTAGCTGCCGAATGGTGCACAGTCGGTAAAGCCATAGCGCAGGTAGAGCTGGTGCGCGGGCTCAAAGAAGGGCTGGGTGCCCGTTTCCAGGCTGATGCGCTGGTAGCCCAGGTCCACCGCCTGGCCCAGGATGTGTTCCAGCACGGCCCGGCCCACCCCCTGGCCACGCACGCTGGCTGCTGTGCGCATGGACTTGAGCTCGGCATGGTCGGCATCCAGGTGCTTGAGTGCACCGGTACCCACCAGCTCGCCCTCGCCGCGCCAGGCCGTCCAGAAGCGGATCTCAGGCTGGCGCAGTTGCACCATGTCGAGCGCGTGCACGCTCTCCGGTGGTGAGGTGGCACGCATGTCCTTCAAATGCTCCTGCATGAAGGCTTCGATGCGGGGATCGGTCAGGTCGTCCAGGCGGATCCGCAGGTCTTGCAGCAAGGCGTTCATGGGAAGCGACCTCAGAACAGGAAGTAGCGCTGTGCCATGGGCAGCACGGTGGCCGCTTCACAGGTGAGCAGCTGGCCGTCGGCGCGCACGGTGTAGGTCTGCGCGTCCACCTCCATCTTGGGCGTGTAGCTGTTGTGCACCATGTCGCGCTTGCGGATGCCGCGGATGTTGCGCACGGCGGAAAGCGTCTTGCGCAGGCCAAAGCGCTCGCCAATGCCAGCAGCCAACCCTGCCTGCGAGACAAAGGTGAGCGACGTTTTGGCGATGGCCCCGCCAAACGCGCCAAACATGGGCCGATAGTGCACGGGCTGCGGCGTGGGGATGGAGGCATTGGGGTCGCCCATCGCAGCCATGGCAATCAGTCCGCCCTTCAGGATCAGCGCGGGCTTGACGCCAAAGAACGCGGGCTTCCAGATCACGATGTCGGCCCACTTGCCGACTTCGAGCGACCCCACCTCGTGGCTGATGCCGTGCGCAATCGCGGGGTTGATGGTGTATTTGGCCACGTAGCGCTTGATGCGCGTGTTGTCGTTGCGGGCCGTGTCACCTTGCAAGCTGCCGCGCTGCACCTTCATCTTGTGCGCCGTCTGCCAGGTGCGCAGGATGACCTCGCCCACGCGGCCCATGGCCTGGCTGTCGCTCGACATCATGCTGATGGCGCCCAGGTCGTGCAGGATGTCTTCGGCCGCGATGGTCTCCTTTCGGATGCGGCTTTCGGCAAAGGCCAGGTCTTCGGCAATGCTGGCATCCAGGTGGTGGCACACCATGAGCATGTCCACATGCTCGTCCAGCGTGTTGTGCGTGTAGGGCATGGTGGGGTTGGTGGAGCTGGGCAGAAAGTTGTCTTCGCCCACCACGCGCAGGATGTCCGGTGCATGGCCGCCGCCCGCGCCCTCGGTGTGGAAGGCGCAGATCCCGCGCCCGCCCACGGCGGCAATGGTGTTCTCCACAAAGCCGGATTCGTTGAGCGTGTCGCTGTGGATGGCCACCTGCGTGTCGGTGGCTTCGGCCACATCCAGGCAGTTGCTGATGGCCGAGGGCGTGGTGCCCCAGTCTTCGTGCAGCTTCAGGCCAATGGCACCCGCGTTGATCTGCTCGTGCAGCGCATCGGGCAGGCTGGCGTTGCCCTTGCCGAGGAAGCCGAGGTTCATGGGGAAGGCGTCGGCGGCCTGCAGCATGCGCTCCATGTTGAAGGGGCCCGACGTGCAGGTGGTGGCCAGCGTGCCCGTGGCGGGGCCGGTGCCGCCGCCCAGCATGGTGGTCACGCCGCTGGCTAGGGCCTCTTCGATCTGCTGCGGGCAGATGAAGTGGATGTGGCTGTCGATGCCGCCTGCGGTGACGATGTTGCCCTCGCAGCTGATGACCTCCGTGCCGGGGCCGATGACGATGTCCACGCCGGGCTGGGTGTCGGGGTTGCCGGCTTTGCCGATGGCGGCGATGCGGCCTGCGCGCAGGCCGATGTCGGCCTTGAAGATGCCGGTGTGGTCTACCACCAGGGCGTTGGTCAGCACTGTGTCCACCGCGCCCTGTGCATTGCTGCGCTGGCTCTGTGCCATACCGTCGCGAATCGTCTTGCCGCCGCCAAACTTCACCTCTTCGCCGTAGCTGCCGGCGCGCAGGGTGTGGTCGGCCTCGACTTCGAGAATGAGTTCGGTGTCGGCCAGGCGCACGCGGTCGCCCACCGTGGGGCCGAACATCTCGGCGTAGGCGCGTCGTCCAATGGTTGCCATGTGAGGGGTGCTCCGCAAGAACGGTTTACTATGTTTTTGATAGCTGCTGGGGCAATTGATACCGGCGCTATCGGCCAATTCGGCTTGAATTTGCTACAGCGGGCCCTGGGTCAGGCCCTGAAAGCCGAATACGCGGCGCTCGCCTGCGTAGTCCACCAGCTCCACGGTGCGCTCCTGGCCGGGTTCAAAGCGCACGGCGGTGCCGGATGCGATGTTGAGCCGCATGCCGCGTGCAGCCGCACGGTCAAAGCCCAGGGCGTTGTTGGTCTCGGCAAAGTGGTAGTGCGAGCCCACCTGGATGGGCCGGTCGCCGGTGTTGCGCACCACCACGGTCAGCGTACGGCGGCCGGTGTTGAGCGCGTGCTCGCCGGGTTCGGTAAAGAGTTCGCCTGGGATCATGGTCGGGTCCTTGAGGGGGGAGCTGCTGCGGTGTCGGTATGCATGACGCCAGTCAGACCTGTCAGGCCATCTGGGCCAGCAGAGCGCCACCCATCAGCGCCACGGCAGCGCCTGCAGCGCGGCTGAGCCACACGGTGCGATGGCGCAGCGCCCAGCCTGCCGCCAGCCCCGCGCCATGCAGCAGCACGGTGGCCGTCAGCATGCCCGCCAGGGTTTGCAATGCGCTGTGGCTGCCCGCCAGCTCGACGCCGTGGGCTACGCCGTGAAAGACGGCAAACACGCCCACGCCCAGCGCGGCCATGAGGCCGGGCACGCGCAGGCGCGACACGACGAGCAGGCCCGTGGCCAGCAGCGACGCGGCAATCATCGGCTCCACCGCAGGCAGTGTCACGCCCTGCAGGCCCAGCACGGCGCCTGCCAGCAACATGGCCGCAAAGCCCACGGGGCCCCACAGCAGTTCGCGTCCAGCACGGCGCGCGGACAGGGCGCTCCACAGGCCCACGGCCACCATGGCGGCCAGGTGGTCCAGGCCGAACAGGGGGTGGGCCAAGCCGCTCAGAAAACTGTTGTGGATGTGGGATTCAGCGCCGGTATGGGCGAAGGCGCTAGAACTGATTGCACTGGATGCTATGAAAAGAAGAGCGGCTGTGTGACGGTGTGAGGGTGTGATGCGCATGGGGGGGGCTCCACGGAGAGAAGAGGGGGAGAAAAGGGGTCAGACGATCGGCTGATGGACGGTGACGAGCTTGGTGCCGTCGGGGAACGTGGCCTCCACCTGGATGTCCGGAATCATCTCGGGGATGCCTTCCATCACGTCCGCGCGGGTCAGCACGGTGCGGCCTTCGCTCATGAGCTGCGCCACGGTCTTGCCGTCGCGCGCGCCTTCCATCACGGCGGCACTGATCAGGGCGACAGCCTCGGGGTAGTTGAGCTTCAGCCCCCGGGCCTTGCGGCGCTCGGCCAGCAGGGCGGCAGTGAAGATCAGCAGCTTGTCTTTCTCACGAGGGGTCAGTTCCATGTCGTTCTGCTCAATGTAAGGAGGGGTGGGCTCGTGTGGCGGGTTGTCCAGGCCGGACACACGGGGCAATCGTCATCGATGGCCATGCGGTCCGAAGGGCAGCGGATTCATCATAGGCAGCAAGCCCCGTGCCCGCCATACGCCAGAGGGCGAAGGTGCGCTGGACGTGAAGGCGAATCGTGGCATGGAAACTGCACTTGCAAGGGCTGCCGTCGTCCTTTGCCCATGCCCCTTTCCACCGCCCCCCTTGCACCGCCCGACGCGGCCTCGGCAGCAGCCTTGGGGCCGGATGCCGACGCGCAGGCGCCGCAGCAGGTCGTGAAGGTCCGGCGCGACTACAACAGCTGGGTGGCCACCGAGACCATGGAGGACTACGCGCTGCGCTACACCCCCCAGCGCTTTCGCAAATGGTCCGAATGGCGGGTGGCCAACACGGCGTTTGGTGCGGCGTCGTTCCTGATCCTGGAGGCCGTGGGCGCAACGCTGCTGGTGCAGTACGGCTTCATCAATGCCTTCTGGGCCATCGTGGCCACGGGGCTCATCATCTTCCTGGCGGGGCTGCCCATCAGCGTGTATGCGGCGCGCTATGGGGTGGACATGGACCTGCTCACGCGCGGCGCGGGGTTTGGCTACATCGGCTCCACGCTCACCTCGCTGATCTACGCCAGCTTCACCTTCATCTTCTTCGCGCTGGAGGCCGCCGTGATGGCCTATGCGCTGGAGCTGGCACTCGACATCCCGCCCACCTGGGGTTACCTCATCTGCGCCATTGTGGTGATTCCGCTGGTCACGCATGGTGTGTCAGCCATCAGCCGCCTGCAGGTGTGGACGCAGCCGCTGTGGCTGGTGATGCTGGTGGTGCCGTTTGCCTATGTGTTGGTGCGCGATCCTGGTGCGTTTTCCGGGGTTGTGCACTATGGTGGTGAATCGATGCTCGGCACCACGTTCCAACTGCCCTTGTTTGGTGCGGCGCTCACGGTGGGCATTGCACTCATCACCCAGATGGGGGAGCAGGCTGACTACCTGCGCTTCATGCCCGCCCGCACGCCTGCCACGCGCGGGCGCTGGTGGCTAGGCGTGCTGGTGGGCGGGCCGGGCTGGGTGGTGCTGGGGGTGCTCAAGATGCTGGGCGGCGCGCTGCTCGCCTATCTGGCGCTCACCCACATGGTCCCCGCCGACCGGGCGGTGGACCCGAACCAGATGTACCTGGCCGCCTATGAATATGTGTTCCCCAACTACGGCTGGGCGGTGGCGGCCACGGCCTTGTTTGTGGCGGTCTCGCAGCTCAAGATCAACGTGACCAATGCCTATGCGGGCTCGCTGGCGTGGTCCAACTTCTTCTCGCGCCTCACGCACAGCCACCCGGGGCGGGTGGTGTGGGTGGTGTTCAACACGCTGATTGCCTTCATGCTGATGGAGATGAACGTGTTCCGCGCCATGGGCGAGGTGCTGGGGCTGTACTCCAACATCGCCATCGCCTGGATCATGTCCGTGGTGGCCGACCTCGTCATCAACAAGCCGCTGGGCCTGTCGCCCAAGGGCATCGAGTTCAAGCGCGCGCATCTGTACGACATCAACCCGGTGGGCGTGGGGGCGATGGCGCTGGCGTCCATCCTGTCCATCAGCGCGCACCTGGGGCTGTTCGGCCCGCTGCCGCAGGCGTTCTCGGCCGTGATCGCGATGGCGGTGGCCTTTGTCACTGCGCCGCTCATTGCCTGGGCCACCGGGGGGCGCTATTACATTGCGCGCCAGTCGGAGCCCGTTGCGCTGGCCGACGTGGTGGCGGTGCCCCTGCATGGCCCGCTGCGCCGCAATGCCGAAGGGGGGCTGGGCACAGAGGTGGGCAGTTACCGGCGCACCACCGTGCAGCGCTGCGTGATCTGCGAGCGCGAGTACGAAGCGCCCGACATGGCGCAGTGCCCCGCGTACCGGGGCGCCATCTGCTCGCTGTGCTGCACGCTGGATGCGCGCTGCGGCGACCTTTGCAAGCCCCACGCGAGCATGGCGGTGCAGTGGTCGGCCGCCTTGCGCTGGGTGCTGCCGCGCGCCATGTGGCGCTACCTGGACACGGGCCTGGGGCACTTTTTGCTGCTGATGCTGGTGATTGCGCCGCTGCTGGCCTCGGTGATGGGCCTGCTGTACCACCAGGAGCTCAACACCATCGCCCAGGCGGCCACGGACACCGAGGTGATGGCGGCACCCGAAGTGGCGCTGCGCTCGGGCCTGCTCAAGGCATATCTCGCGCTGCTGGTGATCTCGGGCATCGTGGCCTGGTGGCTGGTGCTGGCGCACAAGAGCCGCCAGGTGGCGCAGGAGGAGTCGAACCGCCAGACCGGCCTCTTGGTGCGCGAGATCGAACTGCACCGCCAGACTGATGAGGCGCTGCAGACCGCGCGCAGCGTGGCCGAGCAGGCGCGCCAGGTGGCCGAAGCGGCTCAGCGCGCGGCTGACCAGGCCAACCAGGCCAAGAGCCGCTACATCAGCGCCATCAGCCACGAGATCCGCACGCCGCTCAACAGCATCCTGGGCTATGCCCAGCTCATGGGCGAAGACGCGGGCGTGCCGCCGCACCGCAAGCAGGCGGTGCATGTGATCCGCCGTGGCGGCGAGCATTTGTTGTCGCTCATCGAAGGCACGCTCGACATCGCGCGCATCGAGTCGGGCAAGCTCACGCTCGAGGTGGCGCCCATGCGCTTTGCGGACGGGCTGCACGAGATGGCCAGCCTGTTCGAACTGCAAGCTGCCGCCAAGGGCCTGGCGTTCACTTTCGATGTGCAAGGCGTGATTCCTGAAGTGGTGCGCGCCGACGACAAGCGGCTGCGCCAGATCCTCATCAACCTGCTGGGCAACGCTGTCAAGTTCACCGCGCACGGCACCGTCACCCTGCGCGTGCGCCATGCGCGCGAGATGGCACGCATCGAGGTGCAGGACACGGGGCCGGGCCTCACGGCCGAGGAGATCGAGCGCATCTTCGAGCCCTTTGCACGCGGCGGCTCGGGCGGCGGCAGCACCACGGCCGCGCCGGGCGCAGGCCTGGGCCTGACCATTGCCAAGATGCTCACCGCGCTCATGGGCGGTGAACTGACGGTGAGCAGCACGCCGGGCGTAGGCTCGGTGTTCCACGTCAAGCTGTTCCTGCCCGAGGTGCATGGGGATGTGCTGGGCAAGGCGGCGGCGCCCGTGGCGGTGCAAGCCCAGCGCGCCCGCAGGGGGTATGCAGGCGAGCGCCGCCGCATCCTGGTGGTGGACAACGAGGAGCCCGACCGCGAACTGCTGCTGCAACTGCTGGAACCCCTGGGCTTTGAGCTGCGCCAGGCGGCCAGCGGCCACGATGCGCTGGACCTGCTGGCCACCGGCTACCGGCCGCACGCCATCTTCATGGACCTGGCCATGCCGGGCATCGACGGCTGGGAGACGCTGCGACGTGTGCGGCAGATGCGGTTGCCGGACGTGCAATGTGCCATCGTCTCCGCCAATGCCTTCGACAAAGCGCTGGACAATGACGTGGAGATCAGCCCCGAAGACTTCATCGTCAAGCCCGTGCGCCACAGCGAGCTGCTGGACTGGCTGGAGCGCCGCCTGGGCCTGCAATGGCAATTCGACGAGGCTGCCGAGGCCTCCACGGGGCCAGCGCCCACGGCGGCCTCTGCGGCGCCCGCACCCCTCACATACCCCGATACCACTGCGCTGGCGGCTTTGGCGCAGGCAGTGTCTTTGGGCTACTACCGGGGCATTCTCAACACCCTGGACGACATTGAACGCAGCCAGCCCGCGCACAGCGCTTTTGTGGGCACCATGCGGCAGCTGGCCAAGCAGTTCCAGTTCGACGCCATGGGCCAGATCCTGGAACAGGCACCCTCGTGATGACCACCGCCAACCCACCTTCCTTCCAGGCCCCGGGCGCGCCGGGTGCCGCGCTGGACCGCACCGACAGCGATGTGGTGCTGATCGTGGACGACGTGCCGGACAACCTGGCCGTCTTGCACGACGCGCTGGATGAGTCGGGCTACACCGTGCTGGTGGCCACGCATGGCGAGGCCGCCTTGCAGCGCGCCGCGCAGGCCCTGCCCGACATCGTATTGCTGGACGCGATGATGCCCGGCATGGACGGCTTTGAAGTGGCCCGGCGCCTCAAAGCATCGCCCGCCACTGCACACATTCCCATCATCTTCATGACCGGTCTCACCGAGACCGAACACCTGGTGGCCGCGCTGGAGGCGGGTGGCGTGGACTACGTCACCAAGCCCATCAAGCCGCGCGAGGTGATGGCGCGCATGGGGGTGCACCTGGGCTCTGCCCGCAAGGCCCGGCAGGACGCGCGCCAGGCCCGCGAGGCGCGCAACGCGCTCGATGCGTTTGGCTACGCCAGCATCACCGTGCGTGCGGTGGACGGACGCATCGTGTGGCAGACCCCGCTGGCGCGCGAGCTGCTGCAAAGTTACTTTGGTGAAGTGGGCCCGGACGGCGCGCCCACCGCCTTCGGCCAATGGGCGCCCGAGCCGGTGCAGGCCTGGCTGCGTCGCCATGTGCTGGCCGACAACGCGGCCGAGCTGCTGGCCGCTTCGCTGGCCGAGCCCCCGCGCCTTGCGGTGGAGCAGGGTGCCCGCAGGCTGACCTTCCGCCTGCACCAGCAGGCTGGCGACAGCGCCGGCGGCGGCGACTGGCTCATCGTGATGCGCGAGGTGTCGGATGCCAAGATCATCGAATCCATGAGCCTGTCCTTCAAGCTCACCGCGCGCGAGGCCGAGGTGCTGTACTGGGTGGTCAAGGGCAAGATCAACCGCGACATCGGCGACATCCTGGGCGCCAGCCCTGCCACCGTCAAAAAGCACCTGGAGCGTGTGTTTGCCAAGCTGGGGGTGGAAACACGCACCGCAGCAGCGGCCATGGCCATGAACCGCATCCGGCAGTTGCATCCCCAGTTTGAAGGGTGACCGTCGGGGCCAAAAAAAACGCATTGACCTCGTCATGTTGCAGCGCAATAATCGCGCACCTTCATTTCCGGAGCCCCAGCGTGGAAAGTGCCAGTTGTTGCAGTGAACCCCAGCAAGCCGTGACTGCTGCTGCCTGCCAGGCCTCCTGACGCCCGCTCCCGGGCCGTGGATTGCCTTGTGCAAGCTCCGGCCCCGTCTCTCCCAGCCCCTGTTGTACCCCGTGCGCCCCTGTCGGCCATGGCGGTGTGGGTGGCTTTACCGTCTTGCCGCTTTGCTGCATCTGTGCCGTCTGCACGGGCCGCGCCCCTTTGGCTGGGGCATGGCCCGCCTGCTGTGACGGTGCCCCCTGGCGCCCATCTGCGTCTGCGTGCTCCGCCCTGCCTGCCAAGGACAACGGCCATGCGTTTTTTTGTTGTGGATCTGCCCAGCCTTTTTCAGCGTGCGGTGGCGCCTGGCGCTGAACGCGCCGAGCATGCTGCATTGCTGCCTTCAGGCGCACAGGGCCCTGCCCATGGGGCCGCTGGCAGCCTGCAAGCCGTGGCCGAACTTGACGGCACCACGTTGTGGCCCACGCACCGCATTCGCTGCTATTTGCATGGCCAGCCGCCTGCGAGGGCATTGCGCCGCCGGGTGCGGCCGCTTTAAGCCGGCCCACGCCTGTATTGCAACCACTACCCAGGAGGCCCCATGGACCCAGACCCGCGCAGGCGCTCCGAAGCGCCGCCCCACACCACATCCCCATTGAATTTTGCATACCAGGCTCAGGGCCCGGGGCGATGGCTCGCGTGACGGCGTGAGCCTCACGCCTCTGGCCGTTGCCGGCCAGAAGGAGTGACTCACCATGTTCCGTTTCATCAACATTTCTGCGCACACGGCACCACTGCCCGTGACGCGCAACGCCGTCAGCGCTTGCTGCTAGGGAGACCGCCATGAGCTTCCTGCACCACCTGTTCGACCGCTTTCTGCACACCCGCCATGTGACGCGCCACTTTGCGCGGCGGCTGATCCTGGACACGCTGACCCTGGGCCGTGCGCCCACCCCCGCCACCTCGCCCGACCTGCTCAGCCGCGAGCTGCAGCGCGCCGCCAGCGATGACTTGCTCCCACTGATCGAGCGCCTGCAGTCCGACCCTGCGGGTCTGAGTGACGCCCAGGCCGCCGCCGCCTTGGCCCAGCACGGCCCCAACGAGGTGGAGCACGAAAAGCCGCTGCCCGCCTGGCTGCACCTGTGGCACTGCTACAAGAACCCGTTCAACGTGCTGCTCACGGTGCTGGCACTGATCTCGTACCTCACCGAAGACCACGAGGCTACCGTCGTGATTTTGGCCATGGTGGTGCTCTCCACGCTGCTGCGGTTTGTGCAGGAGGGCCGCTCCAACCGCGCGGCCGAGCGCCTCAAGTCGCTGGTCAGCAACACCGCCACGGTGCTGCGCCGCAGCGGCGCGGAGGCCGTAGCCACGCCGCGCGAGCTGCCCATCCACCAGCTGGTTCCGGGCGACCACATCGTGCTGTCGGCGGGCGACATGATTCCTTCGGACTGCCGCGTGCTCACGGCCAAGGACCTGTTCGTGAGCCAGTCGGCCATGACGGGCGAGTCGCTGCCGGTCGAGAAATTTGCCGAGCGCAGCCAGCCCGGCACCAGCGCGCTGGACGCCACCAACCTGCTGTTCATGGGCACCAACGTGGTCTCGGGCTCGGCCACGGCGCTGGTGGTGGCCACGGGCAACCACACCTACTTTGGCACGCTGGCCACGCGCGTCACGGCCACCGACCGCACGCCCACCGCGTTCCAGGCGGGTGTCAACAGCGTTAGCTGGCTGCTGATCCGCTTTGCGCTGGTCATGGTCCCCATCGTGCTGGTGGTCAACGGCTTTACCAAGGGCGACTGGCTGGAGGCCTTTTTGTTCGCGCTGTCGGTGGCCGTGGGCCTCACGCCCGAGATGCTGCCCATGATCGTGACCAGCACCCTGGCCAAGGGGGCTGTGCTGCTGTCGCGCAAGAAAGTGGTGGTCAAGCGGCTGGACGCGATCCAGAACTTTGGCGCCATGGACGTGCTGTGCACCGACAAGACCGGCACGCTCACGCAGGACAAGATCTTTCTGGAGCGCCACACCGACGTGTTTGGCCATGACAGCGACGAGGTGCTGGCCTTTGCCTACCTCAACAGCCACTACCAGAGCGGCCTCAAGAACCTGCTGGACCATGCCGTGCTGGAGCATGTGGAGTTGCAGACCGACCTGCGCCTGGCGCAGGACTACCGCAAGGTCGATGAAGTGCCGTTCGACTTCGTGCGCCGGCGCATGTCGGTCATCGTCAGCGAGCGCAACGACCACCACGAGCTGATCTGCAAGGGCGCGGTGGAAGAAATGCTGGACGTGTGCACCCAGGTGCGCGTGGTGGAAGACACCGGTGTGCAAGACCTGCCGCTGGAAGCCACCCTGCGCGCACGGGTGCTGGGGGTGACGCGCGGCCTGAACAACGAGGGCCTGCGCGTGGTGGCCGTGGCCATGAAGGAGACGCCGCCCCACCAGAGCGTGTACAGCGTGGCCGATGAGTCGGGCCTCACGCTGATTGGCTACGTGGCTTTTCTGGACCCACCGAAGGAGTCCACCGCCCCCGCGCTGAAGGCGCTGGCAGCGCACGGTGTGGCAGTGAAGGTGCTGACCGGCGACAACGAACTGGTGACGCTCAAGGTCTGCCGCGAGGTGGGCCTGGCTGTGCAGGGCGTGCTGCTGGGCAAGGACGTGGACGCCATGGACGACGCCACCCTGGCGCGTGCGGCCGACACCCACAACGTGTTTGCCAAGCTTTCGCCGCTGCACAAGGAGCGGCTGGTGCGCGCGCTGCGCGCTAGCGGCCATGTGGTGGGCTTCATGGGCGACGGCATCAACGATGCGCCTGCGCTGCGGGCGGCCGACATCGGCATCAGTGTGGACAGCGCGGTGGACATTGCCAAGGAGGCGGCCGACATCATCCTGCTGGAAAAAAGCCTGATGGTGCTGGAGGAGGGCGTGATGGAAGGCCGCAAGACCTTCAGCAACATGCTCAAGTACATCCGCATGACGGCCAGCTCCAACTTCGGCAACGTGTTCTCGGTACTGGTGGCCAGTGCGTTCCTGCCCTTCTTGCCCATGCTGCCACTGCACCTCCTGGTGCAGAACCTGCTGTACGACCTGTCGCAGATCGCCATCCCGTTCGACAACGTGGACGAGGAACTCATCCGCAACCCCCTGAAATGGAACCCCGGTGACATCGGCCGTTTCATGGTGTTCTTTGGGCCGATCAGTTCGGTGTTCGACATCACCACGTTTGCGGTCATGTGGCATGTGTTCGGCGCCAACAACGAGGGCGCGCAGACCCTGTTCCAGTCGGGCTGGTTTGTGGTGGGGCTGCTCACGCAGACGCTCATCGTGCACATGATCCGCACACCCAAGCTGCCGTTTGTGCAGAGCGTGGCCTCGGTGCCGCTGCTCGCGGCCACGGTGCTCATCATGGCGGTGGGAATTTTCATCCCCATGGGGCCGCTGGCCGGGCACTTCAAGCTGCAGGCGCTGCCGCTGGCTTACTTTCCGTGGCTGGTGGGCATCTTGGCGGGCTATGTGCTGCTGACAACGGTGATGAAGCGCTGGTACGTGCGGCGCTACGGCTGGCAGTGAG
>NZ_JADHVT010000028.1 GCF_016783915.1 Acidovorax sp.
TGGGTTCATCGAGCAGCAGCACCTGTGGCTCCATGGCCAGGGCCCGGCCCAGGTCCACGCGCTTTTGCAGGCCGTAGGGCAGTTGGCCCACGGGGGTCTTGCGGTAGGCCTGGATTTCGAGGAAGTCGATGATGTGCTCGACGTACTCGCGGTGGCGGATTTCCTCGCGCTCGGCCGGGCCGATGCGCAGCGCCTGCATCAGCAGGTTGCTTTTGATCTTGAGGTTGCGGCCAGTCATGATGTTGTCGATCACGCTCATGCCCTTGAACAGCGCCAGGTTCTGGAAGGTGCGGGCCACGCCCATCTCGGCCACCTGGCGCGAGTTCATGTGGTCAAACGTCTTGCCCCGGAAGGTGATGGAGCCTTCGGACGGCGTGTACACGCCGTTGATGCAGTTGAGCATGGAGCTTTTGCCTGCGCCGTTGGGGCCGATGATGGCGCGGATCTCATGCTCTTTCACGTTGAACGAGATGTCGGTGAGCGCCTTCACGCCGCCAAACCGGAGGCTGATGTTCTTGACGTCGAGGATGACGTCGCCGATCTTTTTGGTGGTCATGGTGGGGGGCTTCTCCAGCGGGTACGGCGCGGGTTTCATGCGGCGCTCTTCACAGGCGCAAACGTCTTCGTGTCCGACAGCTTGAGCGTGGCGCTCACGCTGCCCGTGCGGCCGTCTTCAAACTTCACCTGGGTCTCGATGTACTGCTCTGTGCGGCCTGCGTACAGCGCATCCACCAGAACGCCGTACTTGTCGGCAATGAAGCCCCGGCGGACCTTGTTGGTGCGCGTGAGCTCGCCGTCGTCGGCGTCCAGTTCCTTGTGCAGCACCAGGAAGCGGCTCACTTGGCTGCCGGCCAGCATGGCGTCGGTCGCCAGGTCGGCGTTGACCTTCTCGATGCACTCGCGGATCAGTTCATACACCTCGGGTTTTTGCGCCAGGTCGGTGTAGCCCGCATAGGGCAGGTTGCGGCGCTCGGCCCAGTTGCCCACGGCGTCGAAGTCGATATTGACCATCACGCAGACCTTCTCGCGCTTGTCGCCCAGTGCCACCACTTCCTTGATATGCGGGAAGAACTTGAGCTTGTTCTCCACATACTTGGGCGCAAACATGGCGCCGTCGTTGGCGCCGCCCATGATGCGGCCCACGTCCTTGACGCGGTCGATGATCTTGAGGTGACCGTGCGCGTCCAGAAAGCCTGCATCGCTGGTGTGGTACCAGCCGTCGGCCGTCAGCACCTCGGCGGTGGCGGCGGGGTTCTTGTAGTACTCCTTGAGCAGGCCGGCGGACTTGACCAGGATCTCGCCGTTGTCTGCCACCTTGATCTCGACACCGCGGATCGGCACGCCCACGGTATCGGCGCGCGCCTGGTTGTCGGGCTGCAGGCAGACGAACACGGCGGTCTCGGTGGAGCCGTACAGCTGTTTCAAGTTGATGCCGATGGAGCGGTAGAACGTGAACAGGTCCGGCCCGATGGCCTCACCCGCCGTGTAGGCCACCCGCACGCGGCTGAAACCCAGGTTGTTGCGCAGAGGTCCGTACACCAGCAGGTTGCCCAGCGCGTACTTGATCTTGTCGATGGCGCTCACGGTCTCGCCGTCCATCAGCGCCGGGCCCACGCGCTTGGCCACCGACATGCAGGCCTCGAACATCTTGCGCTTCAGGGTACCCGCGTCTTCCATGCGGATCATCACGCTGGTCAGCAGGCCTTCAAAAATGCGGGGCGGTGCGAAGTAGTAGGTGGGCCCCACTTCTTTCAGGTCGATGGTCACGGTGCTGGCCGACTCGGGACAGTTGACCACGTAGCCGCAGGCCAGCCACTGCGCGTAGCTGAAGATGTTCTGGCCGATCCAGGCCGGCGGCAGGTAGGCCAGCACTTCCTCGCTGCTGGTGAGCTTGTCGAATTCGGCACCGGCAGAAGCGCGGTCGAGCAGGGTGCTGTGCGTGTGCACCACGCCCTTGGGGTTGCCGGTGGTGCCCGAGGTGAAGAACATCGCTGCCACGTCGCCCGGCTGCACCTTGGCCACCTCGGCCTTGAACCAACCGGGGTTCTTCGCCGCAAACGCCTTGCCAGCCTCGATCAGCGCGTCCAGCGCGGCGAGGCCCGGCTCTGCGTAATTGCGCAGGCCACGCGGGTCGTCAAAGTAGATGTTGGAGATCTGCGGGCATTGCTCGCGGATTTCGAGCAGCTTGTCCACCTGTTCCTGGTCTTCCACCAGGCAAAAGCGCACCTCGGCGTTGTTGAGCGGGAAGATGCATTCGGCGGCCACCGCGTCCTGGTACAGCGGCACGGGGATGGCGCCCAGCGACTGGGCGGCCAGCATGGTGGCGTACAGGCGTGGGCGATTCGCGCCCACCACCACCATGTGTTCGTGGCGTTTCAGGCCCGCCAGGTGCAGGCCGGCCGCCACCTGTTCCACCAGGCGCACCAGGTCGGCCCAGCTGTGGGTTTGCCAGATGCCATATTCTTTTTCGCGCAGGGCCGGGGCATTGGGGCGCTCGGCGGCGTGCTTGAGCAGCAGTTGCGGGAACGTGGTCAACATTGCAGGTTCCTGAAAGTGAGAAGGTGTCAGCCCGGTGACTGCCGGGCGCGCAAGCTTGTGTTTGCGTGTTGGGTTCGATGCTAGGACGCACTTTGACGTTATCTTGTCTTTCTGACGACAATTTAAGGGAAACTACCTGTCGGGTTAAACCCTGCCTCGGCCCGGCGGTATGCTTGTTCGCATGTACGCCCCGTTCTTCGGCCTCCAGCATCCGCCGTTCTCCATTGCCCCCGACCCCCGCTACCTGTTCATGAGCGAGCGTCACCGCGAGGCGCTGGCGCATCTGCTGTATGGCCTGGACGCAGGCGGCGGTTTTGTGCTGCTCACCGGCGAGGTGGGCGCTGGCAAGACCACGGTGTGCCGCTGTTTTCTGGAACAGATCCCGCCGCACTGCAATGTGGCCTATATCTTCAACCCCAAGCTCACGGTGGGTGAGCTGTTGCGCTCCATTTGCGATGAGTTTGGTGTGCCCCACCAGCCCTCGGTGGCAGGGGTGGAGACGGTCAAGGATTACATCGACCCGCTCAACGCCTCGCTGCTGGCGGCGCATGGCGCCGGGCGCAATACGGTGCTGATCATCGATGAGGCGCAGAACCTGTCGGCCGACGTGCTGGAGCAGCTGCGCCTTTTGACCAACCTGGAAACCAGCGAGCGCAAGCTGCTGCAGATCATCCTCATCGGCCAGCCCGAGCTGCGCACCATGGTTGCCAGCCCTGCCCTGGAGCAATTGGCCCAGCGGGTGATTGCGCGCTTTCACCTCGATGCGCTGAGCGCGCAGGAAACCCAGCAGTACATTGCCCACCGCCTGGCCGTGGCGGGCCTGCAAGGGCCGCTGCCGTTCAGCCGGAGTGCCATCCGGCGGGTGCATGCGCTGTCGCGCGGCATTCCCCGGCGCATCAACCTGCTGTGCGACCGGGCGCTGCTGGGCGCCTATGCCGCCGGTGTGCGCGAGGTCAGCGCCCGCATCGTCCAGCGCGCGGCGAGTGAGGTGTTTGATGCGCCCGCGTCGGCTGCTGCCGCGCGCAACGCCCGGGGCCTGTGGCCGCGCTGGGCGGTGGCGGGCCTGGGCGTGGTGGCGGGGGCAGCCCTGGTGGCGGGCGGCTGGGCACTGGGTAGCTGGCCGCAATGGTCTCGGCAAGGCGCCGTGTCATCGACGGTGTCTGCAGGCGCTATGGCCAGCAAAACGCCAGCCAGCGCGCCACCCAGCAGTGCTGCGAGCACAGCGGTGGTAACAACGTCCCCGGCCCCTGCGGCAGGGGCCTCGGCTCCGCGTGGGGCAGCTCCGTTGGCCCTCACGGATTTGCAGCAGTTTGTGTCCACGCTGCCGTCCAGCGACGCTGCCGCCTGGCAGGCGCTGGCCTCGGCCTGGGGTGCCCGTGTGGCCGACGGCGCCGACGCCTGCGCGGCATTGCCCCGCGACGGCCTGCGCTGCTACCGCAACCGCCGCGCGGGCCTGAACCTGGTGCGGCAGATCGACCGTCCGGTGCTGCTCACGCTGTTCCCGTCCGAAGAGGGCGACGTGGCGGTGTCGGCCGTGCTGCGCCGCCTGGACGGCGACACGGCCACGCTCGAAGGCGCGGGCCGCACGGTGCGTGTGCCCGTAGCCGAACTGGCCCAGGTGTGGCGTGGCGACATTGCCACGCTGTGGCGCACGCCGCCCGACATGCCCGACAAAGGCGACCTGGCGGAGACCCCCGCCGGTGCCGCCTGGCTGGACCAGCAACTGGCCACGGCTGCGGCCGGGGGCACGCGCGCTGCCGCACCTGCGGCCGGCCGCGCGACCACGCCGGCCCAGCGCCAGTCCCGCATCCAGCGGTTCCAGCTGGCCCAGGGGGTGACCCCGGACGGCCGGGCGGGGCCCTTGACCCTCATGCTGCTCAACCGTGTCAGCGGCGTGAGCGAACCGCGCTTGCGCACCGGAGGCTGAACCCAGTGTCTTACATCCTTGACGCGCTGCGGCGCGCAGAAGCCGAGCGGGGCCGTGGCGCCGTGCCCGGCATCCATACCCCGGCGGTGCCTGTGCCCGGCGCCGTGCCGGTGGCAGGGCGGTCGGCCATCAGCCCGGTGCTGTTGGCTGTGGCGGTAGTTGCTGTGGCCGCAGTGGCGGCCGGCGGTACCTGGTGGTTCTTGCAGCGGCCTGTGCCTGCGGGCGCAGTCGTGGTCGCCGCAGCGCCCGCTACCCCCGCTGCTGTAGCTCCGTCCGTGCCTGCGGTGGCGTCCATAGCGCCGCCCGCAGCGCCAGCGGCTGTCGTGGCCTCCCCGGAACCGGCCCCTGCCGTGGTGGCGGCGGTAACGCCGCCTCCGGCGCCAGCGCCCCGCGCCGCGGCACCGCAGCGGGAGCGGCCTGCGCCCGTGCCCAGTTCCTCCGTGGCGCCGCGCCCCCCCGCCACAGTCCCCGAACGGTCACGCCCTGCAGAGCCTGCCCCCCGCGAGCGCGCGCCAGCGGCCCCAGCGCCGCGTGTACCCGAAATGGCTGCTGCCAGTCCCGCTCCCACAGCGGCACCGGTAGCTACGGGCACCGTGTTTGCCCAGGCCGACCTGCCCGAGGCCGTGCGGGCGCAGTTGCCGTCGCTCAAGATTTCTGGCGTCACCTATTCCAGCAACCCGGTGTACCGCATGGCCATCGTCAACGGGCAAGTGCTGCACGAGGGCGATCCGGCCGGGCCGGGCCTGCTGCTGGAAAAGATCGAGCCGGGCCGCACCATCTGGTCGTTCAAGGGCTACCGGTACGGGCTGGCTTCGCAATAGCAGAATTTGGGCGAAATCGGCCGGTAGCGCTAGTGCAATATGCGTCGATAGCTATTTAATTGGTAGCAATTGTGCGGGCATCCGCTGAGCCACCTGCGCCGCTCACATCTGCGCAGAACTGGCGTGACCCGTGGCTATCGCAAGAACCGCCCGTCGCGCCCCACCAGCGTGAGCTCCACAAAGCGCGAGGCGTTGCGGTCCGGCGTGCTGGCGCTGATCTCGAAACCGCCCAGATCCCACTTTTTCAGGTTCCAGGTGGCGTCGATGAAGGCCGCACGCGTGGGGTTGCGGCCTGCACGCTGCAGGGCCTCGGCAAAGACCCGGGCATTGATGTAGCCCTCCAGCGCCAGGTGCGAGGGCTCGGCCGTGGCGCCCGATGCCTTCCAGGCCGCCTGGAACTCGCGCACCACGGGCATCACCACGTTGGAGGGCAGGGGCACCACCTGCGAAATCGCCATGCCCGTGGCGTCCGCGCCCAGGGCCTTGACGGTGGCCGGGGTGCCCATGACCGACAGCGCGTACAGCGTCACGCCCCGCTTGAGCGCGCGGAACGCCTTCACGAACTCCAGCGTGGGCTTGCCCGCCAGGCCAATCACGATGGCCTCCAGGTTGCCGCCAGCCAGCTTGGCCGCTGCGCTGCCCGCGTCCGAGGCGTTGTTCTCCACCGTCACCGTGGTGGCTTCGGGCAGTTTCAGCCGGTCCATGGACTGCTTGGCCGCGTTGAACACCTCTTTGCCGAACGAGTTGTTCTGGTAGACGATGCCAATGCGCTGGATGCCGATGGTGGACAGGTGCTGCACCAGCTTTTCGGCCTCGTCGGCATAGCTGGCGCGGATGTTGAACACGTTGCGGGCGTTCTTGGTGCGGCTGAGCTGCGCGCCGGTGAAGGGCGCAAAAAACGGGATGCCGCTCTCGATCACCTTGGGCAGCATGGCGTCGATCATGGGCGTGCCCATGCAGTTGAACAGCGCAAAGTACCCAGGGTCGGCCAGAAACTGCTCCACATTGGCCAGCGCCTTGGGCACGTCGTAGGTGTCATCCTGCGTGACGAGTTCGACGGCCTTGCCATGCACGCCGCCGCGCGCGTTGATGCCCGCAAATGCGGCCTTGGCGCCCTGGTGCATGGCCGAGCCCAGGTCGCCCAGCGGGCCGGTGAGGGCGGTGGATTGCGCAATCTTGATCGCGCCCTCCTGCGCGCGGGCCGCGCCGCTCCAGCCCAGCCCGGGCAGGCCGACGGCCGCTGCGGTGGCGGCTGCGGCGGCCAGCACCTGGCGGCGGGCCAGGGGGCGCGGCGCGGTGGGCGCGGGTGGGACGGTGCGTGCGGTGATGGAAGGGTGTTGGGTCATGGTGCTTGTCTCCTCGGGGGCTCCGGCCCTGTACGGGCGGGGCGCGAGGCGACATCATCCCGTCACGATTGGCATTTTTTTGTCGGTCTGGCGACAATTGGGATCGTGGTATTCCCGCATGCCGAGGCGGCTGCGGGGCGCCCTTTTTCGTGAGAACCTTTGCGCCATGGACCCACGCACCCACCAGGACCTGTCGCTGCACCAGCGGCGCCGTTCGCCCACGCCGCAGGAGCTTGACGGTATTCCGTGGCTCGACTTGCTGCTGCCCGCCGAGCGAGAGCGCGCCGTGGCCTCGTTGCTGGTGGGGGACGCCAAGGCGGGCGACTATGTGTGCCGCGTGGGGCGCCCGGTGACCTACTGGTTTGGGGTAGTGGAGGGCCTGCTCAAGATGAGCACCGACAACGCACAGGGCCAGACCATGACCTATGCGGGCCTGCCGCCCGGCGGCTGGTTTGGCGAGGGCACCACCATCAAGCGCGAGCCCTACCGCTACAACATCCAGGCCCTGCGCAAGAGCGTGGTGGCCGGGCTGCCGATTGACAGCTTTCACTGGCTGCTGGACCACTCCATCGGCTTCAACCGCTTTGTGATGAACCAGCTCAACGAGCGCCTGGGCCAGTTCATTGCAGCCCGCGAGATCGACCGCCTGAACAACCCCGATGTGCGTGTGGCGCGCAGCCTGGCGTCGCTGTTCAACCCCGTGCTGTACCCGGGCGTGGGCGAGGTGCTGCGCATCACGCAGCAGGAGCTGGCCTATCTGGTGGGGCTGTCGCGCCAGCGGGTGAACGAGGCGCTGGCGGCGCTGGAGGCGCAGGGGGCGATCCGGGTGGAGTACGGCGGCCTGCGGGTGCTGGACCTGGCGGCGCTGCGGTCCAGTGTGACTGCCCCCTGAGGCGCTGTGCGCCTTCGCCCTGAGGGGACGACGCCCTCGCAGCGGGGCGGCTGTTGCTTGGCATCCCGGGCGTGGAACGCGCCCGATTGAAAGTCCAGTTAGCTACGTGGCAGTGCGGGAGCGCGGGATGTGGCTGAGGCCAGGTGGCGCGGAGCCGCCGCGCGCGTTGGCGCTGGCACCGCCATGGGCGATGCAGAGGGGGAGGCCGTGCCCCAGCTGTTATCGTCGCCCCCGTCGCGCGTCAGGCGGAAGGTGCCCACCATCTGCGTCAGGCGCCCGGCCTGGTCCTTGAGGCTGTCGGCAGCGGCTGCGCCTTCTTCCACCAATGCGGCGTTTTGCTGGGTCATCTCTTCCAGCGCACCCACCGACTGGCTCACATGCCCGATGCGCTGGCTTTGCTCCTGCGTGGCCGCCGTGATCTCGCCCATGATGTCGGACACGCGGCGCACCGACTGCACCAGTTCTTCAATGGTCTTGCCGGCGTGGTTGACGAGCGTGCTGCCCTCTTGCACCTGGTCCACGCTGGTACCGATCAGTGCCTTGATCTCGCGCGCTGCATTGGCCGAGCGGCCCGCCAGATTGCGCACCTCGCCCGCCACCACGGCAAAGCCCCGGCCCTGCTCGCCCGCGCGGGCGGCCTCCACAGCCGCATTCAGCGCCAGGATGTTGGTCTGGAAGGCGATGCCGTCGATCACACTGATGATGTCGGCGATCTTGCGCGAGCTGGCGCTGATGGTGTCCATGGTGCGGACCACCTGCGACACCACCTCGCCGCCACGTGTTGCGGCATCGGACGCGGTGGACGCGAGCTGGTTGGCCTGGCGGGCCGAGTCCGCGCTTTGCGACACCGTGCCGGTCAGGTCCACCAGCGCCGACGCGGCGCCCTGCAGGTTGTGCGAGGTCTGTTCGGTGCGCTGGCTCAGGTCCAGGTTGCCAGAGGCCACCTCGGAGCTGGCCACCAGGATGGAGTCGGCAGTCTGGCCGATCTCGCCCACCAGGGTGCGCAGGCGCTCTTGCATGGCGGCGATGGCTTCGAGCAGACGACCCGTCTCGTCGTGGATGCGCACTTCGACTTGCGAGGTGAGGTCGCCGCGCGCAATGCGCTCGGCCACCACCACCGCGCGGCCAATGGGTGCGGTGATGCTGGCCGTGATGCGCCAGGCAATCAGCGCGCCCAGGCCAATCGCCAGCAGTACCAGCAGCCCGCCCACCATCCGGGCGCTGCTCTGGGTTTGCTCTGCAGAGGCCGTGGCTTCGGCGTTCAGGGTGTTCTGCAGCTCGATCAGCTCGCGCAGCTTGGCGCGCCAGGCGGTTTCTGCGGGGGCCACGCGCGTCATCAGTGCCAGGGTGGCGCTCACGGTGTCGCCGTCGTCAGCGGCCTTGATGGCACTGTCGAGCTCGGGGCGGGTCTTGCCGCCCAGGGCCTGCACCTCGCCCAGCAGCTTGAGTTCTGCGGCGGTGGCGGTGGCGGGGGTGAGCAGCTGGGTCAAAGCGGCTTCTTGCGTGGCGTATTCCTTGAGCGTCTTGCCCACGGCCACGATCTGCTCGCGCGCCTGCTTGGGGTCGATGTCGTTGAGCATGGCGGCCGAGCGGCTCTGGATGCCGATGGCGCTCACGCTCTCCAGCATGCCGTTGACCAGCTTGGCTTTGTTCGCGCCCACGCCGGTGATCTGAATCATCTGATCGTGCACTTTGCCCACGGACAGCTGGCCCACTGCCGCCACCGCGACCAGGAGCACCAGCATGCAGCCAAACCCCAGGCTGAGCCGGCTGGAGATCGACAGGGATTTGAGGGTGGAAGCAGCCGACATGGGGGTCCTTGGGTATCGAAAAGGATCAAAGCGTGATCAAACGGGGGCCTCTGCGCAAAGCAATAACGGTGCCCACCGGCCTCATCGCGCCCGCTGAGCAGGCGCTGGGGTCGGTGCAGTGTAGGCAATAACAACAAAATGTGTCATGAGCGTTGAGGATGGTCCCATGCCCGATCTGCATAGCTGTATTTGTTACAAATGCAGCCATGCACAACCCTGGTGCGCTGGCGCCAAAGTGCAACAGAAGGTGGTTCGCAAACTATCGATAAAAACGCTATTGATGCAGGTAATGCGTGCTCACGTTGCTATCAAAAACAAAGTGAATACAGGGCTTGGGGTTTGCCCTTGCATCTGCCACGGGAGCAACCGATCAGGTATAAACCTGTAACACCTGCGAGGCCCTTCATGTATCCGTTTTTTCCCTCCTCCACGCTGCGCGCTGCCGTCGCTGCTGCGGCCCTGGCCGTGCTGGCCGGCTGTGCTGCCCCCCGGCCCGACACTGGTTTGCGCGAAACCCTGGTGGCCGTCACGGCCTCGCATGAACTCATCACCTTCCATGCCGCGCAGCCCGATCGCATCTTGGAGAGGCGCCCGGTAACCGGCCTGGCGCCCGGCGAGCGGCTGGTGGGTATTGACTTTCGCGTGGCCAAGGGCGTGCTGTATGCGCTGTCCCAGGCGGGGCGCCTGTACACGCTGGACATCCCTACGGGCGCGCTGCGCCCGGTGGGGCCCGCGCCCGCCGCGCTGGCGCTGCAGGGCGCGGTGTTTGGCTTTGACTTCAACCCGGCGGCTGACCGTATCCGGGTGGTGTCCAACACCGGCCAGAACCTGCGCCTGCACCCCGACACCGGGGCTGCGGTTGATGGCGACGCTGCCGTGGAGGGGGTGCAGCCGGACCCGAGCCTGCGCTACGCCTGGGGCGACGTGAACGCCCGCCGCAAGCCTGACATTGCCGGTGCGGCCTACACCTACAACCCCAACGACAGCAAGATCACCACCAACTACGCCATCGACCGTGCTCTGGGCGTGCTGGTGATGCAGGGCTCTCGCGAGGGCACTCTGCCCGTGGTGTCGCCCAATGCCGGGCAGCTGCGCACCGTGGGCCCGCTGGGGCTGGGGCCGCTCACGGATGTGAGTTTTGACATTGCCGATGTGGGCAACACCGCACTCATCGCGGTGCGCACCGGCGCCGATACCCAGACCCGGCTGCACAAGGTGGACCTGGCAACGGGTGCCACCCGCCCCCTGGGCGTGGTGGGCGACGGCGCGCCGCTGGTGGGCCTGGCGATCGAACCATGAGGCTGGGCGGCGCGCCGAGGCTGCGGGCACGCGCGGGGCGCGGTGCCTTGGGCGCCAGCTTGCTGGGCATAGCGGCGACGGTGGCCTCACTGGCATGGCTGACCCCCGCCGCCCAAGCTGGCACGGTGCAGGTTGATGTGACAGACGCTGCTGGCAAGCCGCTGGCCGATGCGGTGGTGTTTCTGGACTCCGCCGAAGCGCGCAAGCAGGTCAAACCGCTGACTGGTGTGGAGATGGCGCAGGAGAAGCGGCAGTTTGTGCCCGGCTTGCTGGTGGTGCCGGTGGGCACCGAGGTGCTGTTCCCCAACCGCGACTCGGTGCGGCACCATGTGTATTCCTTCTCGCCCGCCAAGAAGTTCGAGCTCAAGCTCTATAGCGGCACGCCGTCCAACCCGGTTTTGTTTGATAAATCTGGCGTGGTAGCTCTGGGTTGCAACATCCACGACCAGATGGTGGGTTGGGTGCTGGTGGTGGACACGCCGTACTACGCCCGTACTCCCGCCGCCACGGGAAAGGCGCAGCTCGACAACGTGCCGCCCGGCACCTACACGCTGCGCACCTGGCACACCCGTCTGCCGGTGGGCGCCCCGGCCCTGGAGCAGGCGCTGTCCGTGCCCAACACGGGCTCAGCTACGGCTTCGGTGCGCATGACGGGGTTGCAGCCTTGATGCGGCTGCGCCTGGCCCGGCGCAGCCTGATCCTGCGGTTGGTGGGGTTGTCGTTGCTGCTATTGCTCATCGTGCAGGCGGCAGGGTTTGCCGTGGTGCGCGCCAGCATCGACCGCAATGCGCGCGCCCAGATCGCGCGGGCCCTGGACCTGGACGAAAACATCTGGCGCCGCCTGCTGGACCAAAACGCCGAACAGCTGCGCCAGGGATCGGCCCTCCTGGCGGCTGACTACGGGTTTCGCTCGGCGGTCAACTCTGGGGATGAGGAAACCATCCAGTCTGTGTTGGAGAACCATGGCAGCCGCATCGGCGCGGCCGTGACGGCGCTGTTGGGTACCGACCTGGAGCTGCGTGCGTTCAGCCTGTCCGACAGCATGGAGCAGTTCCCAGACACGCTCCGGCAGGTGGTGCCGCGCCTGGCACAGCAGCCCCAGGGTAGCCAGATCGTCGTGATGGACGGTGTGCCCTACCAGTTTGTGATGGTGCCTATGCGGGCGCCGGTGGTCATTGGCTGGGTGCTGATGGGTTTTCGCATCGACCAGTCGCGTGCCGACGAAATGCGGCAGCTCTTGTCGGTGCATGTGGCCCTGATGGTCAAGGCCCCGGGAGGGGCGATGACCCTGCCGGTCAGTACCTTGCCCGCGGATGCGCAGGCCTTGCTGCTGGGCAGCGGCGGCGCGGCGGGCGAGCTGCAGACGGCCGAGGGTACCTTGCTTGCGCGCTCCAGCCCGCTCGACAGCGTGGGTGGCGAGGTGTATTCGCTGTTGCTGCGGTCGGTGGATGAAGTGGTGGCACCTTACCGGCAGCTGGAGGTGCTGCTGGCCATCATCACCGTGGCGGGTGTGCTGCTGTTTGCGGTGGGCGCAGGCCTGGTGGCGCAACGGCTCACCACGCCCCTGCGCTCGCTGCTGGCGGCCACTCAGCGGCTGTCGCGCGGTGAATACGATGTACCGCTGGAACACACTGACCGCACCGACGAGATCGGCAACCTGGCCCGCTCTTTCGACCACATGCGCGTGGACATTGGCGCGCAGCAAACCGAGATCCGCCGCTTGGCCTACTGGGACCGCCTGACAGGCCTGCCCAACCGGGAGCGGTTTCGTGACGCCGTGGTGCAGGCCATTGCCGGCAGTGCCGTCCCCGCGCAGCCGCTCGCAGTTCTTACGCTGGACCTGGACCGATTCAAGCATGTCAATGATGTGCTGGGCTACGCATTTGGCGACCGCCTGCTGCAGGCTGTGGCCGAGCGCCTGCGTCTGCAGGTGCGTTCGCCCGACGACATGGTGGCGCGTCTCGGGGGTAACGAATTCGCCATCCTGCTGCAGCGCGCCGACGCCGCAGCCGCGCACGAGATTGCCCAGCGCATCAACCAGTCGTTTGTGGAGCCGCTGGCTTTTGAGGACCAGACGGTGGACCTGAGCGCGGGCATTGGTTTTGCCTGCTGGCCGGGCGATGCAGGTGACGCCGACACGCTGCTCAGCCGCTCTGAAATCGCCATGTATGCCGCCAAGCGCAAGCTCAGCGGGGCGTTGCAGTACGACGCGGCGTTTGATTCGTCCAGTGCGCAGACCCTGTCGCTGCTCACCGAACTGCGCCACGCCGTGGAGCACCACGAGCTGCGCCTGTACCTGCAACCCAAGGTGCCCTTGCATGGGCAGTCGGGCCTGGCGGCCGAGGCACTGGTGCGATGGCAGCACCCGCAGCGCGGACTGGTGCCGCCCATGCAGTTCATCCCGTTTGCCGAACAGACCGGCTTTGTGCGCCACCTCACGCTGTGGATTTTTGAAGAAGTGGCGCGCCTCCTGGCGGACCCGCGCACGCAGGGCCTGCCACTCAGGGTATCGGTCAACCTCTCCACCCGCGACCTGCTCGACCCCGAGCTGAGCAACCGGCTGGCCGACATCCTGGCGCGCCACGGGGTCGAGGCCAGTGCCTTTTGCCTGGAGATCACCGAAAGCGCCATCATGGACGACCCCCAGCGTGCCGAGGCCATGCTCAACCGCCTGTCCGAGCAGGGCTTCAAGCTGTCCATCGACGATTTCGGCACCGGCTATTCGTCGCTGGCCTACCTCAAGCGCCTGCCGGTCGATGAGCTCAAGATCGACAAGTCGTTTGTGATGGGCATGGAGACGGGCGAGGACGACGCGATGATCGTGCGCTCGACCATCGACCTGGCGCATAACCTCGGGCTCACGGTGGTGGCGGAAGGCGTGGAGACCGCCGCCATCCTGGAGCGCCTGCGCATCCTGGCCTGCGATGAGGCGCAGGGTTATCACATTGCGCGTCCCCTGCCGGTGGACGACTTTCTGGCCTGGCAGGCGCGCCAGGGTTAAGGCGACCCTGAACCAGTCTCCGCGACGCGCCGTGCGCAAGGGGCTTGTTCCGCGTTGCCTTGGGCTTTTTTTCTATTCTTTTCTGGCCCTCACGCCTCCTGATGCAGGGGTTTGTCGCCCCGCAGGCGAAAATACCCGCAATGTCTTCTTCCAGTTCCCGCCCGCCTGCCGGCCCCGCCGCAGCCCCCACTCCTGCGCCTGGTGGTGCTGCGTCTCCAGCCCCCGCACCCCGTCCGGTGCTGCGTCGCCCCGCCGTTGCGGCCAAGCCGGCGCCGCCGGCACCGTCCGCTGCCCGGCGTGGTCCGCCGTCCGAGCGGCCTTCTCGAACCCCGCCGCCCACGGGCTACCGCACATCGTCAGGCGCGCCCTATGTCGCCCCGGTGCGCCAGGCGCCGCCCAAGCCAGTGCCTGCCACCAAAGCGGCGGGGACAGCGGGTATCTCCGGCACTTCCCGCCTGAACAAACGGATGGCCGAGCTAGGAATGTGCTCGCGGCGCGAGGCCGACGACTGGATCGCCCAGGGCTGGGTCAAGGTCAATGGCGAAGTGGCGCCCATGGGACTGCAAGTCACGCCTCTGGATCGCATTGAGGTGGACAAGGTGGCGCAGGGCTTTCAGGAGCAGCGCGTCACCATCCTGCTGAACAAGCCCATAGGCTATGTGAGCGGCCAGGCCGAGGATGGTCACACGCCCGCCGTGGCGCTCATCAACCCCCGCACCCACTGGCGCGACGACCCCAGCCGCAACCGGTTCTCGCCGCCGCAACTGCGCGGCCTGGCGCCTTGCGGACGGCTGGATATCGACTCGGTGGGCCTGCTGGTGATGACCCAGGACGGCCGCGTGGCCCGGCAGATCATTGGCGAGGACTCCGAGATGGAAAAGGAGTACCTGGTGCGCGTGGTTTATCAGGCGCCGGGCCAGGCTGTGCCCCGCCACCCCAGCGAGCGCTCAGCGCCGCTGCAGGAAATTGATGAGCGTGATCCTGTCAGCACCAATGTGCAGGCGGTGTTTCCCAAAGAGTTGCTGGAACGGCTGCGCCATGGCCTGAGCCTGGACGGCGAGCCGCTCAAGCCCGCCAAGGTCGATTGGCAAAACCCCGAGCAGCTGCGTTTTGTGCTCACCGAGGGCAAAAAGCGCCAGATCCGCCGCATGTGCGAGCTGGTGGGGCTCAAGGTGGTAGGCCTCAAGCGCATCCGCATCGGCCGCGTGACCCTGGGCAACCTGCCGGTGGGCCAGTGGCGCTACCTGTCGCCCCACGAGCGGTTCTGAGCCCGCGGGCTCCCGGCGCAACGCACGCGGCGCATTCATCGCATTGACTGAACGGAGCCTCCCATGTCCCATTCGACACCGCCCTCTGGGCCTCCTGCTCCTGGTGGACAGCGCCGCGTTGGCGCAGCGCCTGCTCCGGCCAGCCCGCTGCGCCAGTTGCGTGCGTCAGACCTGCGTGGTGTGGCCCGCCTGGCCACGCAGGCCACCACTGGCATCAGCCGGGTGGCTGAGGGGGTACACCAGTCAGTGCTGGGCACGCTGGGGCTGCCGGGCGGCGCACAGCCGGGCCGCACGCGGGGGCTGACCGGGCTGGTGTACCAAAGCATCCGAGGGGTAACGCAGCTGGTGGATGCGGGCCTGCAGGCCGGGCTGGCGCGGCTGGAGCCGTTTTTTGCTCCGTCCACGCCGGCCGGCGAGGTGCATTGGGAGCGCGAGGCGGTCGTTGCCGCACTCAACGGTGTGATGGGCGACCGCCTGCAGCGCGACGACAACCCGCTGTGCACGCAGATGGGCTGGTACCAGCAGGGACTGCCACTGGACCTGAGCGCGCTGGCCGCACCGGGCGCCGCCACGGGCAAACTCTTGGTGCTGGTGCATGGCCTGTGCATGAACGACCTGCAGTGGCTCCGCCACGGCCATGGCCATGGTGCCCATCTGGCCCAGGCCCTGGGCTATACCCCTGTGTACCTGCGCTACAACACGGGCCTGCATACCTCCACCAATGGGGCAGAGCTTTCGGCCCTGCTCGAAGCCCTGGTGGCCTCCTGGCCCGTACCGGTGACGGAGCTGTCCATCCTGGCCCACAGCATGGGCGGGCTGGTGGCGCGCAGCGCCTGCCACCATGCTGCCCAAGCGCCGGCAGGCGCCAGCGGCTGGCTGCCCCGGCTGCGCCACCTGGTCTTTCTGGGTACCCCGCACCACGGCGCACCGCTGGAGCGCGCGGGGCATTGGGTGGATGTGCTTCTGGGCAGCACCGCTTACTCGCGCCCCTTTGCACGCCTGGCCCAGCTGCGCAGCGCGGGCATCACCGACCTGCGCTACGGCCATGTGCTGGATACCGATTGGCAAGGGCGCGACCGCTTTCGCAAAAGTCCCGACCAGCGCACCCCGGTGCCGTTGCCCGCCGGAGTGGCTTGCCACGCGGTGGCGGCGACGCTGGCGGCGCGGCGCAGCCCG
Source organism: Acidovorax sp. (assembly GCF_016783915.1). Classification (GTDB taxonomy): domain Bacteria; phylum Pseudomonadota; class Gammaproteobacteria; order Burkholderiales; family Burkholderiaceae_C; genus Acidovorax. The sequence goes on from NZ_JADHVT010000028.1 coordinate 16,080, forward strand.
GTGGGCGAACGGCTGGTGGGGGACGGGTTGGTGCCCTTGCACAGTGCGCTGGGCATGCATGATGATGCTGAACGGATGCTGGGCTTTGCCAAGGCCCAGCAGGCAGTGTTCTATCGCCTGGGGCACCTGGACCTGCTGGCGGATGCAGGCGTGGCCCGGCAGCTGCAGGGCTGGATGCAGGGCCGTTGATCTAGAGCCTGTTCAAAGTCTTTTTGGAGATTGCATTGGAGTGCAATCGGGAGGGGTGGATGCTTCGAATGCGCCGCATGGGCTCAAGCCCATGCAAGCAGCCGAGACTTCCAATCGCCGATTTCACCCCAACCCTTCGGGCAAGGTACTTGTGCGACCTCAAAAAGACTTTGAACAGGCTCTAAGAGTACCCGAGCGGCCTGCTTTTTGACGCAGGCGGTGCTTGTCAGGTGCTGGGGCGCGGCTACCATGTCGCGGTGCGCTACGTAACAAGGAGAATTTAGTGAGTGATGCGAAATACCGCCTGGTGACCCGCAGTGACTTTGACGGCCTGGTCTGCGCGGTGCTGCTCAATGAGCTGAACCTGATTGACGAGATCACCTTCGTCCACCCCAAGGACATGCAGGACGGCAAGGTGCCGATCACGGACCGGGACATCACCACCAACCTGCCCTATGTGCCGGGAGCCCATCTGGTGTTTGACCACCACGAGTCTGAAACCATCCGCAATTCGGGCCGCCGCGACGAGAACCACATCATCGAAGCCCATGCCCCGTCGGCCGCGCGCGTGGTGTACAACTACTACGGCGGCAAGGCCGCGTTTCCACGCATCACCGATGAGATGATGGCTGCCGTGGACCAGGCCGACTCGGCGCAGTATTCGCGCGACGACATCCTCAACCCCCAGGGCTGGGTGCTGCTGAACTACCTCATGGACTCGCGCACGGGCCTGGGGCGCTTTCGGGAGTTCCGCATCAGTAACTACGCGCTGATGATGGACCTGATCCAGTACTGTCGCGACCACACCATCGATGAGATCCTGGCGCTGCCCGATGTGCAGGAGCGCGTGCAGCTTTACCGCGAACACGCCCCCAAGGCCCAGGAACAACTGCAGCGCTGCGCCATCCGCATCGGCAAGCTGGTCGTGCTCGATCTGCGCGAGGAGGACACCATCTGGGCCACCAACCGTTTCATGATCTACGCGTTGTTCCCTGACTGCAACATCTCCATCCACGTGATGTGGGGGTTGCAAAAACAGAACACGGTGCTGGCCACCGGCAAGTCCATCCTGGACCGCAGCAGCCAGGTGCACATCGGCAACCTCATGCTGGAGTTTGGGGGCGGTGGGCATGCGGCAGCGGGCACCTGCCAGGTGGCCAACGACAAGGCCGACCAGATCCTGCAGACGCTGGTGCAGCGCATCACGATCGAAGGTTGAACGCAAAGCGACAGGGGGCGGGCGGCAAGGCCGTGCATGCCGCCCCTTCGCAGTCAGTCGTCGCTCAGCAGCGCGCGGTAGATGGCGGCACCCAGCAGTGCGCCTGCAATGGGCGCGGCCCAGAAGACCCACAATTCCGACAGCGCATAGGCTGGGCCAAATAGCGCCGGACCTGTGCTGCGGGCCGGGTTGACCGAGGTGTTGGTCACCGGGATGGAGATCAGATGGATGAGCGTGAGGCACATGCCGATGGCCAGCCCGCCAAAGCCGCTGGCCGCGCGTTTGGCCGTGGCGCCCAGGATCACGATGAGGAAGATGGCTGTCAGCACGACCTCCGTCACCACGGCGGCCATCAGCCCATAGCCGCCGGGGGAGTGTTCGCCATAGCCGTTGGTGGCAAAGCCCCCGATGTCTGCGCCCGGCCTGCCTGTGGCAATGAGGTACAGCAAGGCCGCTGCAGCAATGGCGCCCAGCAGCTGGGCCAATACGTAGCCGGGCAGCTCCGACGCCTTGAACCGGCCCCCCAGCGCCAGCCCTATCGACACGGCAGGGTTGAAATGCCCGCCCGAGATCGGCCCCAGCGCATAGGCCCCGGTCAGCACCGTGAGGCCAAAGGCCAGGGACACGCCAACAAAACCGATACCCAGCTGCGGGAAAGCGGCGGCCAGCACGGCACTGCCGCAACCACCAAATGTCAGCCAGAACGTGCCGAGGAACTCGGCGGACCATTTTTTCAGGGATGTGGGCATGGCGAGAGGGCTCCGGAGGAAAAGGGGGCAGAAGATGGGAAGGCGGCCTCGCACCGAGCGCCTTTGGTGGTGTGCATCTTATGGGGCCTAAAGGGCAGAAATTGCTGTCAAATGCCTGCAAATTGTCAACAAACTTCAGCGCCGAAATGGCTATGGGGATGGCTTTGGTGCGGGCCGCGAGTGGTGAGAGGCGTGCGCCGCACAGTGCAACCCTTGAAATCACCGAGTCCGCCCCGAGGTGAACTCGCGCGAATGCATTTCCTGGCCTCCTGGGCGTGAAACGCGTTCTCTCTGCACCTTACACAGCAACCTTCAAGACACCATGAGTACAAAACAAACCCTGTCTTTCCAGGCCGAAGTAGCGCAACTGCTGCACCTGGTCACCCATTCGCTGTATTCCAACCAGGAAATCTTCCTGCGCGAGCTGATCTCCAACGCGTCGGACGCCTGTGACAAGCTGCGCTTTGAGGCGCTGGACAAGCCCGCCCTCTACGAGGACGCGCCCAACCTTGAAGTGCGCGTGACCTTCGACAAAGATGCCAAGACGCTGACCATCACCGACAACGGCATCGGCATGAGCCAGCAGGAGGCCATCGACCACCTGGGCACCATCGCCAAGAGCGGCACCAAGGACTTCATGGGCAAGCTCTCGGGCGACCAGAAGCAGGATGCCCAGCTCATCGGCCAGTTCGGCGTGGGCTTCTACTCCGGCTTCATCGTGGCCGACAAGATCACGGTGGAATCCCGCCGTGCGGGCCTGCAGGCCGACGAAGGCGTGCGCTGGATCAGCGGCGGCACGGGCGACTTCGAGGTGGAAGCCATCACCCGCGCCCAGCGCGGCACCAGCATCATCCTGCACCTGCGTGACGACGCCGAGGAATACCTCAACGCCTGGAAGCTCAAGCAGGTCATCGCCAAGTACTCTGACCACATCAGCCTGCCCATCCTGATGGAAAAGGAAGAGTGGAAAGACGGCGAGCTGATCAATCCATCGGACGAAAACGGCGGTCGCCAGCCCGGCGGCATGGTCAAGACCGGCGAGTGGGAAACCATCAACAAGGCCAGCGCCCTCTGGACGCGCCCCAAGAAGGACATCACCGAAGAGCAGTACGCCGAGTTCTACAAGACCATCAGCCACGACCATGAAGCCCCGCTGACCTGGGCGCACAACCGCGTGGAAGGCAACACCGAGTACACGCAGCTGCTGTACATCCCCGCCAAGGCGCCGTTTGACCTGTGGAACCGCGACAAGAAGGCCGGCGTGAAGCTGTACGTGAAGCGCGTGTTCATCATGGACGACGCCGAGGCGCTGATGCCCACCTACCTGCGGTTTGTGAAGGGGGTGATCGACTCGGCCGACTTGCCGCTGAACGTGAGCCGCGAGCTGCTGCAAGAAAGCCGCGACGTGCGCGCCATCCGCGAGGGCTCTACCAAGCGCGTGCTCTCCATGCTGGAGGACCTGGCCAAACACGACAAGCATGACACCAGCGCCAATGCCGACGGCGTGACCGATGTGGTGGATGCCGACGACAAGGCCAAGGAAGGCAAGTACACCGCCTTCTACAGCGAGTTTGGCGCCGTACTGAAAGAAGGCCTGGGCGAAGACTTCGGTAATCGCGAACGCCTGGCCAAGCTACTGCGTTTTGCATCCACCACCAGCGACGCCGTGACGGTCGGTTTTGCCGACTACAAGGCCCGCATGAAGGACGGCCAGGAGGCGATTTACTACATCACCGCCGACACCCTGGCCGCCGCCAAGAACAGCCCGCAGCTCGAAGTCTTCAAGAAGAAGGGTATCGAAGTGCTCTTGATGACCGACCGCGTGGACGAGTGGGCACTGAACTACCTGCACGAGTTTGACGGCACCCCACTGCAAAGCGTGGCCAAGGGCGCTGTGGACCTGGGCATGCTGCAGGACGAGGCGGAGAAGAAGGCCGCCGAAGAGGCCGCCGAAGCCTTCAAGCCCGTGCTGGCGAAGCTCAAGGAAGCGCTCAAGGACAAGGCCGAAGATGTGCGCGTGACCACGCGCCTCGTCGATTCCCCCGCTTGCCTGGTGGTGCAGGACGACGGCATGAGCACGCAGCTGGCCCGCATGCTCAAGCAGGCCGGACAGCAGGCGCCCGCGACCAAGCCCGTGCTGGAAGTGAATGCCGACCACGCGCTGGTCAAGAAGCTGGACGGCAGCGTGCACTTCCACGACCTGGCGCACATCCTGTTCGATCAAGCCTTGCTGGCCGAAGGCGGCTTGCCCGAAGACCCCGCAGCTTATGTGAAGCGCGTGAACGCCTTGCTTGTTTGACCCTGGATGTTTTGCAGGTAAAACGGCAGCAGGCGCTAGTGTCATAAGCGCTGGCTGCTACCAAATTTAAACCCCGGTGGTGCCAGGCACTACCGGGGTTTTTTGTTACGAACGGAGTGTGGCGTGTGCTGCGGCTGGGCTTTCAGGCCCTGGTGGCGAGGGTGATGGGAGGCCGGGCACCCCGTGGCCCGTCAATCCTGGGGCTCTGCCAGCTCCAGGATGCGTGCATGCGTCTGGTTGCGCTCCGCCGGGTCTGCATCGATCAGCCCCTTGAGCGCGCCGTCGGGCAACAGCATGCCTTTGCGCCGATCGGCCTTGACCGGCATGTTGCGCCAGCCCGACAGCACCAGCCAGTCCCACAATTCAGCGGGCACAGGGTGCGTGACCAGCATCTTCACCGGCCCCCGCACGATGAACACTCCCACTGCAGGCCGCGCTCCTACAGGCGCTGGCCGACGCGGTTGGCGGATTGATAGGGCGTTGCGGATCCAGTCTCTCATGGGGTGCGCTGCATACGGTGGGATGCCTTGCAGCATAGCCCAGCGTCGCCCGCAATGCCATCAGCTTGTTGCCAGTTGCGGCTGGAGATCGCTGCGCTCAGGTAGTGGTTCGGTAGCGGGTGCTGCGCTTCCATTCTTCTGCGGTAGCGACACCGCATCCAGCCGGTACCCCACCCCATACACCGCAGTGATCGTGTAGCCGTTGGCCTCCGTCAACTCCAGCTTGCTGCGCAGCCGCGACATGTGGGTGTCCAGGGAGCGCGAGGGGGTGTCGGTGGCGTCGCCCCATACCGCTTCGCGCAGGTGTGAGCGGGAAAGCAGGCGGCCCGCGTTGCGGAACAGGAACAGCGCGAGTTCGTATTCACGGTGCTTGAGCCCGATGGCTTGGTCGTGGATGCGCAGGGTGCGTTGTTCCGCGTCAAAGCGGTATGCGCCAAATTCCAGCCGGGCACCCATGGACTGGGGAAAGGCGCGGCGCAGCAGGGCGGTGGCGCGGGCCACCAGTTCGCCCATGCGCAGGGGTTTGCTCATGACGTCGTCCGCACCGCGAGACAGGGCCTCGACCACATCCCGTTCATCGCTGCAGCGGGTGATGAACAGGATGGGCGGTTGCATGCTGTGGGTGCTGCGCACGGTCTGTACCACGTCGGTGCCCTCCATGTCGGGCAGGTGCCAGTCCACGATCAGCAGGTCGAAGGTGTCGTTGCGCAGCGCCTCCAGCAGGCTGGTGCCGTCGGCAAAGGTGTGGCACACATGCTGGTGGCATTCCAGGGTGCCCTTGATCTGCTCCAGCAGGAGAAGGTCGTCGTCAAGGACTGCGATGCGCATGATGGTGGGCTCTGGGGGTTGGCACCCCGTTGGAATCAACAAAACACCCCCCGATGGGGAGCGCTTTGATGTTGCCCCACATCTGCCTGCTGTGCGCGCAGGTTGACAATCGTTTGCAATGGCCGGGCCCCGCCCGGTCGCGCCTTTTCAGGCCACCAGCGGTTCTTCCTCCATCGCCTCGATCTGCTCGATCAGCATGTCCACCTGCCCGCGCCAGTAGTCGCTGGTGCCAAACCACGGAAAGTTCACCGGAAAGATCGGGTCCTGCCAGCGGCGCGCGAGCCAGGCGCTGTAGTGGATGAGGCGCAGCGTGCGCAGCGGCTCGATGAGCGCCAGCTCGCGGCGGTCAAAACTGCGGAACTGCTCGTAGCCGTCAATCAGCGCGCCGAGCTGGTGGGTGCGCTGGCGCCGGTCGCCCGACAGCAGCATCCACAGGTCCTGCACGGCCGGGCCCATGCGCGCGTCGTCCAGGTCCACAAAGTGCGGGCCGCCGCGGCCCCATTCGTCGAGCGGCGTCCACAGGATGTTGCCGGGGTGGCAGTCTCCATGCAGACGGATGGGGGTGGCGTCTTTCAAGCCAAATCGACCTGTGGCGCTACTACTATCTGCGTGAGCAGCTATCAAATCGAGAGCTTTGTCGCACTGGGCCTTCCAGGTGGCCTGCATGTCGAGCGGAATGATTTCGTTCGAGAGCAGCCAGTCGCGCGATGCGGTGCCAAAGGTCTCCAGGTCCAGCAGTGGCCGGTGCACAAAGGGCTGGGCCGCGCCCACGGTATGAATCCGTGCCAGAAAGCGGCCTATCCATTCGAGCACCTCAAAGTCGTCCAGCTCGGGCTGGCGTCCGCCGCGCCAGGGGCTGACGGAAAACGCAAAACCGTCGTGCTGGTGCAGGGTGGCGCCGTTCAGCACCATCGGGCCCACGGCGGGCACTTCGGCGGCCATCAGCTCCGCGGCAAAGGCGTGTTCTTCAAGGATCTGCGTCTCGCTCCAGCGGCCCGGGCGGTAGAACTTGGCCACCACGCGCTCACCGTCTTCCAGCGTGACCTGGTACACCCGGTTTTCGTACGACGACAGGGCCATGAGGCGGCCATCGCCATACAGGCCCACGCCGGCCAGCGCGTCCAGCACATGGTCGGGGGTGAGGCGGGCGTAGGGGTGCTGGTCGTTGGGAGCGTTGGCGGCGGTATCGGGGAGCAATGGGGTCATGCCCCATTGTCGCCGCCTGCCCTACCGTCGCTTGCGCGGGGGGCCGTCAGCGCGGCAACATCGTCGCGATATGCCCCGCGCGTGGGTCACCGCTGCCCGCCAGCACGCTGACGAAGAGCGTCTGCGTGGCCTCGGGGCCCGTGTGGTGCTGCACCACCAGCCAGGGCTGCGGCCCCGACGAGACGGCGGCGCTGAACTGGTCCCAGGCCGTCACCAGGCGGTCGTTCAGGCCCTGCGCACCCCAGTCGGCGTGGCGCTTCTTGACCTGGGCGGGGGCGAAGAACATCACCGGGCGCGGGCCGGGCAACTGGCCTGCGCCGCCCAGGTCCTGCACATGGCTGGCGCCCACCGAGCAGCTGTAGGCCAGGCCCGTGAAGTGGGCATGGATGCGCTGGCGCAGGCCCACGCTGCCCGCAAAGTCGATGTAGACGCTGGGTGTGGCGCCATCGATCTGGTCCAGTGTGTCGTAGGTGACCACGCGGCTGTAGCAGCCCAGGCTTTCGCAAAACGCCACATTGCCGGGCGAGGTGAGGCCAATGACCTCGATGCCCTCCCGCTGTGCAAGCTGGAAGGCGGTGCCGTAGGCCGTTTTGCTCGACGCGCTGGACAGCAGCATGCGCCGGGCGCCAAAGAACTGCTGGTCGGCCAGAAAGTCGTCGATGAGCCACGAGGTGATGAACAGCGGCCGCAGCAGGGCCTGCACGTCTTCGTTGTCAGCGCGGTACAGCCCATCGGTGCTGGTGCGCAGGTAGTGGTTGTAGACCGCATGCAGGCCCGCGCGGTGCGGGGCGCCGTCGCTGAAGCCCGTGGGGTTGACCCGCTGGGGCGACAGCACGGCCTGACTGGCCATGGGCCAGTAGCCATACAGCCGCTCGCCCACGGCCACGGCCGGGTGCAGCGACTGCACCACGGTGCCGAAGCCCCACACGGGCACGATGCCCCAGCCGGCCTCGCCGGTGGGGAAGAACTGCCAGTAGTTCAGCATGTCGCCCAGCGCGGCATAGGTGATGTTGTTGGCCGTGAGGGCAAAGGACTCGACCCGCACGCGGACCTGGCCCTCGGCCAGCGGGGTGTCGTCGGTGGTCAACAGGCGGGTGGTGGCCAGCTGGTCCTGGCGCACGAGAAGGGTGGTGGTGCTCATGCCGCGACGCTAAACCAAAGCGGGTCCGCGCTCAAGCGGCGCGCGCCGCCTGGGCGACAGGTGCGGGGCGTGGCGGTGCGCCGGAGTGCCGGAATGCTGACGGGCTCAGTCCTCCGTGGGCTGGGCCAGTTGCTCGAAAGGCAGCGCCTGCTTGACCAGGATGACGGTGCAGGGCGCATCGCGCGCCACGCGCATGGGCACCGTGGCAAAAAAGCGCTGGGTTTGCAGCCCGTGGGTGGCGGCGCCTAGGATCATCATGCTCACGTGGTTGCTGGCCGCGTAGCGCACCAGCGCCTGGGCCACGTCGCCCGCTTCGAGCACGTGGTAGCTCACGGCATGTCCGGTCAGGTCCAGCCCCTGGGCCCACTGGCGCAGGCGCGCCATGTGCTGGCGGTGCAGCGTGGTTTCGCTGCGCTCGCTGTCGCTGGTGCTGCTGGCGCCGGGCGACACCACCGTCACGCAGGCAAGCCGCGCGCCGGGGCGTATGCCCAGGGAGCGTGCCACCGCCTGGCGCAGCGAATACAGCGTGGCGTCCGTCACGTCGGCATGGGGCACGGCCACCATGAGGATGGGCGTGTCCTCGATCTGCTGCGAGGGCAGGGGGCTGGGCGTGTAGTGCATGCCCGCAGCACGCAGCCAGCGGCGCACATGCGTGCGCAGTGGTGTGCGCTCCGTGCGTTCGCCGCGTTCGGTAACCAGCACCTGTTCGGGGTTGGACAGGTCGAAGGCCAGGTGTGCTGCCGATGGGTAGCGGCTCGCGGCCTCGGGCTCTAGGCAGCGCAGGATGACCTCCTGCAGCCAGGGCGGGATGTCGGCTCGGTGCTTGCGCGGCGGCGCGGGCGTCATCCACAGGCGCTGGCGCATGCCGCCGCTGGTGGCGGGTGCGCCAAAGGGCAGCTCGCCCGTGGCCAGCTCGTACAGCATCACGCCGATGGCGAAGATGTCACTGCGTGGGTCGCCGCGCACCCCCACCACCTGCTCCGGCGCAATCCAGGCGGGCGAGCCCACGGCCTGGCGCATTTCCTCGGCCAGCAGGTCGGGGTAGTGCGCGTGGCACGACAGGCCAAAGTCCAGCAGCACGGCCGTGCCATCGGCCTTGATGAGCACGTTGGCGGGCTTGAGGTCCAGGTGGCACACGTTCTGCTGGTGCAGGCTGTGCGCGGCGTGCGCCGTGGCCGCGCCCAGGCGGGCTATTGTGGCGATGTCGCAGCGCCCGGGCACATCCAGCCAGTGCTGCAGCGTCTGGCCGGGGATGTATTCCATGACCAGATAGGGCAGCCGCACCAGGTCGCCTGCCGCCACAAAACGCGGCACATGCGGGCCGCTGAGCACGGGCAGGATCTGCAGCTCCACTTCGAAGCTCACGATGTTCTCGGCCCCGTCACCCGCCGTCATGCGCGGGATCTTCATCGCCATGGCAAAGCCGGGGCTGCGGTCGGCCTGCGCGTATTCCACGGCGTAGATGTGGGCCATGCCGCCCGCGTGGATGCAGTCCATCACGCGGAAGCCGTCGATCTCGGTGCCGGGTTCGAGCAGTTTCATTGACCATGCTCCAGCCTGTCGGCATAGAACGCGGGCAGGCCTGCCGCGCGGATGGCGGCTGCGGCGGCCAGGTGGTCATACGGCACGCGGTGGAAGGTGATCTGCCTGGCGGTGTCGTCGAACAGTGCGTACATGGCGCGTGCATCGCCGTCGCGCGGCTGGCCCACCGAGCCCACGATGCCCAGCCACTGGCGGTGTGTCGGCACGGGAACCGGCACGCCGGGCTCGGGCGCAAAACGCATCAGCTTGGCCGTGGGTGTGAGGAAGTACAGCACCTGCTCGTGCACATGGCCGCAGAACACGTAGCGGATGGCGGGGTCGATGCCTTGCGCGGCGGTCATGCTGCGCTCGGCGGCGTTGGAGTCCTCCACATACCGCCACTGCGCGGGCATGTCGGCACTGGCGTGCACTAGCAAGGCGCTGCTGCCCAGCCGTGCCGTGAGCGGCAGCGACTGCAAAAAGGCGATGTGGCTGTTGCCGAGCTGGTCGTGCGTCCACTGCGCTCCCAGCTCGCTGCGGTTGCGTGGGTTGGCGGGGGGGGCCAGAGCCATGGCGTCGTGGTTGCCCAGCACGCACAGGGCGCCTTGCTGAGCCAGGTCACGCACCTGCTCCACCACCGCCACGGGCTCGCCGCCGTAGCCCACCAGATCACCCAGCAGTGCAAATTGTTCGGCGCCCTGGGCGCGGGCGTGTTGCAGGCAGGCGTCCAGGGCCTGGCGGTTGGCGTGGATGTCGGACAGCAGGGCGATTTTCATGGGGTTGTCTCCAGCCCCATCATCGCGCGCATGGCTGAATGCCAGCTTGCAGTCAGTAGCGTTTGCCCGGGTTCAAAAAAATAGCTGCTACCGCCCGTCTATAGGGCGGTGGCAGCTATTAATTTGATAGCTCAGAGGCTGTGCTGTGCGGCGGGTTTTTTGTCCAGCGCCAGCACCAGGCCCAGCGCGATGATCGCGGGCAGCGCCTGGCTGAAGAAGATCTTGGGCGCTGCGGTGGCGGCGCCAAACACCCCGGCCACGATCACACAGGCCAGGAAGAAAATCTTGAACACCCGGTTGCCGGTGAACAGCCCCCAGAACAGGCCCGCCGCCAGAAACCCGTTGTACAGCCCCTGGTTGGCCGCCAGCGTGGTGGTGGCGTCGGCCAGCTCCTGGGTCAGGTTGAAGGTCTTCGTGCCCAGGGGCTTGTTCCAGAAGAACATTTCGAGAACGAGGATGTACATATGCTCGATGGCCACCAGGGCCACCGCGATGCGGGAAAGCAAGTGGCGGCTCATGGTGCAGAACGTGTTGGCGGCCTCGCGGCGGCCGCGTTGGAGTGCAATCGGGATGAGTGGATGCGTCGGATGCGCCGCATGGGCTCATGCCCATGCAAGCAGCCGGGGCGTTCAATCGCCCGATTTCGCTCCAACCCTCCGGGCAGTGGTCTTTGCGGGCGGTCTGCGGCGTTGCAGCGCTTGTGGATAGCGGGGCTATCCACGGCGCACCGCGCCTTGCATCCCATCCCGCAAAGACCGCTGCGCGGCCACTGAGAGGTCGTCAACACGCTCTCAGACGATCGTAATGGTCACGTCGATGTTGCCGCGCGTGGCGTTGGAGTAGGGGCAGACCTGGTGGGCTGCGTCTACCAGCTTCTGGGCCGTGGCCTTGTCCAGGCCGGGCAGGCTGATGGCCAGGCGGGCAGCGATGCCGTAGGCGTTCGGAATAGGGCCCAGGTCCACTTCGGCGTCGATGGACACGTCCTGGGGCACGGGGATGCCGATCTTGCCGCCCACCGCCTTCATCGCGCCGATGAAGCAGGCTGCGTAGCCGGAGGCAAACAGCTGCTCGGGGTTGGTGCCGGTGCCGGACGTACCAGGCGAGGACAGCTTGACGTCCAGGCGGCCGTCATCGGTCTTGGCGGCGCCATCGCGGCCACCGGTCACGTGCGACTTGGCGGTGTACAGGACTTTTTCGAGTGTGGTCATGGTGTCTTCCTTGCGGTTGTTGCCCACTGGCGGGCGGTGGAGGGAATCGGTGTTTGCGTTGTCTGCAGGCCGTCAGCGTTGCTCGCTGAGCCGGTCTCGCAGCTGCTTGAGTTCGGTGGTCAAGGTGGTCAGCTCGGCAATCGAGCACTGGCTGCTTTGCAGCACGCACGGTGGAATGGCTTCGGCCTGGTTGCGCAGCGCGCGGCCTTGTGACGTGAGGGTGATGCGCACGCGGCGCTCGTCCTGCACATCGCGCAACCGGGCAATGTGGCCCTGCGCCTCCAGGCGCTTGAGCAACGGCGTGAGCGTGCCGGAGTCGAGGAACAGGCGCTCGCCCAGCTCGGAGACGGTCACGCCATCCTGTTCCCACAGCACCAGCATCACGAGGTACTGGGGGTAGGTCAGGCCGATCTGGTCGAGCAGGGGCTTGTAGAGCTTCGTCATCGCCAGCGAGGCGGAATACAGCGCAAAGCAGACCTGGTTGTCCAGCCGCAGGATGGCGGGGCTGGGGGTGTGGGGTGTGCTGTGGCTGGGCATGGAGTGAATTGTGGTGGTAAATTAAATTGTGCGCAATTGAATTGTGAAAAACTTTGTTAATGGATGGGATTGTGTGGGTGGGGGAGCGGCGCCGCGCCATCGGTGCTATCCGCGCGTCCCGCTTGCGCAGGCGGGGGCGCTGTGCCCCCTTCACCCTCGGGAAATTGCTATCAATAGCAGAGCTGCTAGCGCATTATTCATATGCGCTAGCGGCCGATTTGGCTTGAAATTTGGCATGTCGTGGTTCGGGCGACGACGAGCCACCAGGCCCTCAGCGCCCGCTGAACTGCGCGGGCCGCCGCTCGACAAACGCGCGCACGCCCTCGGCTGCGTCCTCGCTGTTGGCCAGCTCCTTTTGCACCGGGATGAAATCTGCCACCGCAGCGGCCTGGCCCTGCTCAATCGCCTTGAGCACATTGAGCCGCGTGGCCACTACCGCCAGCGGCGCCTGGATGGCGATGCGCTGGGCGATGGCCAGGGCTTCGTCCAGTTCCTGGCCTGCAGGCACCACCTTTTGCACAAAGTTCAGGCGGTACGCCTCGGCGCTGCCGAACTCATCGGCGGTCAGCAGGTGCAGCAGGGCATTGCCGGTGCCCGCGCGCTCGGCCATGCGCAGCGTGGCGCCGCCCGTGGCCATGATGCCGCGCTGCACCTCCATCTGCGAAAAGCGGCAGTTATCGGCCGCCACCACGATGTCGGCACCCAACATCAGCTCGATGCCCACGGTGAAGCAGATGCCCTTGACCGCCACCACCATCGGCTTGGTGCGTCGGCGGTAGCCGGGCAGGCCGTAGTCGTGGGGCTCCACCAGGCCTTCGGGGATGGCTTTTTCGCCGCGCTGCATGTAGGCGCTCACGGCGGGCAGGTCCAGCCCTGCCGTGAAATGGTCGCCCATGGCGTGCAGCACACCAACACGCAGGTCGGGGTCGTCATCAAGCCGGGTGTAAGCCTCGGCCAGCTGGCGGAACATGGGAGGCGTCCAGCCGTTGCGCTTGGCCGGGCGGTTGATGCCGATCAGCAAGACATGGCCGAGCACGAGGGTGTCAATGCAGCCCTCGGGCGGGGGCGTGTTGGACGTGAAGGTGGGCATGGTGTTGTGTCTCCTTGCCCATGATTGAAAACGTATCCAGTCGTGCACGCCGTCTCAAGCGGGACAGCACATGCGTGCAGGTCTTCCATGCGTCGGCGGCCTCAACCACCGGCGCAGCGCCCTGCCAGTGCCCCCGCGCAAGAGCCGCCCCGTCGCGCTGGGGGCGTCCCCCTCGGGGGGAAGGCGCGAAGCGCCTCAGGGGGTCAATAGCTATACACGCCCTGGCCTGTCTTGCGGCCCAGGCGGCCCGCCGCCACCATTTCCTTGAGCAGCGGGCAGGGGCGGTACTTGCTGTCGCCGAACTCGGTGAGGTACACGTCCATCACGGCCAGGCACACATCCAGGCCGATCATGTCCGCCAGCGCCAGCGGGCCGATGGGCTGGTTGCAGCCCAGTTTCATGCCCGCGTCGATGTCCTCGGGTGTGGCCAGGCCTTCCGCCAGCACGAAGAAGGCCTCGTTGATCATGGGCACCAGGATGCGGTTGACCACAAAACCGGGCGCGTTCTTCACGGTGATAGGGCTCTTGCCCAGGGCTTCGGCCAGCGCCTTCACGGCGTCGTGCGTGGCGTCGCTGGTCTGCAGGCCACGGATGATCTCCACCAGCGCCATCATGGGTACGGGGTTGAAGAAGTGCATGCCAATGAAGCGGTCGGCGCGGCTGGTGGCGGCGGCCAGCTTGGTGATGGAGATCGAGGACGTGTTCGATGCAATCAGCACCTCGGGGCCCACCAGTGCATCGACCTGCTTCAAGATCTTGAGCTTGAGCTCGTAGTTCTCGGTGGCGGCTTCGATCACCAGCTGCGCGGCCTTGAGGTCGTCGTAGCTGGTGGAGGTCTTGATGCGCGCCAAGGCTGCGTCCTTGTCGGCGGCGCTGATCTTCTCCTTCTTGATCAAGCGGTCCAGGCTGCCAGCCACGGTGGCCAGGCCTTTTTGCACTGCAGCATCCGAGATATCGACCATCACCACGTTGATGCCCGACACCGCACAGGCCTGTGCAATGCCGTTGCCCATGGTGCCTGCGCCGATGATGCCTACGGTCTGAATCGTCATATAGAGAGCCCTCTTCAAAGTGAAACGGATGGACGGAATGGTAAGGCGAATCGCACGACCGTTCGGTTATCGTGCGTCAAACCTGAACCAACAAGCCGCTGCGCAGCATGGCGGAGGAGACACAAAACATGTTTGACTACATCGTGATCGGTGGCGGATCGGCGGGCTCCGTGCTGGCCGGCCGTCTGACTGAGAACCCCTCCGTACGCGTCTGCCTGCTGGAGGCAGGGCCTGCCGACAAAAGCGTGCTCATCCACTGCCCGGCTGGGCTGGCCGTGATGGCCAAGTTCGAACTGAACGGCTGGGGCTTCAACACCACGCCGCAGGCTGCGCTGAATAACCGGCGCGGCTACCAGCCACGCGGCAAGGTGCTGGGGGGCTCCAGCTCCATCAACGCCATGGTCTACATCCGGGGCCAGCACGCCGACTATGACCACTGGGCCGCGCAGGGCAACCCGGGCTGGGGCTGGGAGGATGTGAAGCCTTACTTCGTGCGTGCCGAGAACAACGAACGCGGCGCCAACGCTTGGCATGGCCGGGGCGGCCCCTTCAACGTGGCAGACCTGCGTGCACCCAACCGGTTCAGCCAATATTTCACCGACGCAGGTGTGCAGGCCGGGCACCCGCACAACACCGACTTCAACGGCGCCACGCAGGAAGGTGTGGGCCTGTACCAGGTCACGCACAAGAACGGCGAGCGCCACAGCGCAGCCAAGGGCTACCTCACGCCGCACCTGGCGCGACCCAACCTGCAGGTCATCACCGGGGCGCATGCCACGCGCATCCTGTTCGACGGCACGCGCGCGGTGGGTGTCGAATACCGCCAGGGCGGCGCGATCAAGCAGGTGCGAGCGGGCCGCGAGGTGCTGCTGAGTGCGGGCGCGCTGCTGTCGCCGCAGTTGCTGATGCTGTCGGGCGTGGGGCCTGCCGCGCATTTGCAGCAACACGGCATCCCGGTGCTGCACGACCTGCCGGGCGTGGGCCAGCATCTGCACGACCACCCCGACGTGGTGCAGGTGCTGGACGCACCCGAGCTCAAGGACCTGTTCGGCCTGTCACTGTCGGGCATGGCGCAGACGCTGCGCGGCATAGCCGAATGGCGCAAGCACCGCACGGGCATGTTGACCACGAACTTTGCCGAGGCGGGGGGCTTCATCAAAAGCGACCCGTCCGAGCCCGCGCCCGACCTGCAGCTGCACTTTGTGATCGGCAAGCTGGTGGACCACGGGCGCAAGACCGTGTTCGGCCATGGTTACTCGGCCCACGTGTGCCTGCTGCAGCCCAAGAGCCGGGGCTCGGTCACGCTGGCCAGCCGCGACCCCATGGCCTTGCCTTTGGTGGACCCGAACTTCCTCGCGGACCCGGATGACATGGCGCGCATGGTGCGTGGCTTTCAGCGCACGCGCGAGATTCTGGCGCAGCCCGCGCTGGCGAAGTTCGGCGCCAAGGAGCTGGCAGCCTCGGCCAACGCGCGTACCCCTGCCGAGATCGAGCAGTTCATCCGTCAGTACGCCGACACCATCTATCACCCCGTGGGCAGCTGTCGCATGGGCCCTGGGCCTCTGGATGTGGTGGATGCACAGCTGCGTGTGCACGGCCTGTCGGGCCTGCGCGTGGTGGACGCGTCCATCATGCCGCGCATCGTGAGCGGCAACACCAACGCGCCGACGGTGATGATTGCTGAAAAAGCGGTGGACCTGCTGCGGGCCGCGCCGTGAACGATTTCACGTTTGGCGCCCGGAACGCGATTTTTAAGGTTTTCAAAGGGTCTGTTTAAGGAGTTTTTAACAGGCAAAAGCGCGGCGAATTTCTAGACTTCTTTGCATGGAAAAGGGTGCATGGTGCACCCGGCCCGGCGCCAAAAAAAAGGCGCTGAAAGAGCCCACCGGGGCCATGAAAGAACGTGATGAAGATTGATGCCCGCGAAATTGCCGCACTGACACAAGCCCAGCCCGCCGCCCCCCGCATGGATATGTACGCCAGCATCCACAAGGCGCTGCGCGCCTTCATGGCCGACACGCTGCTGGGCCTGGGCCGCATGGATGTCGAGGACGACCTGGAGTTTGCCCACACCTGCGACCGCGTGATGCAGTTGCTGGACCTGTGCCGCGCCCACCTGCACCACGAGAACCAGTTCGTGCACGCCGCCATGGAGGCGCGCCAGCCCGGATCCAGCCAGAGCATTGCCGGTGAACATGTGGAGCACGAAGAGGCCATCACGGCCCTGGCAGACGGGGTGAACCACCTGATGGCCTGTGCCAAGCCCGCACGCCCCGCAGCCACCCAGGCCCTGTACCGCCAGCTGGCGCTGTTTGTGGCGCACAACTTCGAGCACATGCACGAGGAAGAGACTGCGCACAACCGAGTTCTGTGGCAGTGCTACACCGACGCGGAACTGGCGGGCGTGCACGATGCGCTGGTGGCCTCGATCCCGCCGCAGGAAATGATGGTGGTGGCCCGCTGGATGGTGCCGTACATGTCACCGGCAGAGCGCACCGCCATGTTGTCGGACATGCAGCAACACGCCCCAGCCCCCGTGCTGGCGGCTGTGCTGGCGCAGGTGCAGCCGCATCTCACGCAGCCCGAGTGGACCAAGCTCATGCGCAGCCTGGGGCTGCCGGTGGTGCCGGGTCTGGTGCACTGAGAAGGTGTGAACAAACCCGCCATGCCCGCTCATCCCGCCAAAACACACCCGTTCGTCGTTACAAATGCTCGCCATAGCCCAAGCTATGGCTGCGCTTTGCGTCTCGATCGGCCGCGTTTTGACGGCCTGCTCGGGCTCGCCGGACTCATTCACACCTTCTGAGGCTCAAGCGTCTTCCAGCACCACAGGGCGCAGCACACACAGCCGAAAGCGCCCGCGCCCCGTTTTTTCGATGTGGATGTGCGGGCAGTTCTCCTGCAGGCGGCGCTGCAGCAACAGCAACCGCGCTTCGAGGTTGTCGGCCACATCGGGCAGGCGCAGGGCGGGGTCCAGCCGCAGTTCGCGGTTGGTGAAGTCCACGCGGCCCGTTTGCTGGTGGTCGCGCAGCAGCTTCCAGACAATGGCGCCCGCAACGCCCTTGATCAGGTAGTCGTCGTTGATGAACACGCTGTCGTTGGCTGCAAAGTGGCGCACCCGCAATGCGCTGCCAGTCACGGGGGGGCCGCAGAGATGGCGGGCAGTGGATCGGTGGCATCGGGCGACGCCTGCAGCAGGTCAATGGCAGCCGCCAGTTGGCCCGCCATGGCCACCAGCAGGTCTTCATCCTCAAAACCAAACCGCATGTCCTGCGGGCTCTCGGCAAACAGCACGCCCAGCAGCCGCCCGGCTGACAGCAGCGGCACAGCCACCTGGCTGTGCGGCTCCGGCAGGCCGGGGTAGGGGATGTCCAGGCCGCGCAACGCGGGCGCATCGGGTGTGGCGTGCGCGTCCATGCTCTCGCGGATGGCATGGCTGTACAGGGCGGCGTGCGTCATGTGGCTGATGCGCACCGGCGTGCGCTCGCGGGCTGCCATGCCGATCACCCCCTGGCCCAGCCGGATTTCTGAACCCACGCCCGAGGTGGCGTAGCCGCAGCTGGCCACGGTGTAGAGCTGCTGGGCGCTGGCGTCCAGCATCAGCACCATCGCGTGTTCGATGCCCAGCTTGTCCTGCAGGCCTTGCAGTGCGCCTTGCAGCAATTCGTCCAGCCCCGTACAGCGCGCGATGCTTTCGCTGCACAGGCGCAGCGTGTGCAGCAGCCCGGAGCGCGGCGCCGGTGCAGGCAGGCCTTCACCCGCCACCGATTCGATGCGCTCCACGGCGTAGATGTCGGCCCCTTTGAGTTCAAACACTTCGGCCATACCCTCATGCGACGCAATGCCCGCCAGCTGCGCGCGCATGCTCTCAAACACGGGGCCGCTGTCTTCGGTGCGTTCGTACAGCAGGTGCAGGCGGTAGAAATGGGCGGTGACCGGGTCCAGCACCAGCACTGATGCGCGCGGGTTGCGCAGGATGTTCTGGCGGGTCTTGTTGAAGAACTGGAACGACAGCGCCACATGCGCTGCGTCTACATAGACCACCTGCGAGATGTAGGCCACGTTGGGCGTGCCATCGGGGTCACAGGTCGCCATCACTGCCGGGATGGCGCCCTCCAGGCATGGGCGGATCGTGTGCAGGGAGGGGGCGTCACTCATGGCTGGCAAGCGCAGGTGATGGACGTGTCGCGGGCGTGGTGGGTAACGCAGCGCCCGCGCGCGGGCCGGGGGTCTGGTCGAACGCACTGGTGGGGGTGAAGGTCACTGCCACCACATCCTCCAGTGGCGCCGCCAGCATGGCCGCCACGTAGCGAGGCCCGTAGCCAACCCTGCCTACCTCGTGCACCATGGACTGCAGGTAGGCCTGTAGCACCGGAAGATCATCGTCATGAGCCGGGCGCTGGGTGGCTTGGCGGGCCTTGAGCTGCAGCGTTCGGTGGGTGGATGGCTCGCTGAAGACCACGGCAATCTCACCGGTTTCGGCAATGTCCTGCAGCAACTGCCTGGACTGGGTGCTCCGCAGGTAGACCGTGACTTCCTGTCCGTCGGCACTGATGTGGCTGCCCACGGCCCGCATGATGCTCGGGCGCAGGGCTGCATCGCGCGACGCCACGATGGCCGACACGCCTTTGGCCACCATGGCGATGCGGTCCGGGTCCAGCACGACCGTCATGCCTTGAAGCGCTTGCGGGTCAGTGCCAACGCCGCCCAGAACGCCACCACGGTGGTCACCACCAGCACCAGACCATGGCGCCATGGGTGGGCAGGCCACTGGTCCATGAACAACGGGCGCACCAGTTCGACCGCGTTGGTCAGCGGCAGCCAGTCGGAGATCGCTCGCACGATGGGGGGCAGTTGCTCGCGCGGGAAGAACACACCCGAGAGAAACATCATGGGCGTGAGCACCAGGGTGAAGTAGTAGGTGAAGAAGTCATACCCCTTGGCCAGGGCATTGAAGATGAGCGCGATGCTGGAGAACATCACCCCCACAAACAACAGCACCGGCCAGGCCACCAGCAACTTGGGGCTGTGGCTGATGGAGAGCGCCAGCATCACGCCCAGGATGGCGGTGACGGTAAAAAGCGCCTTGAACGCGGCCCACAGCATTTCGGCCAGCACCACGTCGTCCAGGCTGACCGGCGCGTTCATGATGCCGTCCCAGGTCTTTTGCACATGCATGCGCGAGAAGGCCGAGTACAGCGCCTCGAAGCTGGCCGCGTTCATGGCGCTCATGCAGATGGAGCCGCTGGCGAGGAACAGGATGTAGGGCACCTTGGTGTCGCCCGCCGCGCCGCCCACGTTCACCTGCCCCACCAGGGCCCCCATGCCGTAGCCAAAGGCCACCAGCCACATCAGCGGCTCGGCAATGTTGCCCACCAGGCTGGGGATGGCCAGCTTGCGCCAGACGAGCAGGTTGCGCATGAACACGGGCCACCAGCGCACGGACAGGCTGGGCGGGCGCCATACCGACGGCGGGGGCGGGGCCACAGAGGCCACGGAGGACGGGGTAACGGTTTGCATCCGCTTATTGTGCGATGTTGGCGGGCGGACGCACAGCCCCTGGCGCGCCTGCTGGAATGGCCCGCCTGGCCGGCTGGGCACGCCCATTGCTTGGGTGCTGTCATGCCCACCCATGTCCTGAACCTGCCCGCCGGTGCCAGTGCCCTCTGGCAAAACCGCCTGGGGTTGCTGCTGGAGTCCACGGGCGAGGGCGTGTTTGGTATCGACCTGGCCGGCAACTGCGTGTTCATCAACCGGGCGGGCGCACAGATGCTGGGCTTTGCCGCTGAGGAGGTGATGGGACGCAACATGCATGCGCTCACCCACCACAGCCACCCCGACGGCAGCCCCTACGCCGACAGCGACTGCCCCATCTTCAATGCCTTCCGCCAGGGCCTGCCCTGCCGGGTGGACACCGAGGTGTTCTGGCGCCGCGATGGCTCGGCGTTTGCCGTGGAGTATTCGAGCCACCCGATTCTGGAAGGTGACCAGGTGCAGGGAGCCGTGATCGCCTTTGTGGATATCACCAGCCGCAAGCGTGCTGCCGATGAGCTGCAACGCGCGCACGATGAACTGGCCCGTGCCAATGACGAACTGGAGCGCCGCGTGGCCGCCCGCACGCACGAGCTGTCGCAGGCGCTAGCGCAGCTGCGCGAGCTGTCGGCTTACTCGGAGCAGGTGCGGGAGGACGAACGCACCCGCATCGCCCGCGAAGTGCACGACGAGCTAGGCAGCCTGCTGGTGGCGCTGAAGATGGATGTGAACTGGTTGCACAAGCGCCTGGGCGAGCAGGGCGAGCGCACGCCCGAGGCGGCGGGAGACATGCGCACCCAGATGCGCTGCAAGTGCCAGAACATGAGCCGCCTGATCGAAAACGCGGTGGACAACGTGGGCCGCATCATCACCGACCTGCGCCCCAGCATCCTGGACCACCAGGGGCTATGGGCCGCGCTGGAGTGGCAGGCGCAGGAGTTCGTGCAGTCGGCCGAACTGGAGCTGGCATGGCAGATGGATGTGCCCGCCACCCTGCACTTGCCCGAGCCTGCAGCCATCGCTGTGTTCCGTATCTTCCAGGAGATGCTGAGCAATGTGGGCCGCCACGCGCAGGCCAGCGCCATCGACATTGCCATCGACGTGCAAGATGAGATGCTGCAACTGCGCGTGCGCGACAACGGCGTGGGCGCCACCCGCCAGGCCCTGGAGGCGCCCACCGCCTATGGCGTGATGGGCATGCGCGAGCGGGCGCGGCAGCTTGGGGGCCGGCTGAGCATCACCAGCGAGCCGGGGCAGGGCTCGTGCCTGCAATTGCTGATTCCTCTGGAGCTGTCATGAATTCCGTGGTTCGAGTGTTGATCGGTGATGATCACCGCATCGTGCGGGAGGGGCTCAAGCAGGTGCTGGGCGACCCGGCCAATGGCGCGCCCGAGATCACCGTGGTCGCCGAGGCCACCCAGGGCCGCGAGGTGCTGGAGCTGGTCGCCGCCCTGCAAGGGCCCACGGGAACACCGGGGCTGGACCTGGTGCTGCTGGACATCGCCATGCCGGGCATGGACGGCCTCGAAGTGCTGCAGGCGCTGCGCAAGGCCTGGCCTGCATTGCCGGTGCTGATGCTCAGCACCTACCCCGAGCGGCAATACGCGGTGCGCTGCATCCAGATGGGCGCGGCGGGCTACCTGCACAAAAGCGCCGATCCCGACGACATGGTGGCCGCCGTGCGCAAGGTGGCAGCAGGCGAGCGTTACCTGACGGAGGCGACCGCGCAAGCCCTGGCAGGTGCACTGGAACGCACCGGGGTGGTGCGCACCGCCCAGCAGGGCACGCCCGCCGGGGTGGACGCGCTCTCCTATCGGGAGCACCAGGTGTTCCGCCTGCTCACTGCCGGGCAGAGCGTGAGCGAAATTGGTGCGCAGCTCAAGCTAGCGCCCAACACGGTGAGCACCTACCGCGCCCGCATCCTCGAAAAGACCGGCGCGCGCAACGACGTGGAGCTGGCGCTGCTGGCGCGTGGCGCACCGGCAGAGTGATTTGCGGGGCGTGCACCTCCGATTTGTAGTGCTGGCCCTACACGCTGTAGACACCACACCCACGAATTCATGACAGCGGGCCGACATCGTCAAAAACTGGCCCGCGCTTTGCGTAACGCCTGGTACCAACTTCTTCGAGGTGTGCCATGTCCGAATTCTTCTCGCCCTACGATGCCGACCGCCCGTTGATGCTGAAATGCAGCTGTGGCCGCGACCACACGGTGGCTGACCACCACGCCGAGGTGTCGGCCGATGCTGCGGCCGCCACCCTGCGCCAGCGCAGCGAGACCCGTGAGTTCGAGCTCTACAGCAACGAGTTCATCGAGGCCACGCTGGTCAAGGCGCTGTTTCCGCAAGACGCAGTGCGCCGCCGCTTCATCAAGGCGGTGGGCAAGGGCACGGCCATGGCGGCCATCGCCAGCGTGCTGCCCGTGGCCAGCATGCAGGCCATGGCGCAAGAGAAGCAGGGCGCGCTGGAGAAGACCAACCTCAAGATCGGCTTCATCCCGATCACCTGCGCCACGCCGCTGATCATGGCCCACCCGCTGGGCTTCTACAGCAAGCAGGGCCTGAATGTGGAGGTAACCAAGACGGCGGGCTGGGCGCTGATCCGCGACAAGATGATCAACAAGGAGTACGACGCCACGCACTTCCTGTCGCCCATGCCGCTGGCGATCTCCATGGGCCTGGGCTCCAACGCCACTCCGATGAACGTGGCCACCATCCAGAACGTGAACGGCCAGGCCATCACGCTGAGCCTCAAGCACAAGGACAACCGCGACCCCAAGAACTGGAAGGGCTTCAAGTTTGCGATCCCCTTCGAGTACAGCATGCACAACTTCCTGCTGCGCTACTACCTGGCCGAGGCGGGCTTGAACCCCGACATCGACGTGCAGCTGCGCGTGGTGCCACCCGCCGAGATGGTGGCCAACCTGCGCGCGGGCAATATCGACGGCTTCCTCGGCCCCGATCCTTTCAACCAGCGTGCCGTGTTCGAGGAAGTCGGCTTCATCCACCTGCTCACCAAGGACCTGTGGAACGGCCACCCCTGCTGCGCCTTCGGCACCAGCACCGAGTTCATCCAGAAGAACCCCAACACCTTTGCCGCGCTGTACCGCGCGGTGCTCACCTCGGCCGCGATGGCGCGCAACCCGGCCAACCGCGAGCTCATCGCCAAGGTGATTGCGCCCCAGGCCTACCTGAACCAGCCCGAGGCAGTGCTCAACCAGGTGCTCACCGGAAAGTTCGCCGACGGCCTGGGCAAGATCCAGAACGTGCCCGACCGGGCGGACTTCGACCCCATGCCCTGGCAGAGCATGGCCGTGTGGATGCTCACGCAGATGCAGCGCTGGGGCTACATCAAGGGCGATGTGGACTACAAGCAGATCGCCGAAAAGGTGTTCCTCATCACCGATGCGAAAAAGCAGATGAAGGCGCTGGACCAGAAGGTGCCCGAAGGCGCGTACCCCAAGTTCAAGATCATGGGGCGCGAATTCGATGCCGCTAAGGCGAGCGAGTACGCAAAGAGCTTCCCCATTCGCAAGGCGGCATGACATGACTCCCGCCAAGAACCTCAACCTGCGCGCGGGCCTGTTGTCCGTGCTCATCTTCCTGGCCCTGCTGGGGATCTGGTACATCGCCACCGCTTCTTCGGGCGCGGGCAACAGCACGGCCGGCATGACCGCCGAGCAGATCGAGTACGCCAAGATGATGGGCAAGGACCCAGGCGCCAGCGCCAAGGGCAGCGGCTTCCCCTCGCTGGCAGAGATGGGCCGTACCGTGTGGGGGCATTTGTCCAACCCGTTCTATGACAACGGCCCCAACGACAAGGGCATCGCCATCCAGCTCGCGCATTCGCTGGGCCGTGTCGCGCTGGGGTTTGGCCTGGCCTGCCTGGTGGCGATACCGCTCGGTTTCGTCATCGGCATGTCGCCGCTGCTGCGCCGTGCGTTCGACCCGTTCATCCAGGTGCTCAAGCCCATCAGCCCGCTGGCGTGGATGCCGCTCGCGCTCTACACCATCAAGGACTCATCGATCTCGGGCATCTTCGTGATCTTCATCTGCTCGGTGTGGCCCATGCTGGTGAACACGGCGTTTGGTGTGGCCTCGGTCAAGCGCGAGTGGCTCAACGTGTCGGCCACGCTGCAGGTCAACCCGCTGCGCAAGGCCTTCCTGGTGATCCTGCCCGCCGCAGCGCCCACCATCCTCACGGGCATGCGCATCAGCATGGGCATCGCCTGGCTGGTGATCGTGGCGGCCGAGATGCTGGTGGGCGGCACGGGAATTGGCTACTTCGTGTGGAACGAGTGGAACAACCTGTCGCTCACCAACGTGATCTTCGCCATCCTGGTGATCGGTGTGGTGGGCATGTTGCTCGACCTGGCGTTTGGCCAGCTGCAGAAGGTGGTGACCTATGTGGAGTGATGTCGCCCAGGGCCCGGCTGTTTCAGCCCCTCTTTCCACTTACGCCACTGACATACCGTACCGAAAGGCCTCTGCCGTGACCCAAGGCTTCCTCCAGATCGACAGGCTGAGTAAGGCCTTTGTGCCCGCCAAGCCCGTGTTTGCCGATGTGTCGTTTACGCTCGACAAGGGCGAGTTCGTCTGCATCATCGGCCACTCGGGCTGCGGCAAGACCACCATCCTGAACGTGCTGGCGGGGTTGGACACCGCCACCTCGGGCACCGTCATCATGGACGGGCGCGAAGTGGCCGGCCCCAGTCTGGACCGGGGCGTGGTGTTCCAGAGCCACGCGCTCATGCCCTGGCTCACGGTGCGCCAGAACATCGCGTTCGCCGTGAAGTCGCGCTGGCCTGACTGGAAGAAGAGCCAGGTGGATGCGCATGTGGAGAAGTTCGTGGCGCTGGTGGGCCTGAGCCCTGCCATCGACAAGAAGCCGTCGCAACTCTCAGGCGGCATGAAGCAGCGCGTGGGCATTGCGCGCGCGTTCTCCATCCAGCCCAAGATGTTGCTGCTGGATGAACCCTTTGGCGCACTGGATGCGCTCACGCGCGGCACCATCCAGGACGAGCTGATGGCCATCGTGCGCCAGACGCAGCAGACGGTTTTCATGATCACCCACGATGTGGACGAAGCCATCTTGCTGGCCGACCGCATTCTGCTCATGAGCAACGGCAACGAGACGCCCGAGGGCTACCGCCCCGGCGGCATCGCCGAGGTGGTGGTGAACCCGCTGCCACGCGAACGCACGCGCACCAGCCTGCACCACCTGGACGGCTACTACGCGCTGCGCAACCACATCGTGGACTTTTTGGTGACCCGAGCCAAAGCCCACTGATTTCCTGAATAACCAAGCCCTGTCGTGTTGCCCCTTGGGGTGGCAGGGAGGGCGGCACCCTGAAGTTCCTGTTCCCCGTTTCAAATCCCACCCCAACCAAGGAGTCATCCCCATGAACCGCAACGACGTCACCGAAAAAATCATCAGCACCAAGGTCGCCAAGGGCCTGCAATGGGACGCCATTGCCAAGAAAGTCGGCCAGTCCAAGGAGTGGACCACGGCCCTGTGCTTGGGCCAGATGACTGCATCGCCCGAGCAGGCCAAGGTGCTGGGCAAGATCTTCGGCCTCACGGCCGAAGAGCAGAAGTGGCTGCAGGTAGTGCCCTACAAGGGCTCGCTGCCCACGCCCGTGCCTACCGACCCTCTGATTTACCGCTGGTATGAAATCGTGAGCGTGTACGGCACGACCATCAAGGAGCTGATGCACGAAGAGTTTGGCGACGGCATCATGAGCGCCATCGACTTCAGCATGGACATCCAGCGCGAAGCCAAT
>NZ_JADHVT010000132.1 GCF_016783915.1 Acidovorax sp.
ATGCGTTCGGCTTCAACAGCCCTCCCAACCCATCTCAGATTACTTGCCCCGACCAAGCGTGCGTAGCATCTCAAGTCACGCCGTGTGAGTAGCTTCAGCGCACCGCGACGCGACGAGCAACTGATCACACAGGATCACGTCGGATCGGGTTTGAATGAAGCGACGCCATTGGTCAAGCCATCGCTTGCCACGCCCCGCGATGAGCATACGTCAGATAGGCAGCCGCCGACCTTGCTCGAACACCAGCAGTTCGCCCTTGCCGAAGGCTGTCCACGCTTCGTTGGTCGTGAGGGGGGTGGTCACGATCACTGCCACCTGATCATGCTCGCCGGTTTCCTTCGAAAAATCCAGCTGCAGGTCTTCGTCGCTCAGTTGCGCTGCGCCAAATGGGTGGCGGCGTTCTATGTAGTGAAGGTTTGTGGAGGCGTGCGACCACAACGCCTGGCCGTTGGAGAGCAGGAAATTGAACGTGCCATGGGGCGCTATGCGTGCAGCGAGTTCCTTGAGCGTCAACGTCAGTTCTGGAACGGAGGGCACGCTGGCGTGCGACTTGGCCAGTTCCTGCATGATCCAGCAAAACGCATGCTCGCTATCGGTATCGCCCACGGGGCGAAAATGCGCATGCAGGCGTGGGCGAAAGTCTTTCAGATCTCCGTTGTGGGCAAATACCCAGTAACGACCCCACAGCTCACGCACGAACGGATGGCAGTTTTGAAGGCTCACAACGCCCTGGGTGGCCTTGCGGATATGGGCGATGACATTTTGGCTCTTGATGGGGTAGCGGCGAATCAGCTCAGCCACAGGAGACTCCACCGCCGCCAGATGGTCCACAAAATGCCGCAGCCCCTTGTCTTCGAAGAACGCTATACCCCAGCCATCGGTATGGTGGTCGGTTTTACCACCGCGTTGCGCAAACCCCGTGAAGCTGAAGGTGACATCGGTGGGGACATTGCAGTTCATGCCGAGGAGCTGGCACATGGCGGAGATTCCGTTTCTTCGATTTCGTACAACGCTTGGAGAGGCACTGGCCGCCCTTGCAAACAAGCATCAGGATAACGTGGGCGTGCCGTCAGTTAGACCGTACCTCGCGCAGCTGCCATGCTGCCACCAGCGCCAGCACACAAAGAAAAGTCAGCATCAGAAAAGTCTCGCCGAACGCTGCAATGCGGGCAGGGTTACTCGCTCCGGCGGTCAGCGAGGCGCCATGTGCGCCCAGCCGCCACTCGAGCACGATACCGCACAAACTGACACCTGCCGCACCGCCCAGCATGCGCAAGAAACCGATGGCGCTGGAGCCCTGCGAAATCAGCGATTTGTCCAGCGGGCGCATGGAACCCAGATTCAGCGAAGGCAGAATGAAGCCGAGTCCGATGCGCCCCAAGATCGCAAAAGCGACCAGCATCCACAGCGACGAGCCGAGTCCCACAAACACCATCAGTCCAAAAGACAGGGCCAGCAAACCGAGCCCGATGCTGACCAGAAAATGGGTCGGCTGCCGGTCCGCCAGCCGGCCCACCACTGCAATGGTGGCTGCCAAGACAAAACCGGCGGGCAGCATGAGGGTGCCCACATGGGATGCCGACAGCTCTAGCCCCAGTTGCATGAACACCGGCAACAGGTAGGTAGAGCCGAACAAGGCCGTGCCGTAGATGAACGCCACCACACTGCCCATGGCGAACTGGCGGTACTGAAAGAGGCGCAGGTCCATCAGCGGCTTGCGCCCGGTGCGAAGCAGCCTGCGCTGCCAGACAATAAAACACGCGACAGCCACTGCAGCACTTATCAGCAGGCCCACCGCCTCAACCACAGAGCCGCCATGCAGCGACACCAGGCCGTTGAGCAGACACAGCGTGCCCACGGTGCCCAATAACAGGCCGCGCCAGTCCAGAGCCTGGCCCTGGCGATTGGCCTCCACGCCCCCCGGGGCTGTGACTGGCACAAACTTGTACGCCAACCAGATCGAGGCCAGGCACAGGGGCACCACCATGAAGAATATGGAGCGCCACCCAAACCAGTCCACGAGCAATCCCCCCATGCTCGGGCCGATGGCCGGGGCCAGCACGACGCCCATGCCGAAGATGCCGCTGGCGCGCCCTTGCTCATGGGGCTGAAACGCG
The DNA here is from genome assembly GCF_016783915.1 of Acidovorax sp. Classification (GTDB taxonomy): domain Bacteria; phylum Pseudomonadota; class Gammaproteobacteria; order Burkholderiales; family Burkholderiaceae_C; genus Acidovorax. The sequence continues at coordinate 2,118 of NZ_JADHVT010000132.1, forward strand.
TACAGGATGATGACGGCCGGGATGGGCTGCACCACACCCGCAGCCAGCCCCTCGGCGACGCGTGCTGCGAGCACCAGACCGAAGTCGCGCGCCAGGCCGCCCCCCACTCCGCCAATGAGCAGCAGCAACATCGCGCCCACATAGGTCGAACGGTAACCGTACCGCGACAACAGCCAGGGGGTGGTGAGCATGGACACGGTGGTGGCCACCATGAAGCCTGAAGTGACCCACTGGGCGCGCTCCTGACCCAGCGAGAAGTAGTGGCTCATGTCCGGTATCGCCACGTTCACGATGGTGGAGGACATGATGGAGGCCATGGTCCCCACCATGACGGACAGCAATAGCAGCCATCGGTAGCGCTCACCATAGCGCTCGCGCAATACCGACAAAGACCCCGAGGAAGTGCTCATGAAACGATCAAATGCTGAGGCGGGGCAACGGGGTCAATGACGGCGGGACGCAGCGATCAGGAAGTGCGCTCCAGCCATAGCTTGCCGCCCGTGGCCCAGTTTTCGCGCTTGATGTCGGTGATCAGGATGTCCACCGACTCGGGCGAGCCTCCCAGAATCTCGACGGACACGCGGGTGATCTCTTCCACCAGCTTCTTCTTTTGTTCGACCGTGCGGCCTTCCATCATTTCGATGTGGTACGTGGGCATGTCCAACTCCTTCGCGCGCTGTGAAGACAGCGAAAAGCCCAAATCATATCGGCGAAGGCGGGTGGCCTGCGGCGGAGGGTTGCTGTGCGTCTGGCGCCGGCGCGCCGCAAGCCGCGCAGATACAGACCTTGCCGCGTGCCTCCTGCGGCAAAGCGGCCAAGGCCGCAGGGTCGATGGTCTGCGTCATGCACCAGCAGCTTTCTGCTGGGAGACCCGCCGCGATAGCGCACTGGTTGTGCTGCCCGCACAGCGGGCAGACAGACGGGTTGAGAGGGGTGGATAGTGCTGCAGGCATGGGGGGGGCGCGTGGGCGCTGGTGCCAGTGTACGGCGCAGTGCTGTCCGCGCACGGCCACTGCGTCCCGTCCACGTGAAGGTGGCGAGCCAGAGCACGGCCTAAACAAAAATAGCTGCTAGTGCAAATGTTGATTGCGCTAGCAGCTATCAAAAGTAGAGCAGGCAGCGCCATGAATATGGCACTGCTTGCAGTCGGGAATCAGGCCGCTTGCGCTGCCTTCAGCTTCAGGCGCCAGGCGTGCAGCAGTGGCTCGGTGTAGCCGCTGGGCTGCTCCATGCCCTTGAAGACCAGGTCATACGCTGCCTTGTAGGCCATGCTGGTGGCAAAGTGTCCGGCCATGGGCTGGTACAGCGGGTCACCCGCATTTTGCTGGTCCACCACGGCGGCCATGCGCTCGAAGGTCTCGCGCACCTGGGCTTCGGTCACCACACCATGGTGCAGCCAGTTGGCCATGTGCTGGCTGCTGATGCGCAGCGTGGCGCGGTCTTCCATCAGGCCCACGTTGTGGATGTCAGGCACCTTGGAGCAGCCCACGCCCTGGTCCACCCAGCGCACCACGTAGCCCAGAATGCCCTGTGCGTTGTTGTCCAGCTCCTGCTGTTTCTCGGCGTCGCTCCAGTTGGGAGCGGAGGCCACGGGCACGGTGAGCAGGCCGGTCAGCAGGTTGTCGCGTTCTGCGTTCACATCGGTTTTTTCCAGCTCGATCTGGATGTCGCTGACCTTCACCTGGTGGTAGTGCAGCGCGTGCAGCGTGGCGCCCGTGGGGCTGGGCACCCAGGCGGTGTTGGCGCCAGCCTTGGGGTGGGCGATCTTCTGCTTGAGCATCTCGGCCATCAGGTCGGGCATGGCCCACATACCCTTGCCGATCTGCGCCTTGCCGCGCAGGCCACAGGAGAGGCCCACCAGCACGTTGTTCTTCTCGTACGACTGGATCCAGGCGCTGGTCTTCATGTCGCCCTTGCGCACCATGGGTCCGGCGTGCATCGCGGTGTGCATTTCGTCGCCCGTGCGGTCCAGAAAGCCGGTGTTGATGAACGCCACGCGGCTCGAAGCTGCCGCAATACAGGCCTTCAGGTTGACGGACGTGCGGCGCTCCTCGTCCATGATGCCCAGCTTGACGGTGCTATCGGGCAAGCCCAGCAGCTTTTCGACGCGGCCGAACAGTTCGGCAGCAAAGCCCACCTCGGCGGGGCCGTGCATCTTGGGCTTGACGATGTAGACGCTGCCCTTGCGGGAGTTGCGGATGCCGTTGGCGCCATGGCCTTGCAGGTCGTGCAGCGCAATCGCCGTGGTCACCACCGCATCCATGATGCCTTCTGGAATCTCGCGCACCTGGCCCTGCACGTCGGTCCACAGGATGGCCGGGTTGGTCATCAGGTGGCCCACATTGCGCAGGAACATCAGCGAGCGGCCATGCAGGCGCACTTCGCCGCCGGCCGGGCCCGTGTAGACGCGGTCGGCATTCAGGCCGCGCGTGAAGGTCTTGCCGCCCTTGGCGACCTGCTCGGTCAGCGTGGCCTGGATGATGCCCAGCCAGTTGCTGTAGCCCAGCACTTTGTCTTCGGCGTCCACGGCAGCCACGGAGTCTTCCAGGTCCAGGATGGTGGAGAGGGCTGCTTCGAGCACCAGGTCGCTCACGCCCGCCGCGTCGGATTGGCCGATGGGGGTGCTGCGGTCGATCTGGATGTCCAGGTGCAGGCCGTTGTGCTGCAGCAGCACAGATGAAGGCGCGGCGGCGTTGCCTTGGTAGCCCTTGAACTGCGAGGCGTCCTTCAGACCCGTGGTGGTGCCGTTGGCAAACGACACAACCAGCTGGCCGCCTTCCACACGATAGCCGGTCGAATTCTTGTGCGAGCCTGCAGCCAAAGGCGCCGTGTCATCCAGCACCTGGCGCGCAAACGCAATCACCTTGGCGCCGCGCACCGGGTTATAGCCCTTGCCCTTCTCGGCGCCGCCTTCTTCGCTGATGGCGTCCGTGCCATACAGCGCGTCATACAGGCTGCCCCAGCGCGCGTTGGCGGCGTTGAGCGCATAGCGGGCGTTCAGGATGGGCACCACCAGCTGCGGGCCGGCCTGCGTGGCCAGCTCGTCGTCCACGTTGGTGGTGGTGGCCTTCACGTCGGCAGGCTGGGGCACCAGGTAGCCGATCTTTTCGAGAAAGCCGCGGTAGGCCACCATGTTCTGGATGGGGCCGGGGTTGGCCTTGTGCCAGGTGTCCAGCTCGGTCTGCAGGCGGTCGCGCTCGGCCAGCAGGGCGATGTTGCGCGGGGCCAGGTCGGACACGATGGCGTCAAAACCTTTCCAGAAGGCGGCGGCGTCCACCCCCGTGCCGGGCAGCACCTTGTCTTCGACAAAGCGGTACAGGGAGGTGGCCACTTGCAGGCCGTGGACTTGGGTGCGTTCGGTCATGGGGTGCCTCAAGAAGAGTGGTGAAAACGGAGATCAATGAAAAACGGTGCCCGCAACAGCAGGCCATGGGCAGACTGTATTGCAAATGTTTGCCCACATAAATACGCTGAAAATCTCTAAACCAGTGACTTTTACGCAAAACTGGTGACAGTCCGTAGTCACCCTGAATGGTGCTTTCGCCCGTTACCCACTACGCTGCGCGCACAACAAACCCACCGGGAGACAAACCCATGCAGGCACCCCTGGACGCCAGCGCGCTCAACGCGGCCCACAAGAACAAGATCGTTAGCGCCGCCGATGCCGTGCAGCTCATCCACGACGGCGACACCGTGGCCACGGGCGGCTTTGTGGGCATCGGCTTTGCCGAGAGCATTGCCGTGGCGCTGGCCCAGCGCTGGGAAACGACCCAAACCCCGCGCGACCTCACGCTGGTCTACGCCGCAGGCCAGGGCGACGGCAAGCAGCGGGGCCTCAACCACCTGGGCCATGCGGGCCTGCTCAAGCGCGTGATCGGCGGGCACTGGAGCCTGGTGCCCCGCATCCAGAAGCTGGCGGTGAACAACCAGATCGAGGCCTGGAACCTGCCCCAGGGCGTGATCACGCATTTGTTTCGCGACATCGCTGCAGGCAAGCCCGGCACGCTCACGCGCGTGGGCCTGGACACCTTTGTGGACCCGCGCCACGGCGGCGGCAAGCTCAATGCGCGCACCACCGAAGACCTGGTGCGCATCCTGCCCATCGACGGGCAGGACTACCTGTTCTACAAAGCCTTTCCGATCCACGTGGGCATCATCCGCGCGACCACGGCCGACGCCGACGGCAACCTCACCATGGAGCGCGAGGCGCTCACGCTCGAAGCGCTGGCCATTGCCATGGCCGCGCGCAACTCGGGCGGCGTGGTCATTGCCCAGGTCGAGCGCATCGCCGAGCGCGGCACGCTCAACCCCCGGCAGGTGAAGGTGCCCGGCGTGCTGGTGGACGCCGTGGTGCTGGCCACCGAGCCCGCGCACCACCACCAGACCTTTGCCGAGCCCTACAGCGCCGCGTTTGCGGGCGAGCTGCGCGTGCCCATGGACACACTGGAGGCGATGCCCCTGACCGAGCGCAAGATCATCGCCCGCCGCGCGGCGCTGGAGCTGCGCCCGCACCAGGTGGTGAACTTGGGGATAGGCATGCCCGAGGGCGTGGCCAACGTAGCAGCTGAGGAGCGCATCATCGACCTCGTCACACTCACGGCCGAGCCCGGCGTGATAGGCGGCATTCCCGCGGGTGGCCTGAACTTTGGCGCGGCTGTGAACCCCCAGGCCATCATCGACCAGCCCAACCAGTTCGACTTCTACGACGGCGGGGGCCTGGACATCGCGATCCTGGGCCTGGCGCAGGCCGACCAGCACGGCAACCTCAACGTGAGCAAGTTTGGCCCGCGCCTGGCGGGTGCGGGCGGCTTCATCAACATCAGCCAGAACGCCAAGACGGTGGTGTTTGTTGGCACCTTCACGGCAGGCGCACTGCAGGTGGAGGCGGTGGACGGCCACCTGCACATCCTGCACGAAGGCGGCGCACGCAAGCTGGTGCGCGAGGTGGAGCACCGCACCTTCAGCGGCGCCGAGGCGCTGCGGCGCGGCCAGCGCGTGTTGTATGTGACGGAGCGCTGCGTGTTCCGCCTGGTGCCCTCGGGCGAGCCGGATGGCGGCGGTGCGCTGGAACTCATCGAGCTGGCGCCCGGTATCGACCTGCACCGCGACGTGCTGGCCCACATGGCATTCACGCCGCGCATCAGCCCCGGCCTGCAGACCATGGACCTGCGCCTGTTCGAGCCCGGCCCGCTGGGCCTGCGCGAGCAGTTGCTCAACCGCCCGCTGGTGCAGCGCTTTGAGCTGGACGCCGCGCGCCAGCTGCTGCACATCGACTTCTCGGGCCTGCAGATCAACACCGCCAGCACCATTGACGCCATCGAGCAGGAGGTGCGCCGCCTGCTCGCCCCGCTCGCCGCACAGGGCGAGCGCGTGGGCGTGATCGTGAACTACGACCACTTCACCATCGCCCCCGACCTGGCCGACGCCTACACCGCCATGGTGCAGGGCCTCACGCGCGACCTTTACACCGAGGTCAAGCGCTATGGCACCGTGGGGTTCCTCAAGTCGCGCCTGGTGTGAAGTGGGGGTGATCCTGGTTCACTATTATTTGTGTAGCTGCTCAGGCATGTTGCACCAGCGCATTCGGCCTGTTTTGCTTCAAAACCGATCACAGGCCGTGCCCAAGTCCGTCACCAGGCCCTTCGCCGCTTTATCCCCATAATCAGCGCCCATGGACAAACTCAAGGCCTTCGAATCGTTTGTGTCGGTGGCAACACGCGGCAGCCTCACCGCTGCGGCCAAGGCCGAGGGCGTGGCGCCGGCCATCATGGGGCGGCGGCTCGATGCGCTGGAAGAACACCTGGGCGTGAAGCTGCTGGTGCGCACCACACGCCGCATCAGCCTCACGCACGAGGGCAGTGCGTTTCTGGAAGACTGCCAGCGCCTGTTGTCCGACGTGGCCAATGCCGAGGCCAGCGTGTCCGAAGGGGGCGTCAAGGCCACGGGCCATTTGCGCATCACCGCACCGGCCGGCTTTGGCCGCCGCCATGTGGCGCCGCTGGTGCCACGTTTTCGCACCGCCCACCCGGACGTGACCATCTCGCTCAACCTCAGCGACCGCGTGGTGGACCTGGCGGGCGAGGGCTATGACTGCGCCGTGCGCGTGGGCGACCTGCCCGACTCGTCGCTGGTGAGCGTGCGCATTGCCGACAACCGCCGCCTGTGCGTTGCCACGCCCGCCTACCTGCAGCGCCACGGCACGCCGCGCCACCCCAGCGAGCTGGTGCAGCACGACTGCCTCACGCTGTCGAGCGAAGCATCGCAAACACGGGGCTGGGCGTTCCGCATGCCGGTCGAAGGCAGTGGCACCGAGGTCATCCACCTCAAGCCCGGCGGCCCGCTCGATTGCTCGGACGGGCAGGTGCTGCACGACTGGTGCCTGGCGGGCTACGGCATTGCCTGGCGCAGCACCTGGGAGGTGGAGGCCGAGATTGCCGCCGGGCGCTTGGTGGAGGTGTTGCACGATTTTGCGGCGCCGCCCAACGGCATCTATGTGGTATTTCCGCAGCGCAAGCACATGCCGCTGCGGGTGCGGCTGTGGATCGAACACCTCAAGCACCAGTACGCACAGCCCGCGTTCTGGAAAGGCCCGCAGGCCGGCGGCTGATAGCCCCCGTGGCAGACTGCACAACAATCCATGTCCACCGCGCCCACGCTCCTTGTCGCTGACGACCACCCGCTGTTCCGTGCGGCTGTGCTGCACGTGCTGCGCGAGCGGCTGCCGCAGTTCCGCACGCTGGAGGCGGCCAGCGCCGCCACGCTGGGCCAGGCGCTGCAGGACCACCCTGAGGTCGAGCTGGTGCTGCTGGACCTGAGCATGCCCGGCACGCGCGGCTTCTCGGCCCTGCTGCATGTGCGCGGCGAATACCCCGAGCTGCCCGTGGTCATCATCTCGTCCAACGACCACCCCCGCGTCATCCGCCGCGCCCAGCAGTTTGGTGCTGCGGGTTTCATCCCCAAGTCCGCGCCCGCCGACGCCATGGGCGACGCCATCCAGGCCGTGCTGGACGGCGGCAGCTGGTTCCCGCCCATGGCGGCCGAGCGCTCCGAGGCCGACGCCGAGCTGGCCGCGCGGCTCGCGCAGCTCACGCCCCAGCAATTCCGCGTGCTGCTCTGCCTGGCCGATGGCCTGCTGAACAAACAGATTGCGAGCGCGCTGGGCCTGGCCGAGAACACGGTGAAGGTGCATGTCACGGCCATCCTGAAAAAGCTGGAGTGCTACAGCCGCACGCAGGCGGCGGTGCTGGTCAAGAGCCTGGAGGCGGAAGGGGTGGAGCCAGATTGATGGGGCGGTTTTGAGAAAAATAGGCTCTAGTGCTCATTAGATAAGCGCAAGCAGCTATAAAAAGAGGAGTTAGGGAATGGATTACCCAGCGCTGCAAGCCAGGCTGCGCAGTTTTGCCGCAGCCCGAGACTGGCAGTCTCGCCACACACCCAAGAACCTGGCCATGGCCCTGACGGTGGAGTCAGCGGGGCTGCTGGAGATGTTCCAGTGGACGACTCTGAGCGAATCGCGCGGCGTGGTGCGCGACCCTGCCCACATAGAGCGCGTGGCCCATGGGATTGCCGACGTGCTGCTGTGCCTGCTGCAAATGGCAGACCAGGCGGGGGTGGACCTTCCAGAGGCCGTGGAGCAATCACTGCGTGCGAAGGCGCTTGAACACCCACCCAAGCACCCGGAGCTGGAGCCTCGTATGCCCAGCGCCGCCGTGGCTGTTATGCCCGCACCTACAGCCCCCAGGGTGCACCTGCTCGTTGATTGGGAAAACGTACAGCCCAAGGGCGATGAACTCATGGCATTGGTGCCACAGGGCACGGATGTGTGGCTGTTCCATGGCCCGCATCAGACGGTGGATGCTTCGGGGCATCAGCAGGTTTACGGGGCAGAGCAGGTGACGCTGGTCCCTAGATCGGGGGCGGGCAGGAACGCGCTGGATTTTCAGCTGGCTTACTACGTCGGATACATCTCGGCCCGTCAACCGGAGGGTACGTTCGTGGTCGTCTCCAACGACCAGGGGTATGAACCCATGTTGGCGCATGCGAGGGAGCTGGGGTTTGATGCGCAGCGGTGCGGGTTCCGCAGGACGCCGGCACCACCCGCCGCGTCTACGGCATTAGCCGCACCCATAGCGCAGAAGTCCGCGCCCTTGCCGCAGCCAGAGCCTCCATCGGCGGCGACCCCTGCATTGGAGGCGACGGTCAAGACCACAGCAAAATCTGTAGCACCGCAGCTTTCGCTTGCAAAAGCTGCTCCGGCCCGCACCCAGGCCACGCGGGCAGACATGCAACAACTGCTAGCCCAACTGGATGGGCTGGCTCCATCCCACCGCCCCGCGCAGAAGGATGCGCTGTTGGTGCTGCTCCAAAATTGGTTGGGCGAGTCCAGTGCCCGGTCGCCGCGCACATCGCACGCATTGGCACAGTTGCAAGCGCGAAAGCGGGTGGTGGTCAAAGGCGAGGTGGTGTCCTATCCGCCCGTAGTGGCGGCCCAGCCCGTGACGACAAAATCCGCCGCTAAGACTGCTCCTTCAAAGACTAGGACTGCGAACAAAGCCTCCGCATCCAAAGCGCCTGCACAACTGCCGGTGCCGAAGAAATCCGCCGTCTCAGCCCCACCCAAGCCATCCGTCACTGCCGTTGGCAAGACCGCAGCAAAGACTGCGCAACCCCCAACCGCAGCCCAGGTGGCGCGGGCAGTGCTGGCCAGTCTTCAGAAGATGACCAAGAACAAGCCTCGGCAACGAACTGGTTTGCTCAAGCACATCCAGACCCAGGCCGCGCGGGCAGAAGACCCGACGGCCATGGCGCAGCGTGTGCTGAGCCTGCTGGAGGCGCGCAAGGACGTGGTCATCGCGTCGGATGGCAAAGGAATTACCTACTTGACAGTGAAATAGGTACGTAGCGCTTTTCCATAAAGCGCCTCAAGCTATCAAAAATGTAGCTTTAAGGCGTACCTTGTTGCAACCTCAACAGCGTCTGGCTCACCAGCGCCCGCAGCGCGGGCGCTCGCACCGGCTTGGCCAGAAAGCCCCAGCCGCGCTCAGCGGCCTGGCGGCGCAAGGTGGCGTCGCGCTCGGCGGTGACCAGGATCACGGCAGGCGTCTGACCCCAGCGCTGGCACAGCTGCGCGAACACTTCGGGGCCGTGGAGGCCCGTGCCCAGGTGTACGTCCAGCAGCACCAGCTGCGGTGCCTGGCCGGGCTGGGCGGCGGTCAGGGCCTCGGGCGCGCCAGCGGCCAGTGGTACCGTGCAGCCCCAGCGCTGCAGCAGGGCCTGCGTGGCGGCGCAGGTGGGGCCGTCATCTTCAATCACCCAGGCGCTGCTGCCCTGCAGGGGCGCGTCGTCGGCGGGTTGCTGCGTGGTGGCGGGGTGCGTAGCCTGCTGCGCGACGGCGGGGTTGCCCAGCGGCACACACACCCAGAACACGCTGCCACGCCCCAGTTGCGATCGCAGGCCAATCTCGTGCCCCAGCAGGCGGCCCAGGCGTTCGACGATGGCCAGGCCCAGGCCTGCGCCCCGGTCGTCGGCGCGGCCTTCGTCCAGGCGGCGGAATTCTTCAAAGATCTCGCGCTGCAATGCCTCGGGGATGCCGGGGCCCTGGTCGTGCACCTCGATGCGTAGGTGGTCGCCCGCCACCCGCTTCACCCGTCTGCAGCCCACCACGATGCGCCCTCGCCGGCTGTAGCGGATGGCGTTGGAGACAAAGTTCTGCAAGATGCGGCGCAGCAGGTTGTCGTCGGTGCGCACCACGGCGCGTGTGGGCACGCAGCGCAGTTGCAGGCCCTGGCTTTCGGCCAGCACGCCAAAGTTGTGGCCCAGCACCTGTAGCAGTGGCCCCAGGGCCACGTCGTGGATGTGCACATCGAACTGGCCCGATTCCATGCGCGAGATGTCGAGCAGGCTGTTGAGGATGGCGTCCTGCGCGGCCAGGGCGCCGTCGATGCTGTCCACGGCGTGCCGTTCGGCGTCGCCTGGCAGATGGCTGCGCAGCAGCGAGGTGAACATGCGCGCGGCGTTCAGGGGCTGCAGCAGGTCGTGCACGGCGGCGGCCACAAAGCGGGTTTTGGAGCGGTTGGCCTGCTCGGCCTCGCGCCGCGCGGCGTCCAGGTCGCGGGTGCGGTCGGCCACGCGCTGCTCCAGCGCGTCGGCCAGCGATCGCAGCTCGCGTGCGGCGTTCTTGTAGCTGGTGATATCGGCGTAGCTGGTCACAAAACCGCCCTCGGGCAGCGGGTTGCCCCGGATCTCCAGCACCGTGCCGTCGTCCTTGGCGCTTTCGTGCAGATGGGGGGTGCCACTGCGCAGGTGGGCCAGGCGGCGTTCGATGGCTTCTTCCACCGGGCCCGGGCCCAGCAGGCCCCGGCGCGCGTTGTGGCGCATCAGGTCTTCAATGGGGCGGCCCACCTGCATCAGGTCGGCGGGGTAGCGGAACAGCTGCACATAGCGCGAGTTCCACGCCACCAGCTTCAGGTCGGCGTCGATGATGACCACCCCCTGGGGCAGGTGTTCCAGACTGCGGGAGAGGCCCATGTCAGCCTGCTGCGCCGCCTGCACGATGCCGTCCTGCGCGGTGCGCAACTCCTGCGCGTGCTGTTGCAGCACGGTCTCCAGCTCCTGGCGGCTGCGCTGGCGCAGGCGGGCCAGGCGCTGGCGCTGCCGCACAAACAGCACCAGCAGCGACAGGGCCAGCCAGCCGCCGCCCCCGGCTGCGGCTGCCCAGCGGCTGTCGGCAATGCTGCTGTGGGTGGTGTGCACCAGGTGCAGTTGCCAGGGCGTGCCGGGCAGGGGCTGGGTCAGCCACAGCATGCGGCCGGGTGGGGCGGGCATGTCAGCGGACGGTTGCACGCGCACCAGCCGCCCACCGTTGTCCA
>NZ_JADHVT010000133.1 GCF_016783915.1 Acidovorax sp.
CGCGGGCCTTTTCTTCGGGCGCAGCGTCGATCTGGTCGTAGGCCTTGGCTTCGCCGCCGAACTTGGCGGACAGCACCGTGGCGATGGCTGCCGTCAGCGTGGTCTTGCCATGGTCCACGTGGCCGATCGTGCCCACGTTGACGTGGGGCTTGGTGCGTTCAAACTTACCTTTTGCCATTTCAATTCTCCAAAGAGCAATCCCTGTGTAGTGGTTTTACGTCTGCATCTGGTTGCTGAATCACCCCGCACAGGAAACAGGGTGGCACCGGATCGCAGACAAATCAAAGCCCGGGCCACTGGGGCCCAGGCGAAGTGCTTACTTACTTGGCGCGTGCTGCCATGATGGCTTCAGACACGTTGCGAGGTGCTTCGCTGTAGTGCTTGAATTCCATCGAGTACGTAGCGCGGCCTTGCGTTGCGGAACGCAGGGTCGTGGAGTAGCCGAACATTTCAGACAGCGGCACTTCAGCGCGGATGGCCTTGCCACCGCCCGGGATGTCGTCCATGCCCTGCACCATGCCGCGACGGCTGGACAGGTCGCCCATCACGTTGCCGGCGTAGTCTTCAGGCGTTTCCACTTCCACGGCCATCATGGGTTCCAGAATGACCGGACCGGCCTTCTTGCAACCTTCCTTGAAGCCGAAGATGGCAGCCATCTTGAACGCCAGTTCGTTCGAGTCCACATCGTGGTACGAACCGAAGTGCAGCGTGACCTTGACGTCGACCACGGGGTAACCGGCCAGCACGCCTTGCGTGACAGCTTCGTTGATACCCTTTTCCACGGCGGGAATGAACTCGCGAGGAACCACACCGCCCTTGATCGCGTCCACGAACTCGATGCCCTTGCCGGCTTCGTTGGGTTCGATCTTGAGCACGACGTGACCGTACTGACCCTTACCACCGGACTGACGCACGAACTTGCCTTCGGCTTCTTCCACGGTCTTGCGGATGGTTTCGCGGTAAGCCACTTGGGGCTTGCCCACGTTGGCTTCCACGCCGAATTCGCGCTTCATGCGGTCCACGATGATTTCCAGGTGGAGCTCGCCCATGCCGGAAATGATGGTCTGTCCGGATTCTTCGTCGGTCTTCACGCGGAAAGAAGGATCTTCAGCAGCAAGACGCTGCAGAGCGATGCCCATCTTTTCCTGGTCGGCCTTGGTCTTGGGTTCCACAGCTTGCGAAATCACAGGCTCAGGGAAAATCATGCGCTCGAGAATGATCTGCGAGCTCACGTCGCACAGGGTTTCACCCGTGGTCACTTCCTTCAGACCCACGCAAGCAGCGATGTCACCGGCGCGGATTTCTTCCACTTCCTGGCGTTCGTTGGCGTGCATCTGCACGATACGACCGATACGCTCTTTCTTGCCCTTGATGGGGTTGTAAACGGTATCGCCCTTGGTCAGAACGCCCGAGTACACGCGTACGAAGGTCAGCTGACCCACGAACGGGTCAGTCATCAGCTTGAACGCCAGCGCAGAGAACTTCTCTGCGTCGTCGGCCTTGCGGGTGACGGGATTCTCGTCGTCGTCCGTGCCGGTCACATCAGGAATGTCCGTCGGTGCAGGCAGGTAGTCGATCACGGCGTCCAGCATGCGCTGCACACCCTTGTTCTTGAACGCGGTGCCGCACAGCATGGGGTGGATCTCGGTGGCGATCGTGCGCGTACGCAGGCCCAGCTTGATCTCGGCTTCGGAGAGGTCGCCCTCTTCGAGGTACTTGTTCATCAGGTCTTCAGAGGCTTCGGCAGCCGCTTCGACCATCTTCTCGCGCCATTCCTTGGCGGACTCCACCAGGTCAGCTGGGATTTCTTCGTAGCTGAACTTCATACCCTGAGAAGCTTCGTCCCAGATGATGGCCTTCATCTTCAGCAGGTCCACCACGCCGGTGAACTTGTCTTCGGCGCCGATCGGGATCACGACGGGCACAGGGTTGGCCTTCAGGCGCAGCTTCATCTGGTCGTAGACCTTGAAGAAGTTGGCACCGGTGCGGTCCATCTTGTTCACGAAGGCCAGACGAGGCACCTTGTACTTGTTGGCTTGGCGCCAGACGGTTTCCGACTGGGGCTGCACGCCGCCCACGGCGCAGTACACCATGCAGGCGCCGTCCAGCACGCGCATGGAACGTTCCACTTCAATCGTGAAGTCCACGTGGCCGGGGGTGTCGATGATGTTGAAACGGTGCTCGGGGTAGGTATTGTCCATACCCTTCCAGAAGCAGGTCGTGGCAGCCGAGGTGATCGTGATGCCGCGCTCTTGCTCTTGCTCCATCCAGTCCATGGTGGCAGCACCATCGTGCACTTCACCAATCTTGTGGCTCACGCCCGTGTAGAACAGGATACGTTCGGTGGTCGTGGTCTTGCCAGCGTCAATGTGGGCCGAGATACCGATATTGCGGTAGCGCTCGATGGGGGTATTGCGAGCCATGGTGGATCCTTGATGGGTCGTATTGGAGAGGGTGTCGGGCAGCCATACTGGCAAGAAAGCCCGTCAATTTTGTGACTGCCTGAAATCGACACAAGGCTGCGGGCAAAACGCCAGCAGCCTTGGACCTATATCAGGGCAAATCCGCGTTTTAGAAGCGGAAGTGGCTGAATGCCTTGTTGGCTTCGGCCATACGGTGCACTTCGTCACGCTTCTTCATGGCGCCGCCACGGCCTTCAGTGGCTTCCAGCAGCTCGTTGGCCAGGCGTTGGGCCATCGACTTTTCACCACGCTTGCGGGCGGCTTCCTTAATCCAGCGCATGGACAGGGCCAGACGACGGACAGGACGCACTTCCACGGGCACCTGGTAGTTGGCACCGCCCACGCGGCGGGACTTCACTTCCACCATGGGCTTCACGTTGTTGATGGCAACGGTGAAGGCTTCCAGAGGGTCCTTGTCGGGGTGCTTCTTCTCGATCAGCTCCAGGGCGCCGTAAATGATGCGCTCTGCAACTGCCTTCTTGCCGCCTTCCATGATCACGTTCATGAATTTGGACAGCTCTACATTGCCGAACTTGGGATCCGGCAGGATTTCACGTTTGGGGACTTCGCGACGACGTGGCATTTTTTACCTCTATCTTTGCTTCAGTTGGCGTCTTTTCAGACACCGCGAGAGTCATTAAAACTCCCACTTACTCGACCCGCGCAGAACACCTGCGTTTGGGGTCACTACGCTGCATCACCGCGCCACGCGGGAAACAGCACCGAAAATTCTTTGCAAAAAAAACGCAGGGCTTACTTGGCCTTGGGCTTCTTGGCGCCGTACTTGGAACGGGCTTGCTTGCGGTCTTTCACGCCTTGCAAGTCGAGCGAACCGCGCACGATGTGGTAACGCACACCAGGCAAGTCCTTCACACGACCGCCGCGAACCAGCACCACGCTGTGTTCCTGCAGGTTGTGGCCTTCACCGCCGATGTAGGAGATCACCTCAAAACCGTTGGTCAGGCGCACCTTGGCGACCTTACGCAGAGCGGAGTTAGGCTTCTTAGGCGTCGTGGTGTACACACGGGTGCACACGCCACGGCGCTGTGGAGAGTTTTCCATCGCAGGGCTCTTGGACTTGGTCTTTTCGACCTCGCGCCCCTGACGGACCAGTTGATTAATGGTTGGCATGAAATACGTCCCTAAACGTGAATTTGCTTCGTGAAAGCGAAAACGTGAATCCCTTCGGAAATTCCGAAAAGCCTTCTAATGTAGCAGCAAGCCCCCAAACGGGCAAGCGCTACGCGGTTTCCCTTTGAAAGCCAGGCACCAGACGGAGGCAGGCAGCCGTCGAAAGCGCGCGGCCCAAGCCGAGACCGTCGCGCAAGGCCGCCCCGCCGCGAAGGGGTGAAAACGCGACAGCGCCTCAGGGGGATGCACCTTATTTAATCCAGAGGCGAATGGCGTCCCAGGCACGGCCCAGAATGCCCGCCTGCTCCACAGCCTCCAGCGCCACCAGAGGCACTTCGCCCACAGACTGGTCGCCCAGCATGACCTTGAGGGTGCCAATGGCCTGACCCTTGGTGTAAGGCGCCACCAGCGGGTCGGGGCGGGCGATCTGGGTGGTGATCTTGCCGGCGCTGCCTGCGGGCACGGCGACCACGATGGCTTCCTCACGGCCGATTTTCAGCACGCTGTCCTTGCCCTTCCAGACGGCGGGTGTGGCCACGGGCTTGCCCGCGTCGAACAGCTTGACCGCCTCAAACGCGGTGTAGCCCCAGTTCAGCAGCTTCTGGCTTTCGTTCGCACGCGCGTTTTCACTCGCCGCACCCAGCACGATGGACAGCAGGCGGCGCTGGCCCACCCCGGGGAATTCACGCTTGGAGGTAGCCACCAGGCAATAACCCGCCGCAGCGGTGTGGCCGGTCTTGAGGCCGTCCACCGTGGGGTCGCGGAACAGCAGCGAATTGCGGTTGCTGCCATTCGATACCGGGGTGCCGGGGTAGCTGTACTGCTTGGTGGAGTAATAGTGCATGTACTCCGGGAAGTCCTTCATCAGCCGCATGGCCAGCACGGAAAGGTCGCGCGCCGTGGTGGTGTGGCCGGGCTCCGTCAGGCCTTCGGGGTTCTTGTAGCTCGTGCCCTTCATGCCCAGCGCCTGCGCCTGGTCGTTCATGAGCTTGACGAAGTTCTCGGCCGTGCCACCCACACCTTCGGCCAGCGCCATGGTGGCGTCGTTGCCAGACTGCACGATCATGCCTTTGATGAGGTCTTCGACCGGCACCTGCATCTTGGGGTCGATGAACATGCGCGAGCCAGGCATCTTCCAGGCGCGCACGCTCACGGGCAGTTTCTGGTCCAGCGCGATTTTCTTGGAGCGCAGTGCGTCAAACACCAGGTAGCCCGTCATGAGCTTGGTGAGCGAGGCCTGCTCCACCGGCGCGTCAATGTCCTTGGCGGCCAGCACCTGGTTGGCGGTGACATCCACCAGCATATAGGTGCGTGCGGCGATTTCAGGGGGCTGGGGCGCCTGGGCATATGCACCGAAGGCAGCAGGGGCCACCGCAGCAAAGACGGCCAGGGATCGCAACGCAGACAGGATTCGTTTCATGGGGCAGGAAGGGGCTGGAGAGGCTCAAAAAAATGGAGTGGAAGAAAAGGCAGGCGAGGGAGGATGGCGGGCGGCCGGAGCCAGTCCGGGCGGCGCCCCTCAGGCGCCCGATTGCAGGTGGCGGACCACCAGATTCTTCAGAAGCGGCAATTGTCCGTGAAAGAAATGTCCCCCCGCAGGGACGACTGTGACAGGCAGTATCTGGGGCCGGGCCCAGTCCATCACGGCAGACAGCGGCACGGTGTCGTCCTGCTCGCCGTGCACGACCAGCGTGCGCAGCTGGGCTTCGGGTGGCACCGGGGCCACGGTGAAGCGGCTGGCGGCCGTGCCGACCAGCACGGCTTTTTCCACGCGACCTGTAGGCCAAAGGGCGGCCAACGCATGGCTGGTGACAAACGCACCGAAAGAAAACCCCGCCAGCGCGATGGGCTGGCCCTGAGCGGCGGGAGCCACATGCTCCACCACCGCCAGCAGGTCCTGCAACTCGCCCCGGCCTTCGTCGTACACACCGGCCGTGGCACCCACGCCCCGGAAGTTGAAGCGCACCGCCGTCCAGCCACACTGCACCAACGCGCGCGCCAGGGTCTGCACCACCTTGTTGTCCATGGTGCCGCCAAACAGCGGATGCGGGTGGGCAATGATAGCGACGCCACGGGGCGCCGCGCCATCGGCCAGGGTGGCGCTGTCGCGCACGGCCTCGATGGTGCCTGCGGGGCCGGACAGGGTCAGGCGTTCGGTCTGGGCATTCACGGATTTGCTACTCAATCAATAGCAACAGGAGCATGATTCACTAGCGCCTGCTGCCAAAATCGTTCCAAGACAGGGATGGAGCCGCGCTCAGCGGCCAAGTTCCGCTGGCGTGACCAGGCGTTCCACCACCTGGCCGTTCTTGAGGTGCGATTCGACGATTTCGTCGATGTCCGCCGCATCTACGTACGTGTACCAGGTCCCCTCGGGGTACACCACGGCCACGGGGCCGCCCGCGCAGCGGTCCAGGCACCCGGCCTTGTTCACACGCACCTTGCCGGCACCCGCCAGCCCAGCGGCCTTGACTTGGGCCTTGCAGCGGTCAAAACCCGCCTGCGCGTTGTGGTGCGCGCAGCTGTCTTCCCCGTTGGTGCGCTCGTTGAGGCAGAAGAAGATGTGGCGCTGGTAGTAACCGGGCGCTGCGGCCGGTGCGGAAGGGGTGTCGCTCATCCCTGCATTTTAAGGACCCCTGCCTCTCCAAGCGGGCGAGGCCACGCCCCAAGACCCTGCCCGGCCACACAGAAAGCCGGAGGCCATCGCCCTGCAACTCAGGCCCCGCCCTCTCGCCTAGACACCCGAAACACCACATACAGCAGCGCCACATAGGGCCACAGCCAGCCCAGCCACTGGCCCAGGCCATAAAAGCGGATGAAGCGGCCCTGCTCCCAGATCTGCAGGGTCTGAGCAAAGTAAGCGCTGGTGGGCGCCTGATTCAGCAACGCCAGGTGCCAGGTCAGCGCCAGCAGCAGCACGGCGGCACAGGCCCGGCGCGGCAGGGCCAGCATCAAAAGGGCCAACGCCAGCGCCGCCCACACCCCCACGCGCACGGGCAGGTCCATCCATTCCCAGGCATGCACCGGCCCCCAGCTCAGTGCCGCAGACAGCGCGGTGAGCGTCACCCCCGCGCCCACCACCGCCAGCGCAAACAGGGCGCGCCGCCCCATCTGGCGGATCACGCAATACCCCAGCAGGCAAGGGATGAGCAGCCCCAAGATGACGCAGAGCAGCTCGCCACTGGGTGACAGCGGGTCCAGCTCCGTCTCGCGCAGGGGCAGCCAGTCCAGAAATGGGGTGTCGGCCAGCAGGTCGATGAGCGCGGCCTCCAGCCGCTCCAGCACCTGGCCCAGGCCAAACGGCACCGCAGCCGGAAACAGCAGCGCCAGCGGCCACAGCGCCAGCAGCACCATGCCGCCCGAAGCGTCGGACACGAACCAGCGCGCCCGAAAGTCGCTCCAGCGGTCCAACGCCCCCAGCCGCTCCAGCAGGGCGGCACTCAGCGCCCCGGCCAGCGTGCCCAGCGCGTTGAGCGCCAGGTCCAGGTTGGACGGCACGCGCCGGGGCAGGTAGATCTGCAGGAACTCCATGCACAGCGACAGCAGCGTGCCCGCCAGCGTGGCCAGCGCCACCGCCCACAGCACACGCCGCCAGCCCGAGCGCAACATGCCCAGCGCCAGCAAAAAGCCCAGGGGCGCATAGCCCACCAGATTGGTGACCACGTCAAACCCCGTCCAGTACGGCGGAGGCAACCGGGCCAGCAGGAAGACCAGGGGGTCGATGCCCTGCTCGCGCCACCCGTCAAACGGGAACAGGCTGGCAAAAACGATCAGCGCCGTGTACGTCAGCGCGAGCGGCCAGGCAGAGGTTTTGTGCATGCGCCCTCTGCGTCTCCATCAAAAGGGTTTGACCACCACCAGCACCACGGCCACCAGCAGCAGCAGCACCGGCGCTTCGTTGAACCAGCGGAACCACACATGGCTGCGGCGGCTGGTGCCGTCGGCCAGCTTGCGCAGCAGCACGCCGCAGGCATGGTGGTAGCCGATGACCAGCACCACCACGGCCAGCTTGGCGTGCATCCAGCCATTGCCAGGGCCCCGGCCGATGCCGTAACCCAGCCACAGCCACAGGCCCAGCCCCAGCGCAGGCACCGCCAGCAGGGTGGTAAAGCGCATCAGCTTGCGCGCCATGAGCAGCAGGCGGTCACGCTCGGCGGCCGAGCCGGGCGCCACCATCGCCAGGTTGACGAAGATGCGCGGCAGATAGAACAGACCAGCAAACCAGCTGGCCACGAAAACGATGTGAAAGGCTTTGACCCAGAGCATGGGGGCAGTTTACGGTGCCCTGCCTGCTGGCCGGCGCTGCACCAAAAAAAAGCCCGGCAGATCCGCCGGGCCGGGAAAGCCTGTTCCGCATCGCTGCAGCCCAGGTCCCGCTCAGGGAGGAAAAGCGGGGGGCGGCAAGCCGCCCGGCACCAATCTAGCACTCGCCACGGGGGGTTACAAGCGGCTTTTCCACAGCGCGCAGGAGCGCCAACGACCGCCGCCCCATCCCCCGCGCAACCGGGGCTCCGGCTTGGCCCTTCCAGAGCGTGGCGCCGCCCCCATGCCAGGCGCACGGTGTCCCAGGGAGGGCTTCATAATCTGGTGATGCATCTCCAAAGCCCTGCCCCCTTCCCCCAGAACCGCCCCCGTCGCCTGCGCCGCGATGCCTTCACCCGCCGCCTGGTGCGCGAGAACGTGGTCACCGCCGACGACCTGATCTACCCTGTGTTCGTGCACGAGGGCCAGGGCCGCAGCGAGGCCGTGACCTCCATGCCCGGCGTGGACCGGCTGAGCCTCGATCTGCTGCTACCCGTGGCCGCGGACTGCGTGAAGCTGGGTATTCCGGTGCTGGCGCTGTTCCCGGCGATTGACCCGTCGCTCAAGACACCGGACGGCAAGGAAGCCCTGAACCCCGACGGCCTGATCCCGCGCGTGGTGCGGGCGCTGAAGAAGGAGTTTCCGGACCTGGGTGTGATGACCGACGTGGCGCTGGACCCCTACACCAGCCACGGCCAGGACGGCGTGCTGGACGAGACCGGCTACATCATCAACGACGAGACGGTGGAGATCCTCACCGGCCAGGCGCTCACACATGCCGAGGCGGGCGTGGACATCGTCGCCCCCAGCGACATGATGGACGGCCGCATCGGCGCGATCCGCGAGGCGCTGGAGGTGCAGGGCCACATCCACACCCGCATCATGGCCTACAGCGCCAAATACGCCAGCGCCTTCTACGGCCCGTTCCGCGACGCGGTGGGCACGCGCGGCGCCCTGGGCAAGGCCGACAAGAACGTTTACCAGATGGACCCAGGCAACAGCGACGAGGCCCTGCGCGAGGTGGCCATCGACATCGCCGAAGGCGCTGACATGGTGATGGTGAAACCCGGCATGCCCTACCTGGACATCGTGCGCCGCGTGAAGGACGAGTTCAAGGTGCCCACCTTCGCTTACCAGGTGAGCGGCGAGTACGCCATGATCAAGGCCGCCGCAGCCAATGGCTGGCTGGACCACGACGCCGTGATGATGGAAAGCCTGCTGGCCTTCAAGCGCGCGGGCGCCGACGGCGTGCTGACCTACTTTGCCCGCGACGTGGCACGCAAGCTACAAAAATAATAGCTGCCAGCGCATATTCCACTAGCGCTACGTGCGCTTTTGACTGAAAACCACGGTGTCCATGCGCATCTTTCATATCCACAGCAGCGGCGTACAGGAGCTGACGGCCCTGCCCCACCACCTGCCAGAACAGGGCTTTGTGTGGATTGCCTGCGCACGCCCGGCCTTCCAGCTGCGGCTGGCCGAAATTCAGCAGCACCTGCAGCTGCTCACGGGCCTGCAGCTGGTGGACCTGCACGTGTCCGACCTGCTCAACGCCCAGCTGCCCTCGCACTACGACTACACCTCGCAGTACGACCTGCTGGTGTTCCGCCGCCTGGCCACCGCGCAGGGAGATGCCGCGCAGCCTACCCCTGCCCCACCCGCCGTTGCGGCAGAGCCCGACAACCCCAACGCACCCGTCAAACGCAGCGGCCCGCCCGTGCTGCGGCGCATCGACACCAGTCCCGTGGGGTTTGCGGTGTTTGACCAGTTGCTGCTGACCGTGCACCCCACCGACTGCGCGGTGCGCGATGCCTACGCGACGCGACTGCTGGCCGCGACGCCGGCCAATGGCACCAGCGCCAGCCACGCTGCGCACGGCAACGCCCACGCCAGCCCCGGCATGGGCGAGGGCCGCAGCAGCCCGATCTCGGGCGCCCGGCTGCCCACCAGCCCGGCCGACCTGATGCTGCGCGTGGTCAACCAGATGGTGGACGGCTACCTGGACCTGCGCCGCGAGCTCACGCGCCAGCTGGACCACTGGCAGACCGAACTGCTCAAGCCCCGCGCCCGGTACGTGAACTGGACCTCCCTGCTCGAAGCACGCCTGTCGCTGCACATGCTGGACGAGATCTGCGAAGACCAGCGCACCGCCGTGCAGGACTGGATCGACGCGCTGGAAACCTGGGCCCTGCCCGACACACCGGCAGGCCTGCGCGAGCTGGACCTGCTCAAGGTGCGCAGCCGCGACGTGCTGGAGCACATCGAGCGCGTGGTGCACCACGTGCGGCGCCTGGAGCAGAGCACCGAAACCGCCGTGCAGATGCACTTTTCGGTGCAGAGCAACCGCACCAACGACATCATGCGCACCCTCACGGCGCTCACGGCCGTGTTTTTGCCGCTGAACCTGATTGCGGGCATTTTCGGGATGAACTTCGAGTTCATTCCACTGGTGCACAAGGCCGATGGCTTCTGGTGGGCCATGGGGTCGATGGTGTTCATCGCGGTGTCGCTGGTGCTGCTGTTCTGGCGCAAGCGGTATCTGGCCAGGACAAGATAGGAACATCCCCCTGAGGCCCTTCGGGCCTTCCCCCTTCTCTCGGCTTCGCCGGGAAGGGGGACGATGCCCTCGCTGCGGGGCGGCCCTTGCTTGGCATCCCTGGCTTGGGTCAGCGCCCGTATCAGCGTGCGTCACCCAAAAACAGGAAGGGTCATGCGTTCCAGTGCCTTATGGCCGGGCCACCCCAAACAACCCCGCCGCGTTGTCCCACGCCACCTTGCGCGCCACATCGGCGGGCAGGCCGCCCAGCCACTGGCGGTAGCCCTGCATCAGGCTTTCGTAGTGCTGCCAGCGCTGGTTGACCCAGGTGTCCGAGCCGACCACGAAGCGCGTGGGGTACTTGAGCAGCAGCGCGCGCCAGGCGGGGCACAGCTGGTTGTCGTCGCACACCAGGCCGGGGCGGTACGAGAGTTCACCCACCAGGCCCGGGTAGCGGGCCATCAGGGCGTCCACCCGCTCCACAGGCGCGCCGCCAATGCCGGTGTGGGCCCAGATCAGCCGGGCCTTCTGGCCTTGGGACGGGGTGTTGGCCATCAGCAGGTCGATGGCGGTGTCGTCCACATGGGCCAGCACCACCAGGTCACGCTGTTCGGCCAGGGTCATGAGCTTTTTGGCCACGGGGCCGTTGGCGTTGGCACTGTCGTAGAGATGGAATTCGCCCAGGCCCCGGTACGGGCCGGCCGGTGTGCCCCGGGCCAGTTCGGTCTGCACCATGTCGTAGATGGTGTCGTCGGCAAACCAGCCGGTGTAGTCGGCACGGTTGCGGTACAGCCGCACAAACGGCACCACCATCACACCGGCCTCACGGGTCTGCGGCAGGCCCGCCAGGGTGAGCGACCCGGCATTGGGCCGCGAGTTGGCCACGATGGCGCGCACGCCGCTGGCCTTCATGCGCGCCAGCACATCGGCGGGTGGGTGCGGGCCTGAGCGGCCGTCCCAGGCTTCCTCGTTGTAGTGCAGGTGGGCGTCGAACAGGGGGCCGGTGTAGTCGGCCGCGTGGGTGGTGGTGCAAAGCGCTATCAAACTCATAGCTGCCAGCGCATGACGGACTAGCGCTTGGGACCAAAAACGCCTGAAATCCGCCATGATCACCCCCGTTGGTCGTTCGCTATCGTGTCGCGGTCACTGGGGCGGTCTCAGCCCAGGTGCTTGGCAAAAAAGGCCAGGGTGCGCTCGCGGGCCGTGTTGGCGGCGGCCTCGTCGTAGCTGCCTCGCTGGTCGCAGTTGAAGCCGTGGTCGGCGGCGTACACATGCACTTCGACCTCCGGGTGGGCCTTGCCGAAGGCCTGCACGCTATCGAGTGGAATCCAGTGGTCGCGCTCGCCAAAGTGGGCCAGCACCGGCACCTTGGGGGTGCGAGCCACTTCTTCTGGTGTGGTCACGCCACCGCCGTAGTACGGCACGGCAGCCGACAGGCCCTGCAGCTGGCAGGCCGAGCGCCAGGTCAGCAGGCCGCCCCAGCAGTAGCCCACGATGCCCACCTTGCCGCCGCTGTGCTGCGCGGCGTAGTCGATGGCGGCCTGGATGTCGGGCATCACGCCCGGCGCGGGCAGGGCCTCGACGGCGGCCTTCAGGCCCATGCCGGCCTGCATGTCGTCACCGGTGTAGCCCAGCTCCACCCCCTGCTGGACGCGGTGGAAGGTGGACGGCGCCACGGCCAGGTAGCCGCTGGCGGCATAGCGGTCGGCCACCGAGCGGATGTGCGAGTTCACGCCAAAAATCTCTTGCAGCACCACCACGGCGCCACGGGGGGTGCCCTCGGGCCTGGCCACCCAGGCGGGGGCCACAAAACCGTCACTCGACGTCAGATCAACAAACTGTCCCATGCTGAATGCTCCTTGGATTTGGTACGTATGGTGCGCAGAGGCTCTGCGCTATGGGTGAGGGCGCTGCGCGGCGGGGTGCAGAACCTGTTCCAATGCGCCATTCTTGCAGGAGACCCCACCCCATGGAGAAGATCGCACTAATCACCGGCGCCAGCCGGGGCATTGGCGCCGCCACCGCACGGCTGGCCGCAAAACATGGCTGGGCCGTGGCCGTCAACTACCTCGCCAACGAGGCGGCCGCCCAGAGCGTGGTCGATGCCATCCGTGCAGACGGCGGCACCGCCATCACCGTGCAGGCCGATGTGGCGAACGAGGCCGACATCCTGGCCATGTTCCAGGCGGTAGACACGCAGCTGGGCCGCATCAGCGCCCTGGTCAACAACGCCGGCGTGGTGGACGTGACCGCCCGGGTGGACGAGATGGGCACCGAGCGCCTGCGCCGCATGTTCGACACCAACGTGATCGGCAGCATCGTCTGCGCCCGCGAAGCCGTGCGGCGCATCAGCACGCGCCACGGCGGCAGCGGCGGTGCCATCGTCAATGTGTCCAGCGCCGCCTCGCGCCTGGGCTCGGCCCATCAGTATGTGGACTACGCGGCCGCCAAGGGCGCCATCGACACCTTCACCATCGGCCTGGCGCGCGAGGTAGCGGCCGAGGGCATCCGTGTGAACGCCGTGCG
>NZ_JADHVT010000134.1 GCF_016783915.1 Acidovorax sp.
ACCACCGAAGTCGGCGTGATCTCGCTGGGCGGCATGGTCTACAAGGGCAGTGTGCGCGTCGGTGGCGACAAGTTCGACGAAGCCATCATCAGCTACATCCGCCGCAACTACGGCATGTTGATTGGCGAGCCCACGGCCGAAGCCATCAAGAAGAACATCGGCTCGGCCTTCCCGGGCTCCGAAGTGCGCGAGATGGAAGTCAAGGGCCGCAACCTCAGCGAGGGCGTGCCACGCAGCTTCACCATTTCGTCCAACGAAGTGCTGGAAGCCCTGACCGACCCGCTCAACCAGATCGTCTCGGCCGTGAAGAACGCGCTGGAACAAACCCCTCCCGAGCTGGGCGCCGACATTGCCGACCGGGGCATGATGCTGACCGGCGGCGGCGCTCTGCTGCGCGACCTGGACCGCCTGCTGGCCGAGGAAACCGGCCTGCCCGTGCTGGTGGCCGAAGACCCGCTGACCTGCGTGGTGCGCGGCTGCGGCATCGCCCTGGAGCGCATGGACCGCCTGGGCAGCATTTTCACGAGCGAGTAAGTCGGCAGGCCTGTATGCTGCAGGCACTTTTTTTGCGCTCTGAATTGCATGACTGCACCTGCTCCAATGCTTGTTTCTGAGCACCCGCCCGTGGAGCCCGCTCCCCGCGGCAGATCCTGACCGCTGCGCACCATGCCCTTGGGTACTCTGGAGCGCAGCGCTCCCCCTTTCTTCAAACAGGGCCCTTCGGCCCTGTCGCGTTTGGCCGTGTTCAGTGCGCTGGCGCTGTTCCTCATGGTGGCCGACGCACGCTTTCAGATTACCGGCCCCTTCCGTCAGGCCGTGGCTACGGTGCTGTACCCGGTGCAGTGGCTCATGCTGCAGCCGGTGGAGTTCGCGAGCCAAGGGCGCAGCTATTTCCAGTCGCTGCAAACCGCGCAAGAAGACCTGGATGCCGCCCGCAAGAAGATGACCGTGATGGGCCAGCGCGCCAACCAGGCCGACCAGCTGGCCATGGAAAACCAGCGGCTGCGCAAACTGCTGGAGCTGCGCGACCGGCTCCAGACCCCCGCACAGGCGGCCGAAGTCATCTACGACACCGCAGACCCCTACACGCGCCGTGTGGTGCTGGATCGGGGGCAGCTGGGTGGCGTGGAGCTGGGCGCTCCGGTGATGGACGAGGCCGGCGTGCTGGGCCAGGTCACCCGTGTGTTTCCGCTGGTCAGCGAAGTCACGCTGCTGGTGGACCGTGACCAGGCGATTCCGGTGCTGAACATCCGCACCGGCGTGCGCGGCGTGGCCTATGGCGACCCGGTGGCGGGCCATGGTGGTGGCATGGAGCTGCGCTTCATGCCCGCCAACGCCGACATCCGTGAGGACGATCTGCTGACCACCAGCGGCGTGGACGGCCTGTATGCGCCTGGCCTGCCCGTGGCGCGCGTGGTGCGGGTGGAGCGCCGGGCCGACTCTGCGTTTGCGCGCATTTACTGCGTCCCGCTGGCCCAGGTGCAGGGCGCACGCCACGTGGTGGTGCTCAAGCCCCTGGCCGACAACGAATTGCCCCGCCCGGATGCGGCCCCCGCCGTGCCCGCGAACAAGCGCGGAGGCCGCAAATGAGCCACCGCCTCACCCCGATGACCCTGACACAAGGAGGCTCGCGATGATCATGCCGCGGGGTGAGCCCCTGTTGATGCCCGTGAACCCGGTGTTCATCTGGGCCAGTCTGGCTGCGGGCCTGGCCATCAACATGCTGCCGCTGGGCCGTGTGGTGTGGATGCCCGATCTGCTGATGGTGCTGCTGGTGTTCTGGGGCGTGCACCAGCCGCTGCGCATTGGCATGGGGGCAGCGTTTGTGCTGGGCCTGTGCATGGACGTGAGCCAGTCTGCCCTGTTGGGCCAGCATGCGCTGTCCTACACCGTGCTGTCGTTCGGTGCCATCGCCATCCACCGCCGTCTTTTGTGGTTCAGTGTGCCGTCGCAAGCGCTGCAGGTGTTTCCGTTGTTCGCGATTGCCCATGCCATCGAACTGCTGCTGCGCATGGTGGCCGGGGGGATCTTCCCGGGGTTCTGGAGCTTCCTCGCCCCTTTGCTGGAGGCGCTGCTGTGGCCCCTGGCCAGCTGGGTGCTGCTGGCGCCCCAGCGCCGCCCACCTGACAAAGACCAGAACCGGCCGTTGTGAACATGAGGCAACCCCCTGAGCGGCTTCTCCGCTTCCCCCTGCTCTCGCAGTGCTGCGCACTGCGGGAAGGGGGGCTACCCCCTCATGGCGGGGCAGCCCCTGCTGGGCGTCCCCTGGCCTGGGCCGTGCCAGTCGCACAGGCAGCCAGCGTCTGGGCTGTGTATTCTGGGGGACACCCATGACCGAAGTGCGCAGCAGCGAAGCCGACGCCTCGCGTTTCCGGGTGCGCGCCGTGGTGGTGGGCCTGGTGGTGATGGCGGCGTTCTGCCTGGTGGCGGCGCGCCTGGTATACCTGCAGGTGGTGCGCCATGAAGACCTGGCCGCTCAGGCCGAGAGCAACCGCACGGCGGTCGTGCCCATCGTGCCCAACCGGGGGCTCATCCTGGACCGCAATGGGGTGGTGCTGGCCACTAACTACTCTGCCTACACGCTGGAGATCACGCCGTCGCGTGCCGGCGTGCTGGACGAGACGATCGATGCACTGTCCAAGGTGGTGGACATCCAGGCGCGCGACCGCCGCCGCTTCAAGCGGCTCATGGAAGAGTCGCGCAACTTCGAATCCCTTCCAATCCGTACCCGCCTGACCGACCAGGAAGTGGCGCGTTTCACCGCCCAGCGCTACCGCTTTCCGGGCGTGGACATCAAGGCGCGGCTGTTTCGCAACTACCCGCTGGGCGACGTGGCCAGCCATGCGATTGGCTACATCGGGCGCATCAACCAGACCGAAAAGGCCCGCATCCAGGACTCGGAGGACGAGGCCAACTACCGGGGCACGGAGTACATCGGCAAGCTCGGTATCGAGCACAGTTTTGAGTCGGCCCTGCATGGTGCGACCGGCGTGGAGCAAATGGAAACCTCGGCGGGCGGGCGGGCCGTGCGCAAGCTCTCCAGCCACGCGGCCACCCCAGGCGACAGCGTGATGCTGTCCATCGACATCAAGCTGCAAAAACTCATCGAAGAGCTGTACGGCAGCCGCCGGGGCGCCCTGGTGGCCATCGACCCGCGCAATGGCGAAATCCTGGCGCTGGTGAGCAAACCCACCTTCGACCCCAACCTGTTTGTCGAAGGCATTGACGCCGAAAACTGGGCGGCGCTCAACGAGTCCATCGACAAGCCGCTGCTCAACCGTGCCCTGCGGGGAACCTACCCGCCTGGCTCCACCTACAAGCCCTTCATGGCGCTGGCGGCGCTGCAGCTGAACAAGCGCTCGCCCAGCCTGGTGGTGAACGACCCCGGGTTCTACACCTTTGGCGGCCACACCTTCCGCAGCCACGAGGGCGGGCTGGGCGGCGTGGACATGCACCGCGCCATCCAGTTCTCCAGCAATACCTACTTTTATTCGCTCGCCGTGGACATGGGCGTGGACGCCATCCATGACTTCATGAAGCCGCTGGGCTTTGGCCAGTCCACGGGCATCGACCTCAACGGCGAAGTGCGGGGCACGCTGCCCAGCACTGAGTGGAAGCGCAACACCTACAAACGCCCCGACATGAAGCGCTGGTTCCCGGGCGAAACCGTGTCGCTGGGCATTGGCCAGGGCTACAACAACTTCACCATGCTGCAGCTGGCGCTGGCCGAGGCCACGCTGGCCAATGGCGGAACCCGCTACCGCCCGCACATGGCCAAGGCGGTGAAGAATGCGGTCACCGGTGCCATCACCGAGATCGTGCAGCCCCCCGGCATCAACCTGGGCTACCAGCCCAAAAATGTGGAGCTGGTGCGCAACGCGCTGGTGGCGGTGAACAAGGGTGGCACGGGCACCCGGGTGTTCATGGGCGCGCCCTACACCTCGGCCGGCAAGACGGGCACCGCCCAGGCCGTGTCCATGGGCCAGAATGTGAAGTACAACGCCAAGGCGCTGGAAGAGCACCAGCGCGACCACTCGCTGTTTGCCGCCTTTGCCCCGGCCGAGAACCCCACCATTGCCCTGGCGGCCATTGTGGAGAACGCAGGCTTTGGCGCCGCCCACGCCGCCCCGATTGCGCGGCGCGTGTTTGACTACTGGCTGCTGGGCGAATACCCCAGCGAAGAAGACATCGCCGCCGTACAAAAGGGCCTGGCCAGTGCCCCCATGGGCAAGCCCCGCAAGGCCAGCGAGGTGCCGCTGGTGGCACCTTGATCTGGGTCGCTATAAAATTAATAGCTGTTGGTGCAATATCCACTAGCGCTACGGGCTGATCCGGCTTCAAAGCGGCCACTGGGTGCCTGCGCGCCTTGCCGCCGAGGGCCTTTTTCAGCGCTGTCCTAAGCGCTGGCGGTGCGTGGTGACGGCTGGAGCTGGCTGAACACCAGTGCCGCCACAATCAGCGCCGCCCCGCTCAGCCCGGCCCAGCCCAGTTGCTCGCCCAGCAAGACCCACGCCGTGAGCGCGGCAAACACCGGCTCCAGCCCGAACACGATGGCGCTGCGCATGGCATCCACGCGCTGCTGGCCCCAGGCCTGCAGCGTTACTACCACCACGCTGGCCAGCAGGCCCAGATACAGCAGTGCCACCAAGGCATCCATTGGCAGGTCGGCGGCGGAGCGGAGCCAGTCCAGGTTGCCGCCCTGCGCCAGCAGCAGCGTGGTGGAGGCCAGCGCCATCACCGTGGCCTGTGCGGCCGCCATGCGGGTGGCGCGCAGCGGCTGTGCGGCCGTGCGGCGCGCGCATTCTTCCAGCGCCAGGATGTACAGCGCGTAGAACACGGTGCTGGCCAGCGTCAGCGTATCGCCCAGGTTCCAGGGTTCGTTCTCGTGGAACATCAGTGCCATGCCGGCCAGTGCCATCACGCAGGCACCCCACAGCCGCCAGCCATAGCGCCGTCCCAGCGCCGCCATCGCGATCAGCGGCACCACCAGCACATTGAGCCCGGTGACAAACGCGTTGCGGTTGCTGCTGGTGCGCGCGAGGCCCTCAATCTGCAGCCAGAACGCCAGGAACAGCAGCAGGCCCAGGGCGCAGCCCCAGCGCCGCTCGTGGCGCAGCATGCCGCGCCACAGGGGCGCCAGCACCAGCAGTGCGATCACAAACCGCAGCCAGATGATCTGCAGCGCATCGAGGTGCGCCGAGAGCAGTTTCATTGCCGGGAAGGTGGTGCCCCACACCACGGTCACGGCCAGCAGGGCCATCAGGCCCCAGCGTTCAGTACGCATTGGAAGATTTCCCCAAACCAAAAAATGAAAAAGGGCCGCCGGTTGCCCGACGGCCTCTGCGTTGCAGTGCAGTCCGGTGAGGACGCGGCTCAGTGGCTGACCTGGCCCAGAAACGCCCGGATGCGGTCGTTGGCCGGGTTGCTGAAGAACTCCTGCGGCGGCGCGTCGTGGGCGATGCGGCCCTGGTCGAAGAACATCACCCGGTCGGCCACCTCACGCGCAAAGCCCATTTCGTGGGTGACCACAATCATGGTCATGCCACCACGCGCCAGGCCGCGCATCACGTCCAGCACCTCCTTGACCATCTCGGGGTCGAGCGCCGAGGTGGGCTCGTCAAACAGCATGACCTTGGGTTGCATGGCCAGCGCCCGCGCAATGGCCACCCGCTGCTGCTGCCCGCCCGAGAGTTGCCACGGGTACTTGTGCGCGTGGTCCTGCATGCCCACGCGGCGCAGCAGTTGCATGGCCTCATCGTTGGCTTGGGTGCGCGGGGTGCGGCGAATACGGCGGGGGGCCAGCGTCACGTTGTCCAGCACGCTCATGTGGCCGAACAGGTTGAACTGCTGGAACACCATGCCCACCTCGCAGCGCTGGCGTTGCAGGGTGGTGAGGTCGTCGCACACCTCGACGCCGTCGATGGTGATGCGCCCGCTGTCGTGGGGCTCCAGCCGGTTGATGGCGCGCAGCAGCGTGCTCTTGCCCGAGCCCGAGGCGCCGATGATCACCGTCACCTCGCCGGTGTGGAACACGGTGGACACGTCCTTGAGTACCTGGTGTGCGCCAAACGACTTGCACACCCGCTCGGCCACGATGTAGGGCTTGGGCTGGTTCGTCGTTGCGGTCATCGGTTGCGTCCTTCCACGTCAAAGCGGTATTCGACGGCGTTGGAGATCTGAGTGACCAGCGTGGTCAGCAGCAGGTAGGTGATGGCCACCGTGGTCAGCGTGGCGATGGGCTGGAACGTGGCCGACTGGATGCGGTTACCCACGTTGGTCAGCTCCACCACGCCGATAGCGTAGGCCAATGATGAGTCCTTGAGCAGCGCCACAAAGTTGCTCACTAGCGGCGGCAATGAGATCTTGAACGCCTGCGGAAACACCACGTCCAGAAACACATGCATGCGGCCCAGGCCCAGGGCCTTGGCGGCCTCGGTCTGTCCGCGTGGCACGGCCAGCAGGCCAGCGCGCAGGGCTTCGGCGTTGTAGGCGCCCACGTTCAGCCCCAGGGCCACCACGGCGGCGGCAAAGTCGGGCAGGTTCAGCCCCGGCACCAACACCGGCAGCGCAAAGTACACAAACAGTATCTGCACCAGGAGCGGCGTGCCGCGAATGGCCCAGATGTACACACCCGCAATCCAGCGCACGGCCGTCCAGCGGGCCGTGCGGGCCAGCGCCGCCGCCGTGCCCAGCACGAGACCCACGGCACCGCTGACCAGCGTGAGCCACAGCGTGGTGCGCGCACCTTCAGAAAACGCCTGAGCGTTGGGGCCGATGGGGTCAGGGAAGAACGAAAGCAGCTGGCCCAGCAACGAGAGGGCCAGCACCATCACCACCAGTGCAGCAACCAGCGTGGCATTGCTGCGCTGCTGTCGAGACCAGTCTTGTGGCCAAAGAGCGAGAAGCATGGATCAGACGACCAGAAGGTCTTGGTTGGAAATCGGACTGGGGCAGGGCGATCATGCACCCGCCACCAGAAACGGCAAAGGGTGCGCAGCAGGCCTGAGCCTTCTGCGCACCCCATGTGCCATCACATCAGTTGCAGCGCACGTCTTCGTTGAAATACTTCTTGGAGACGGCGGCGTAGCTGCCATCGGCCAGCACTTCGGTGAACGCCTTGTTCCAGGCATCTGCCAGGCCCGTGTTGCCCTTGGCCATGGCGGGGGCGATGCGCTCGATGAACAGCATGTCGCCCAGCTTGAAGCCGGCCTTGGCGTTCTTGGCGGCAGCTTCCTTGGCCACGAACTTGTCGCTGACCCAGGCGTCCACGCGCTTGGAGATCAGGGCGCGCTGGGCGTCGGTGTCCTGCGGGAAGTTCTTCACTTCCTTCACGCCGCTGACCTTCTTGACCTGCTCCAGGTAGCTGGTGCCGGTCTGCACGGCCACGACCTTGCCGGTCAGGTCCTTGGCGTTGCGGATCTTGTCGTCCATGGCCACGATGATGCCGCCCGAGCAGTAGTGGGGGTTGGCAAAGGTCACGGCCTTGGAGCGCTCGTCGGTCACACCGTGCGAGGCGATCACGGCGTCCCAGCGGCTCTGGCCCAGGCCGGTCAGCAGGGCGTCAAAGCCGAGCGTTTTCCATTCGAGCTTCAGGCCCATCTTCTTGACCACCAGCTCCGCCACCTCCACCTCGAAACCCGTGAGCTTGGTGCCTTCGAAGTAGTTGAAGGGGGCAAACTGGCCCTCGGTGGCCACGATGATCTTGCCGTCCTTCTTGACTTCGTCCAGCGTGCGGGCCTGGACGGCGAGGGCAGCGCACAGCGCCACGGCGGTGACAACGGCAGACTTGAAAAATTGCATGACAGGTTCCTGTGGGGGTGGTTCAGGTACAAAAAATCCGGCCTGCGGGTAGGCAGGCCGGAGCGGGTGGATGCGGACATCGCCATTGGCGATGAGCCTCGTCATCAAACGGAAACGTGCGGAAATTATAGGACGCGCGTTCACATTCGGGCCATGCAGGGCAACCCCGATGACCTCGGAGCGCCCTGGTGGTAGGCCGTGCGGGGCGATGCAAGTTGGGTGCCACCCTGGCAACCGACACCTGGTGCGTGAAGAACAGGCCTACCGCAGGAAAGCGTCGTACCCCGTCTTCAAGATCAAGGTGCTCACCACCACGATGAAGATGCCCCGCACAAAGCCGGTGCCATGCTTGAGCGCCATGTGTGTGCCGAGCAGGCTGCCCAGCACGTTGGCCACGGCCAGCGTCACCGCAAAGTGCCACCACACATGGCCCTTGGCGGCAAACAGCGCGATGGCGGCGATGTTGGTGGCGCAGTTGAGCAGCTTGGCCGACGCCGACGCATTCAGAAAGTCATAGCCCAGCAGCCGCACGAACAAAAAGACGAAGAAGCTGCCCGTGCCGGGGCCAAAGAACCCGTCATAAAACCCGATGAGCACACCAATCAGGCACGCGGCT
The DNA here is from genome assembly GCF_016783915.1 of Acidovorax sp. Lineage (GTDB taxonomy): Bacteria > Pseudomonadota > Gammaproteobacteria > Burkholderiales > Burkholderiaceae_C > Acidovorax. The sequence goes on from NZ_JADHVT010000134.1 coordinate 8,417, forward strand.
ATCACTTCGGCCCGGCCTGCAAACCGGGGGTTGTGGTGCCGCCCCAGTTCCTTCTTGGCCAGTGTGTAGAGCAGCACGCCCAGGAGCACCAGGGGCAGCAGCTTGCGCAGGAAGTCGGCCGACACCACGGTGACGGCCCAGGCGCCCACGAACGAGCCCGCAAAACCAGCAGCCGCAGCAGGCAGCATGGCGGACCAGCGGATCTGCACCTTGCGGCTGTACTGCCAGGTGGCCATGGCGGTGCCCCACACCGAGGCCGCCTTGTTGGTACCCAGCAGGGTGGCTGGGGGCGCGCCCGGAAAAGCTGCAAACAGCGCGGGCACCATCACCAGTCCACCGCCTCCCACGATCGCATCCACAAAGCCCGCGAGCAGCGAGGCCAGGGTCATCAAAATCCATTCCATCGCAGGATTGTCGCACCGGGCCTGCTATCGATTCAGGACTGTTCAGGATCGAACGGGCAAGAAAAAGGCGCTGGGATCGCCAGCGCCTGAAAGGGTGCACACCTCATTGGGTGTTTGGAATGTGGTTGTTGGTAGAAAGGTTGTCTCCTCGGGCCCCTCGCTTGGCACACCGAAGCGCGCTTTCGAGTGCCGCAACTGTAACGGCTGCACCCTGCTGGTGCATTGGGGGTTTCCCGCCCCCCGTTGTTGGGCGCCGGACGGGTTGCGGGGGCGCCCGGTGCTCCGATTCGGTGGCACCTGGCTGGCATGGCTCGTGCAATGCGCTTGTAACAAATTGCGAAAGGGAGCGTGCATGCGTGCAGTCAACCACCGGGTGTTTGCGGTCGTGTCGTTGTGTCTGGGGCTGTGCACTTGTGCGCTGGCCCAGAGCGTGCCAGAGGCTCCCGCAATAGCGGCGGCCCTCACACGCCCCACCCTGGTGGCGCAGGCCACGGTGAATGCCGCCCATACCGGCTGGATGATGACCTCCACCGCCCTGGTGCTGCTGATGACGCTGCCAGGCATTGCGCTGTTTTACGCAGGCATGGTGCGCAGGAAGAACGTGCTCAACACCATGGCCAGCGTGGTCGCGATTGCAGCGCTGGTCAGCCTGTTGTGGTTTGCGTTGGGGTATTCACTGGCGTTCACACCGGGCAGCGCCTGGCTTGGCGGCTGGGACCGTGCTGGCTTTGCCGGGCTCGACTTCCAGCTGGAGGCGGGCAAGCTGTCCGTGAGCCACATTGCGCCGCTGATCCCAGAGTCTGTGTACGCGATGTTCCAGCTCACATTCGCCATCATCACAGCCGCGCTGCTGGTGGGCGCGTTCGTGGAGCGCATGCGGTTTTCGGCCATGCTCGTCTTCATCAGCCTGTGGACGCTGGTGGTCTATGCGCCGGTGGCGCACTGGGTGTGGGAGCCGGGCGGCTGGCTGGCGCAGATGGGCGCGCTGGATTTTGCGGGCGGCTCGGTGGTGCACGTGAACGCGGGCGTGGCGGGGTTGGTGTGCGCCTGGTTTCTGGGCCGCCGCGCGGGGTATGGGCGCGAGCCGTTTGAGCCCTACAACCTGGGGCTCACCATGGCGGGTGCGGGCATGCTGTGGGTGGGCTGGTTTGGCTTCAACGCAGGCTCTGCTGTCGCGGCCGATGGGCGTGCCGGGCTCGCCATGGCAGTGACGCACCTGGCCGCTGCGGCCGGTGCGCTGTCGTGGATGCTGGGCGAGTGGGTGGTGCGCGGGCGCCCGTCGCTGCTGGGGCTGTGCTCCGGCCTGGTAGCGGGGCTGGTGGCCATCACACCCGCCGCCGGTTTTGTCACGCTGCGCTCGGCCGTGGTGATTGGGCTGGTGGCCGGGCTGGCCTGCTACTGGGGCGCCACGGGGCTCAAGCGGCTGCTGCGGGTGGATGACTCGCTCGACGTATTTGGCGTGCATGGCGTTGGCGGCATCGTGGGGTCACTGCTCACCGGTGTGCTGGCCAGCAAGACCGTGGGCGGGGTGGCGGGCAGCCTGCTGACCCAGGCCATCGGCGTGGGCGCCGTGGCGGCCTACAGCCTGGTGGTGACGGCCGCGCTGCTGTGGGTCATCAACTTTGCGATGGGCCTGCGGGTGGACGAACAGAGCGAACAGACGGGGCTGGACATTGCCCAGCACCGCGAGCGCCTGGGCGGCTGAATGAGCCCCCGAGAGACCCGGCAGGCCTTCCCCGCTCCCGCATCGCTGCGCAACGCGGACAAGCGGGTGCAGTCCGATGGATGACCCCAATGCATTAAGGAGCCGACCATGTCCGATTCCGACAAGCTGGCAATTGCCGCCCACCTGCATGTGCTGTTGCGGCGCAAAACGGGTCGCGTGACCGATACCGAATGGATGGCGGTCAACGCGGACTATGCGCAGGAGATCGTGCGGTTTGCGCGCCAGCGCGCTGTGGACGACAACGCGCCCGATCTGGCCGAGTGGGCCGACCGCCTGGAGCACGCCCTGCACGCCACTCCCCTTGCAGCGCCGCGCCGTCCGCTGCTGGACGTGGCGGCGCAGGCTGTGCGCTCGCGCCCCGCACCGACGCCTGAGCCCGCCCCCGAGGTGCCGCGCTATGTGGGCGGCATCCGCTGAACGCTGCAGCGACCTGGGCGCCGGGGCTTGCAAAGATCAGTGGGGCGCAGTGCCTTGCGTGAACAGCCCGGCCGTGGGCAGCAGCCCGGTCAGCTGGTTGTCGCCGTAGGTGCGCAGCACCTGCGCAATCACCACCTGGTAGCCATTGAGCCACTGCGCCTGCGCGGCCTTGGCCTTCAGGTGCGCGGGGTGTTTCATCAGCGTTTGCAAGGCTTCCAGCGACTGCCAGTAATACACGTTGGACACCAGGCCGTTGCCCGTATCCGTCCAGGACTCCTCGCCCAGGTAGCCGTCGATGGAACGGGCGGCGGTGGCAATCGCCTCGTCCAGGCGGTGAAAGGCGTCGTCTAACTGTTTGGTCGCAAAGATGAAAGTGGAGGAGTACATCGGCGCGATGGTACTCACGCCGCCCGCCTTGCCTGGATGATCCACTCCGCCGCCTTCTCCGCCATCATCAGCGTGGGCGAGTTGGTGTTGCCGCTGGTGATGGTGGGCATGGCGCCCGCATCCACCACGCGCAGGCCGGCCACCACGCCGCCGCGCCCATTGCGCACGCGCAGTTGCGCATCCAGCACGGCCATGGGGTCGCCGTCGCGGCCCATCTTGGTGGTGCCCACGGGGTGGAAGATGGTGGTGGCGATGTCGCCCGCCAGGCGCGCCAGGTCTTCGTCGCTTTCAAACTGCACGCCGGGCTTCCACTCCTGCGGCTGGTACTTGGCCAGCGCGGGCTGGGCCACGATGCGGCGCGTGACGCGCAGGCTGTCGGCGGCCACCTGGCGGTCTTCGGGGGTGGAGAGGTAGTTGGGCGCGATGGCAGGCGCGGCCTTGAAATCGGCGCTCTTGATGTTCACCGTGCCCCGGCTGGTGGGGTTGAGGTTGCACACGCTGGCGGTGAAGGCCGGAAAGCCGTGCAGCGGCTCGCCAAACGCATCGAGCGACAGCGGCTGCACGTGGTATTCGATGTTGGGATAGAGCTGGTCGGGGCTGCTGCGGGTGAACGCACCGAGCTGCGAAGGCGCCATGCTCATGGGCCCGCTGCGCTTGAGCGCGTATTCGAGCCCGATCTTGGCTTTGCCGACCAGCGAGTTGGCCATGGTGTTGAGCGTCTGCACCCCTTGCACCTTGAACACTGCGCGGATCTGCAAGTGGTCTTGCAGGTTGGCGCCCACGCCCGGCAGGTCCACCTTCACATCCACGCCGTGCTGGCGCAGCAGCGCAGCCGGGCCGATGCCCGACAGCTGCAGCAGCTGGGGCGAGTTGACGGCGCCTGCGCTCAGGATCACCTCGCCCGCCGCGCGGGCTGTGACCATCTCGTGGCCATCCCACACCACCACGCCGGTGCAGCGCTGGCTGCCGTCGGGCTGGATTTCGAGGATGAGCTTGGACGCCTGCGCGCTGGTCCACATCTCGAAGTTGGGCCGGCCATAGCAGGTGGGGCGTAAAAAGGCCTTGGCGGTGTTCCAGCGCCAACCGCTTTTCTGGTTGACCTCGAAGTAGCCCACGCCTTCGTTGCTGCCGCTGTTGAAGTCGTCGGTGGCGGGGATGCCGGCCTGCTGCGCGGCGTGGGCAAAGGCGTCGAGCACGTCCCAGCGCAGGCGTTGCTTTTCCACCCGCCACTCGCCGGTGCTGCCGGTGGACTTGTTGCCGTGCAGGCGTTTGAAATTTTCGTTCACGCTGCCAGGCTGGTCCAGGCGCCAGTGGTCCTCGTGACGGCGGAAGTAGGGCAGCGCGTTGTCCCAGCGCCAGCTGGCGTCGCCCGTCAGCTCAGCCCACTGGTCATAGTCGCGCGCCTGGCCGCGCATGTAGATCATGCCGTTGATGCTGCTGCAGCCACCCAGCGTCTTGCCGCGTGGGTAGCGCAGCGTGCGGCCGTTCAGGCCGGCGTCGGGCTCGGTGTTGTAGAGCCAGTCGGTGCGCGGGTTGCCGATGCAGTACAGGTAGCCCAC
>NZ_JADHVT010000135.1 GCF_016783915.1 Acidovorax sp.
GCGATGAATCGATCATCGTCAAGAACCAGGGCACGATCTTTCTGGGCGGCCCGCCGCTGGTCAAGGCCGCTACGGGCGAGGTCGTCACGGCGGAAGACCTGGGCGGCGGCGACGTGCACACGCGCCTGTCGGGTGTGGCCGACCACCTGGCGCAGAACGACATGCATGCGCTGCAACTGGCACGCAATGCCGTGCGCAATTTGAATAAAAACAAGCCGCAGGCGCCCGCAGATCATGCGCCGGTAGCTCCTAAATTCGCAGCAGACGAGCTGTACGGCGTGATCCCTGTGGACACGCGCAAGCCGTTTGACGTGCGCGAGATCATTGCGCGCATCGTGGACGGCAGCGAGTTCGACGAGTTCAAGGCACGCTACGGCACCACGCTGGTTACAGGTTTTGCGCGCATCGAAGGGATGATGGTCGGCATCATCGCCAACAACGGAATTCTGTTCAGCGAGTCGGCCCTGAAAGGCGCGCACTTCATCGAGCTGTGCTGCCAGCGCAAGATCCCGCTGGTGTTCCTGCAGAACATCACCGGTTTCATGGTCGGCCGCAAGTACGAGAACGAAGGCATTGCCCGCAACGGCGCCAAGATGGTCACGGCCGTAGCCACGGCCAGCGTGCCCAAGTTCACCATCATCATCGGCGGCAGCTTTGGCGCGGGCAACTACGGCATGTGCGGCCGCGCGTACTCGCCGCGCTTCCTGTGGATGTGGCCCAACGCGCGCATCAGCGTGATGGGCGGCGAGCAGGCGGCCGGTGTACTGGCCACCGTGAAGCGCGATGGCATCGAAGGCAAAGGCGGCCAGTGGAGCATGGAGGAAGAAGAAGCCTTCAAGGCCCCCATCCGCCGCCAGTACGAAGACCAGGGCCACCCTTACTACGCCACCGCGCGCCTGTGGGACGACGGCGTGATCGACCCGGCCGACACCCGCCGTGTACTCGCGCTGGGGCTGGCCGCCACGCGCAACGCGCCGATCGAAGACACCAAGTTCGGTCTGTTCCGCATGTAAGGGGCTGCTGAGATGCGCGTGTCTTATGGACTGGCTTGGGGTGTTGCGTTGGCGGTGCTGGCCGGTGCCGCGCATGCACGGGTGGTGGAGGAGCAGATCGATGTGCCTGTGCAGATCAAAAACCCCTGGGGCAAGCAGATCGCCCAAGACATCCGCGTGACGGTCTGGTCCGACGACACCAACCCCCGGCCTGCGCCGATTGCGCTCATCAACCACGGTCGCGCACCGGATGTGCAAGGCCGGGCCAGCCTGGGGCGGGCGCGCTACACCGATGCGTCGCGCTACCTGCTGCGCCGTGGCTTTGTGGTGGCCGTGCCGACCCGCGTGGGCTATGGCGTGAGCGGTGGTGAGGATGTGGAGGACACGGGGGCCTGCAACAACCGCAACTACCCGCCAGGGTTCGACGCTGCTGCCGTGCAAATGCTGGCCGCCCTGAACGCCGTGCGCCAGCGGCCCGACGTTGCGCCCGACAGGGTGCTGGTGGTCGGGCAGTCGTTCGGTGGCGCCAGCACGGTGGCCTTGGCCGCGATGAATCCGCCCGGTGTGGTGGCGGCCATCAACTTTGCAGGCGGCAGTGGCGGTGACCCCAAGGGCCGGCCCCAGAACCCCTGCTCGCAGCCTGCGCTGGAGCGCACCTTTCAGACCTACGGTGCGCAGGCCAAGGTGCCCATGCTTTGGATCTACACCGAAAACGACATGTACTTCGGCCCCCAGTTGCCGCGCCAGTGGCATGCCGCGTTCACCAAGGCGGGGGGCAAGGCGGGCTTTGTGCAGTTCCCTCCGCATGGTGAAGATGGGCACTCCCTTTTCACGCGTTTCCCGCAAGTGTGGCAGCCCGCCGTTTCCGAATTTCTGGATACGAACGGGTTCCCAACCCCTGCTGGGCGTTGACCTGGGTGCCATGACGTTTGCCACCCACCTCTTCCCCCGCAAGGCCTTCGCCGCGTTGGCCCTGGCCGGTGCCTGCGCTGGTGCTGCATGGGCCCAGCCGGCCGCTGAGGCGCCTGTAGTGCTGCAGCAGGTGGAGTTGCCTTTGCCTTCCGGCGCCGTGCTGCGTGCCCATTGGTGGCCTGCGCCCCAGCCATCAGTGCATGCCACTGCGTCCGCACAGCCGGCCGTGCTGGCGCTGCATGGCTGTGGTGGTCTGTATGCCAAGACGGGTGTGCTGTCTTCCCGCTACAGGGAAACCGCCGAGACGCTGCATGCCGCAGGCTATGCCGTGCTGATGCCCGACAGTTTCGGATCGCGCGGGCTGCATGACGTGTGCCAAACCCGCTACCGCGACCGCACTCTGGGCGTGAACGATCGCGCGCAGGATGCGCGCGCTGCCCTGGTGTGGCTGGTCGCACAGCCCGGCGTGGATGCGCAGCGCATCGGCGTGATGGGCTGGTCCAACGGCGGCACCACGACGTTGAATCTGCTGGTGCAGCGACACTCCGACCTCCAAGAGGGCGAGCCGCCACTGGCTGGCGCGGCGGTCTTCTACCCTGGCTGCGTGCCTTTGCTCAAACGCCAGGCCGTGGCAGAGAGTGTTCCGCTGCTGATGCAACTGGGCGCACTGGACGACTGGACCCCGGCCCAACCTTGCGTGGAATGGGCCGCCGCACTCCAGGCCCGCGCGGGCAGCGATGTCACCGTGCATGTGTACGAGGGCAGCTACCACGGCTTTGACGGCACAGCGCCCGTGCGTCTGCGCGGCGATGTGCCTAACGGTACCTCAGTACAGGGGGTGCACCAGGGCGGTAACCTGCAGGCGCGCGCAAAGTCGCTGGCCGCCCTGCAATCGTTCTGGAGCCGGGTGCTGGGCACGCGGAAGGCGCCATGAACCCCATCCAGCATTTCAGCCAGCTTGCACGCTACAACCAGTGGGCCACGGACCGCCTCCTTGATGTCGTGGACACCTTGCAGGAGGCAGACTACCGGCGCGATGTGGGACTGTTCTTTCGCAGCATCCACAGCACGCTCAACCATCTGCTCGTGGGCGAGCATTTGCTGTGGTTTGTGCGATTCTCGCAAGGCACCTCGCCCAAAGTAGCGCTGGATGCTGAAGTGGAGGCTGACCGGAAGGCACTCGCGCTGCGCCTGCAAGAAGGTGCGGCCCGTTGGGCTCCGCTGATCGCAACCTGGCCTGCCGAGCGCTGGAGCGGCACGCTGGACTACACCACCATGCGCGGCACGGCGGCATCTCTGCCCTTTGCCGCCACCCTGGCCCATGTGTTCAACCATGGCACCCACCACCGGGGCCAGATCACGGCCGCACTGACCGCCCTGGGCCAGCCCTGCCCTGAGTTGGACCTTGTCTATTTCCTGCAGGCCGAACAGGCCGGAACCATCCCATGAGCAGCAACCTGCAAATCACTTACCAAGGCGCCGTGGCGCGCATCACGCTCACACAGCCCGAAATCCGCAACGCCTTCAGCGATGAGGTCATTGCCGAGATCACCGCCGCCTTTCTGGAAGTCGGAGGGCGTGCCGACGTGCGCGCCGTGGTGCTCGCCGCAGAAGGCCCTGCCTTTTGCGCCGGTGCCAACCTCAACTGGATGCGCCGCATGGCCGACTACACGCGCGACGAAAACATCGCCGACGCGGGCAAGCTGGCCGAGATGCTGCGCGTGATCTACGAATGCCCCAAGCCAACCATCGCCCGCGTGCAGGGCGATGTGTACGCCGGTGGCATGGGCTTGGTGGCCGCGTGCGACATGGCCGTGGCCGTGGACACAGCAGGCTTTTGCCTCAGCGAGGTGAAGCTGGGGCTCATCCCCGCCACCATCAGCCCCTATGTGATCCGTGCCATGGGCGCACGTGCTGCGCACCGGTACTTCCTCACCGCTGAGCGTTTTGGCGCGGCCGAAGCCTTGCGCATTGGCTTTGTGCATGAGGTCGTGGTCGCAGACCAGCTCGACACCAAGGTGGACGAACTGCTCAAGGCCCTGACCAGCGCCAGCCCCAACGCTGTGCGCGTGTGCAAGAAGCTGGTGATGGATGTGGCAGAACGGGAGATCAACGCGGGCCTGATTGCCGCCACGGTGCAAGGCATTGCCGAGATTCGTGCGAGCGACGAGGGCAGGGAAGGCGTGCAGTCGTTCCTCAATAAGCGCAAGCCCAACTGGTTGGGCTGATCGGTACAAGCAGGCCATGGACACCCTCTGGTTCAACATCGTGCAGTGGCTCCACACGCTGGGGCTGCATGTGGATGGCGGCACCGCGCGCGCCGTGGGCGACGCGGCAGCCACGGCCACGGCGCGGCTCGACATGCCCAGCCTGCTGGCACTGGCCGCTGCACTGGGCTGGGCCAGCGGGTTTCGGCTGTATGCGGTGGTGTTCCTCGTCGGCATGATGGGTGTGCTGGGCTGGATGCCCCTGCCGCCCGGCCTGGCGATGCTGCAGCACCCGCTGGTGCTGATGGTCAGCGGCTTCATGGTGATGGTGGAGTTTTTTGCCGACAAGGTGCCCTGGGTGGACAGCGCCTGGGACGCCATCCACGCTTTCATCCGCGTGCCCGCGGGCGCCGCGTTGGCCTATGGCGTGTTTGGTGCCGACAACGCCACGATGGCTGTGGTGGCGGGGCTGCTGGGCGGATCGCTCTCGGCCACCGCCCTGGCCACCAAGATGACCACGCGGGCGGCGGTGAATACGTCGCCGGAGCCTTTTTCCAACTGGGGCCTGTCGTTCTTTGAAGATGGCCTGGTGGTGGCTGTGGTGTGGCTGGCCACGCAGCACCCGGTGGCTTTCGGCATCGCGCTGGTCGTGATGGTGGTCGTGTCGTTGCTGCTGCTGGTGGTGCTGTTCAAGTTTTTGCGCGCCGTGGTGCGGCGCTTGTCTTCTTTATTTTCTGGTTCTGCCAAGGTGGCTTAAATGTTCAAAAAGATTCTGATTGCTAACCGGGGTGAGATCGCGTGCCGTGTGGCCGCAACTGCCAAGCGCCTGGGCGTGAAAACTGTCGCCGTGTATTCCGATGCGGACGCCAACGCTAAGCATGTGGCCGTGTGCGACGAAGCCGTGCATATCGGAGGCAGCGCGCCCAAGGACAGCTACCTGCGCTGGGAACGCATCATCGAGGCTGCCAAGGCCACGGGCGCGCAGGCCATCCACCCTGGCTACGGTTTCCTGAGTGAGAACGAAGACTTTGCCAAGGCTTGTGCCAACGCGGGTCTGGTCTTCATCGGCCCGCCTGCCAGCGCCATCAATGCCATGGGGCTGAAGGCCGAGTCCAAGCGCCTCATGGAGCAGGCCCAGGTGCCCCTGGTGCCCGGCTACCACGGGGCTGACCAGGACCCGGCTCTGCTGCAACGCGAGGCGGACCTCATTGGCTACCCCGTGCTCATCAAGGCCAGCGCGGGCGGCGGTGGCAAGGGCATGCGCGCCGTGGACAAGGCCGAGGACTTTGCCGCAGCGCTCGACTCTTGCAAGCGCGAGGCCATCAACAGCTTTGGTGACGACGCGGTGCTGGTCGAAAAATATGTGCAGCGCCCGCGCCACATCGAGATCCAGGTGTTTGGCGACACGTACGGCAACTGCGTGTACCTGTTTGAGCGCGACTGCTCGGTGCAGCGCCGCCACCAGAAGGTGCTGGAAGAAGCGCCCGCTCCCGGCATGACGCCCGAGTTGCGCGCCCGTATGGGCGAGGCCGCAGTGGCTGCCGCGCGGGCGGTGAACTACGTGGGCGCGGGCACGGTGGAGTTCATCGTGGAGCAGCCCGGCGGCTACGATGCGCCCGAGCAGATGAAGTTCTACTTCATGGAGATGAACACCCGCCTGCAGGTGGAGCACCCCGTGACCGAGGCCATCACCGGGCTGGACCTGGTGGAGTGGCAGTTGCGCGTGGCGTCGGGCGAGCCGCTGCCGCTCCAGCAGGACGACCTGCGCATCACAGGCCACGCCATCGAGGCCCGCATTTGCGCCGAGAACCCCGACAACAACTTCCTGCCTGCCACGGGCGCGCTCAATGTGTATGCGCTGCCCGAGTGCGTGACGTTTGAACGAGCGAATGTGAGCGACACAGGTGTCGCGGTGCGTGTTGATTCCGGCGTGCGCCAGGGCGATGCGATCAGCCCCTTCTACGACTCCATGGTGGCCAAGCTCATCGTGCATGGCGACACGCGCGAACAGGCCCTGGCGCGGCTCGATGAAGCGCTGGCGCAGACCCACATCGTGGGCCTGGCCACCAACGTGCAGTTCTTGCGCCGCGTGGCGCGCACCGATTCGTTTGCCCGTGCGCAGCTCGATACCGCGCTCATCCCACGCGAACAGGCCGTGCTGTTCCACCAGGAGCCCGTCGGCCTGCCGCTGGCTTCCGCAGCTGCCGTGGCGCAGACCTTGCTGAATGAGCGCGCCACCGAAGGCGTGGACCCGTTCAGCCGCCGCGATGGTTTCCACACGCATGGTGTGGTGCAGCGCCGGTTTGAGTTTGAGTTTGGTGGCGAACATGCCAAGGCCTGGCTGAACTACGAGCGTGGCGGCAGCCTGCACCTGACGGTGGGTGAGGGAGAGCACGCCGTGGCCGGACCGCTGGTGTTTTCCGCTAAGGCCGAAGGCATTGAACTGCAGTTTGCCGGCCAGCGCACGCGCGCCGCGGTCTATGCGCAAGGTGAGGTAGACCACGTGTTCACCCCGCTGGGCGCCACGCAGATCACCGCCATCGACCTGCTGGCCCACGCGGGCGAGGCCGCAGCTGAAGGTGGGCGCCTCACCGCCCCCATGCCCGGCAAGGTGGTGTCGTTCGCCGTGAAGGCGGGCGACAAGGTCGCCAAAGGCCAGCCCCTGGCGGTGATGGAGGCCATGAAGATGGAGCACACCATCGCCGCCCCGGCCGACGGTGTGGTGCAGGAGCTGCTGTACGCGCCCGGCGACCAGGTCACCGAAGGGGCCGAGCTGCTCAAGCTGGTGGCGGCCGAAAAGGCCTGATCGGCTCCAGGGCGCCCTGCAGGTGACAGCGCGAGGTGCCCGATGCGGCTACCCTTAGGCGCCATGAAAATCACTTTTTGCTGTACCGACACCAAGGCCGACCCTTGGCTCCAGGGCCTGTCCGCCGCATTGCCTGGCGCTGATGTTTCCGTGTGGCAACCGGGCGCGCCGCAGGCCGACTACGCCGTGGTCTGGGCGCCGCCCCAGCAGTTCATGGACGAGCAGCCGGGCCTCAAGGCGCTATTCAACATCGGCGCGGGTGTGGATGGGTTGCTCAAGCTGCGCCTGCCACCCCATGTATTGGTGGTGCGGCTGGACGATGCGGGCATGGCCGTGCAGATGGCCGAGTACGTGAGCCATGCGGTCATCCGCCACTTTCGGGAGTTTGATGGCTACGAGGCTGACATGGCCGCCGGCCGTTGGGGCTACCGCAAGCCCCGAATGCGCAGCGATTTCCCCATCGGCGTGATGGGCCTGGGCGTACTGGGCGAACGTGTGGCCAAGACGCTGGCACTGTTTGACTTTCCCATCAACGGCTGGAGCCGCAGCCCCAAGGCCATCGATGGTGTGCGCGCCTTCACGGGTGCGGAGCAGTTCAACGACTTTCTGGCCGCCAGCCGCGTGCTGGTCAACCTGCTGCCCCTCACACCTGACACGACCAACGTCATCCACAAAGACACGCTCGCCCGCCTGTTGCCCGGCGCTTACGTGATCAATGTGGCGCGCGGCGCGCACCTGGTGGACGAAGACTTGATCGCCGCCATAGGCGGCGGCCACGTGGCGGGTGCCACGCTCGATGTGTTCCGCACCGAGCCGCTGCCCGCAGGCCACGTATTTTGGAACCACCCACGCATCACCATCACGCCCCACACTTCGGCGCGCACGCTGCGCGACGAAAGCATTGCGCAGATTGCGCGCAAGATGGTGGCACTGGAGCACGGCGAGGCCGTGGCGGGTGTGGTGAACCCCGCACGCGGCTACTGAGCCAGAGAACCCCGACGCGCGGTGTTCAATCCACCGTCACGCCAGCATCGCGCACCAGCTTGCCCAGGCGCTGCGCGTCGGCCTTGATCAGTGCACCAAAGTCGGCCGCGCTGCCCGCCACCACCGGCGTGCCGATGGCTTCCCATTTGGCGCGGAAGGCGGGCTCCTTGAAGATGGCGTTGACCGTGGCGTTGAGCTTGTCGATGGTGGCCTGCGGTGTGCCTGCGCGCACTGCAATGCCGTGCCAGCCCGTGATCTGGTAGCCCGCAATGCCAGCCTCGGCCATGGTGGGTACGTTGGGCAGGACCTTGGCACGCTCGCTCGACGTGACGGCCAGCGGGATGAGTTTGCCCGCCTGGATGTGGGGTAACGAGCTGCCGACGATGTCGAACATCACGTTCACTTGCCCGCCGATCAGGTCGTTGAGCGCGGGGCCTGCGCCCCGGTAAGGGATATGCCCCATCTTCACGCCCGCCGTGGTGTTGAACAGCTCGCCCGCCAGGTGCTGAGGTGTGCCGTTACCGGCAGACGCGTAGCTCAGCACTGGCTTGCCGGCCTTGGCCATGGCCAGGAACTCGGCCAGTGTCTTGACGCCCAGCGAGGGGTGCACTTCGAGCACCAACGGGAACGCCGACAGCTGGATCACCGGCGCCAGATCGGTCAGCGGGTTGAACGGCATGCTGGCGTACAGCGACGGGTTGACCGCCATCGGGCCGCTGGCGGCCAGCAGCAGGGTGTGGCCGTCGGCCGGGGCCTGCTTGGCGACCTCGGCGCTGCCCGTGTTGCCACCAGCACCGCCCTTGTTGTCTACCACCACGGTCACGCCCAGGCGGCTTTGCAGCTCGGGCTGCAGCATGCGGGCCATCAGGTCGGTGGGGCCACCGGGTGGGTAGGGCACCACAAAGCGGATGGTCTTGCTGGGGAAAGCGGTGGCGGTCGACTGTGCGGCGGCCTGGCCCGCCAGGCCTAGGGCCAGGGGGACGGCAAGGGCTGCGTGCAGCACGGTGCGGCGGGTGGCGCGGGGCATGCGCGAGGAAATTGGGCGGTGTTGCATGTCTGTCTCCTGGGGGATGGATAAAGCCCGTCTGCTGCGGGTTGATGTCAATGGATAGGGCGCGCTGTCGGGCGGGGCAGCTCAGCCTGCGCCAAAACGCTGCCGGATATCGGCTGCGGTGGCCAGCGGGCGGCCCAGCGCGGCGGCGGCATCGACGGCCTGGCGCACCAGCGCGGTGTTGTCGGGGGCCACGCTGCCGTCCTTGCACAGCAGGTTGTTTTCAAAGCCGACCCGCGCATGTCCTCCAAACAGTGTGGCGGCAGTGATGCAGGTGTTTTCTGCAGCACCAAAGGCGCACACGGCCCAGGGCTCCGGGCCTTGGTGGGCAGCCAGGAAGGGCAGCAGATCGCGCGGGCTGGAGGTCTGCCCCGCGCTGTAGCGGCCCAGCACAAACAGCAGGAACCACGGCGCATCGGGCACCACGCCACTGGCGCGCAAGGCCTGCCAGCGGCGCAGGTCGGCCACGTCGTACAGGATGACCTGCACCATGGTGCGGCGCTGCGCCAGGTCTGAAAAGAAGCGCTGCAAACCGGCTTCGCCGATCTCGGACTTGTCGATTTCGCGCAGGCCGATGGACACGGCCTCGGGTTGCAGGGCCTCCACCATGGCGATCTGCGCGGGGGCCTGGTACACGCCTGCGGCTTCGCTGGTGATCTGGATGACCATCGCGTCGCCCACAGCCTGGCGCACCACGCGCTGCGCCTCGCGGTAGCCCTCCACATCAAGGCTGTGGCGGCCTTGCGCGTCGCGGATGTGCATGTGCAGCATGGCCGCTCCCGCGTCCAGGCAGGCCTTGGCCGTGGTGGCCAGCGTGGCCGGTGTGATGGGCACGGCCAGATGGTCGGCAGGCTGCTTGTAGGCGCCGTTGGGCGCCACGGTCACGATCAGTGGGTCGGCCCACTGGCTGGGGGTGGCGGGCGATGCACTCATGCGCGGGCTCCGGTGGTCGATGGGGTGTCAGTCGATGAGGTGTTGGTGGGGGCCTCGATGGTGGGCAGCTCGCTGGCCAGCAGGGCCAGGCCCTGGCGCAGCAGAGTGTCGTAGCGCGCGCGCTCGGCCAGCTTGCGGTCTTCGGGCCAGTCGAAAAAGCCCTTGCCGGTCTTCATGCCGAGCTGGCCCTGGGCCACCTTGTCGCGCAAGGCCTGGGCGGGCACGTCCGTGTTGGACAGCGTGGGGTACATGGTGGCTGCGGCGGCGGTGTGCACCTCAATGCCTGCATGGTCGCGCTGCAGCACCGGGCCTGCAGCGAGGAACCGGAAACCAAAGCCGAAGCGCACGGCGGCGTCCACGTCCTCGGGCGAGGCAATGCCTTCGTCGATGAGCGCAAACGCCTCGCGCGACAGGGCGTGCTGCATGCGGTTGGCCAGAAAGCCCGGCTTGTCCTTCTTGACCAGCACTGGCACGCTGCCGCAGCCGCGCATGAAGGCGTGCAGCCAGGTGCCCAGCTCCGGGTCGCTGCGCTCGCCCAGTACCACCTCCACCAGCGGTACCAAGTGCGCGGGCATGAAGAAGTGGAGGCCCAGCATGCGCTGGGCCGTGGCCAGGCCCTGCGCGATGGCGCTGATGGGAAAGCCCGAGCTGTTGCTGGCCAGCACGGCATTGGGGGGCGCTACGGTTTCCAGCAGGGCAAACAGCTTTTGCTTGGCGGCCAGTTGCTCGGTGATGCATTCGACCACCAGCACCACGCCGTTCCAGTCAACGTCCTGCAGGCTGGCGCATACCTGCACCGCGCCGGCATGGGTGGCCTGGCCTGCGGCGGCAAGCTCTTGTGCAATGTGGGGCAACAGGTAGTCGCGGCGTGCGGCGTGGGGGTCCACCACCGTAACCTGCGCGCCGCCCCGTGCCAGGACCACGGCCACATCGGCCCCCATGGTGCCTCCGCCCACCACCACGGTGCGCGCGTTGCGCGGCGTGTTTTTCTCCATCGTGTCTCCTTGTCTTTTTCAAGAGGCTTCAGCGTTGTGCTTGCGTTGAAATCAGTCTAGGTGGCCCGCATTGCGCGGTCCAGACGTCTTTTTCGATAGACTGATCGGCTATGAAGATCAATTGGTCCGCCCGCGAGGTGGATGTATTCCTGTCGTTGGCCGAGACGCTGAGTTTTCGGCGCACGGCCTTGCAGATGCACCTGTCGCAGTCGGCGGTATCGGGCACGGTGGCGCGGCTGGAGGAGATGCTGGACGTGCGCCTGTTTGAGCGCACCACGCGCACCGTGCAGCTCACGCTGGCGGGCGAGGTGTTTGCCGAGCAAGCCCGCTTTTTGCGCCACCAGATGGAAGAGACCGTGCGCCGTGTGCAGGAGGTGGCGCAGCTGCAAGTGGGCCGCATGGCGCTGGCGGCGCTGCCGTCGCTGGCGGCCGGTGCCGTGCCGCGCGCGTTTGCCCGGTTTGCGGCGAAGCACCCGGGCGTGCAGCTGGAGTTGTTTGACAGCCTGGCTGGCCCGGCGTTTGACATGGTACGGGCCGGGCGGGTGGACTTTGCCCTCACGGCTGCCAACCCCGCCTATGCCGACCTGGACTACACCCCGCTGGTGTCCGATCGCTTTGTGCTGCTGATGGGGCGCACGCACCCGCTGGCCCGAGGGCGCAGCGCCATTGCCTGGGCGGATGTGGCCGAGCTGCCACACGTCTCCATGCCCGCAGGCACCAGCGTGCGGCAGTATGCGGAAGAGGCCTTGCTGACCCATCGCATCCGTTTTGCGCCGCGCTATGAGGTGGAACACCTGGCCACCATCGCGGCCATGGTGGCTGCGGGGCTGGGCGTGAGTGCGTTGCCCGAGCTGGCTGCTCAGGTGGTGCGCAGGCCCGAGGTGGTTGCGCGCCCGCTCAAGGCGCCGGTACTGCACCGGCCCATCGGACTGATCACCCTGCGCGGGCGCCCCCTGTCTCTGGCTGCGCAGGAGATGGTGGCCTTGCTGCGGCAAGAGGTGGAAGGTGCTGGCACGTCGGGCGGCTGAACGAGCGGCTGATGGCACGTCCGGCGAATGGTCTGGCAGGATATGGGGTGGCCTTGGCGGCACACACGCCGGACAATCCAAGATTGATCTCTTCACCTGGTAGCCCCCATGAGCATCCCTTCCCGCGTCCGCCTCATCGACGTTGGCCCCCGCGACGGCCTGCAGAACGAAAAGACCCCGGTGCCCGCCGCCGTGAAGATCGAGCTGGTGCACCGCCTGCAGCAAGCCGGCCTGAAAGAGATCGAGGTCACCAGCTACGTCAGCCCCAAGTGGGTGCCGCAGATGGCCGACAACCACGAAGTGATGGCAGGTATCACCCGCCAGAGCGGCGTCGCGTATTCGGTGCTCACGCCCAACCTCAAAGGTTTTGAGGCGGCGGTGCTCGACAAGCCCGATGAGATCGTGGTGTTTGGCTCCGCCAGCGAGGCCTTTAGCCAGAAGAACATCAACTGCACCATTGCCGAAAGCATCGAGCGGTTTGCGCCCGTGGTGCAGGCCGCGCTGGCCGCCGGCATCCGCGTGCGCGGTGCCATGAGCTGCACCGTGGGCTGTCCGTACGAGGGTGACATTGCGCCCGAGCGCGTGGCGTACCTCGCAGGCCTGCTCAAGGGCATTGGCGTACAGCGCGTGGACGTGGCCGACACCATCGGTGTGGGCACGCCACGCAAGGTGCAGAAGGCGCTGGAGGCGACGCTGCAGCACTTTGGCATTGACGATGTGTCGGGCCACTTCCACGACACCTACGGACAGGCGCTGTCCAACACGCTGGCCGCGCTGGAGCTGGGCGTGTGGAACTTCCAGTCGTCCGTGGCCGGGCTGGGAGGCTGCCCTTATGCCAAGGGCGCCACCGGCAACGTGGCCACCGAAGACGTGGTGTACATGCTGCA